>CAZTTU010000030.1:11830-25138 GCA_964616045.1 uncultured Verrucomicrobiota bacterium | reverse complement strand
ATGGTCACCACCAGTGACGAGATTCTCAAGGAAATGATGGCCTTGAAGCGTTAGGCAGAGGTATTTTTTTGATATTCGGCGCAACGCCTCAACCTTGGGGAAATGCAAAAAATTGATGTTGAGATATGGATTCCAGAGGTAGGACTCGTACCAGTGTGCTCCATTAATTTCCCCGGAGAATCAATCTCACGCTCTTGGCACTAAGACAAAAAACAACCCCTCTCAAGGCCGCTAATCTAATTCCGGCATGGTGGGGTAGCTTAAGCGATGGCTTGCAATGCCGGATTTGCTCTCAGACCAGCGTTGGCTTCGAGCGCGAAGGACAGGGCGTTTTGTAGGTCGTTCATTTGGCCCATGGCACTAAATACATCTCCGTTGGCCCGGCTCAAGTCCTGTGCGATCCCCTCGACAAAGGGTTTCATCGGATCTGTGCTGCCGACCGCAACCGCCGCACTCTGCGCGGCCATCATAAACTCCCGTATTGCTTGGGAGGCAGTGAGTGAAGTATCCGCGACAGACGGGGTGCTGTCAGGGAGCTTGGACACCATAGGATACCCACCAACTTGCAGCTGCGCCTGCCGGGATTTTACTCCCTGCAACGCCGCATTATGCGGAGTACCTATACTGTTAAGTTCGAGAGACACCTAGTTGGTTGGGGCTTGCGTCCTTGGTTTCTTTTTAACTACCACAGCATTATCGTCCATGCAAGTGAAAATTGTTTCTTTATTTCACGAAACACTAACGATTATACGTGTTTGTATGATTTATTATGTGGGCAGGAGAACCTAATTTAGAGATGTCACATCCCTTTGCCAACAGCAACAACAGCACAGGCACCAGTACCAGTAATACGATCAATATCAAAATACCGTTGCGAATGGAGGTGAGAAGATCGTTGGCACGATCAAGGCGGTGAATAACTTTCTCCTGGTGCTCTGGGTCATCGGTTTTTTCCACCTCCTTTTTTTCCTTCCGCAGACGGATTGTATCGTCACGGCCCAGCACAAGATAGGCGGTTACGACCAGCAATACCACTACCAGGGTGATGATAAAAATTGTGTCATCCTCCACCTTGGCCAGCCACAGCGAATGCATGGGTGAATTTATGGAGTTGGATCAACATGAGCAAAAGCAAATAATAACGCATGGACACACTGGAGCCTCCTGCCTCGCATCATGTAATAGCTGCCCTCGGTTGGCTAGAGTTGGGCAACGCCACCGAAGCTTTCGCCGAGTTGCAGCGCATAGAACCCGAACTCCGGTCCCAACCCACCGTGCAAGCCGCGCGTCTCGATTGCCTCATGGTCACCAAGCAATGGGACGATGCCGCCAAGCTTGCCGAGATGCTCTGTGCCCAATGCCCCAAGGAAGCTGGTCTTTGGTTGCATTATGCCTACTCCACTCGCCGCCGGGCTGGCGGTAGTATTGAGCAGGCCTACAAAATCCTCGAGCCGATGCAGGCGATCTTTCCCAATGAATGGCTGATAGGTTACAATCTGGCATGTTATCTCTGTCAAATGAACCGCTTGGGCGAAGCGGAAGAGATATTGGCCGAGGCACGTACAGTGGGTGGGGCAAAGGTCGATCAACTCGCCGACAGCGATGAAGATCTCGCACCTTTGCGAAAAGACGATAGCTAAAGCATTTTTTTCAGCACGCTTAGAAATTTCTCCACGTCTGCTGAGGTATTGTAGCCGTGCAGTGCCATGCGTAAACGCCCTGCGTGGTTCATCACATGGACTTCAGCCGCCTCCAGACGTGCGTGGATATCATCTGCGCGATCATGTTGAATGGCGAGAATGCCGCTGTAACTGTCTTCGCGCTGGGGGCACATGGGCAAATGGCCCAGTTCCCGAAGCCCGATTTCAAGTTGTGCCACCAAGGGGTTGGCATGTGCGGCAATGGCTGCTACCCCCACGCTTTCGATATAACCCAGTGCAGCGTTTAACGCGTAGATGGCCGCGTAATTGGGCATGCCAACCGAAAAACTGGGGGCCCCCTCTTTCCTCACTGTGCGTTCAAAACGGTCAGCTTCAAAGGCGTTTTCCAGATGGAACCATCCCCCTGCATATGTGGTAATGGATTTATCCTTATCCGGGATACCCACAATGCAGCCTCCATGAATGCCCAGTATCCATTTATGCGTGCTGGAAATCAGGATATCATAATCTGTGCAATCAAGTTTAATTCGGCCTAAAGCCTGTGTTGCATCCACTGCGACCTTAGCCTGCGGGGCGTGAGTACGTACCGCTTGAATAAAGGGTTCCCAGTCAATCCGGTGGCCGTTATAAAAGCTAACCAGTGACACCTGTACCAGTCGCGTACGTTCGGAGAGTAAATCGGGCAGGGCATTGGCGTTTAATACGCCATTGTTTGATTTCCACAGGTGTACTTTGGGTGGGGCTGCCGCATTGAGCCAGGGAGTGGCCCCGGAAGGGAAATCCAAATCAGTGATCACCACTTCATCTTTGGCCTTCAAATCCAATGCATTGGCCAGAAGATTATAGGCCTCTGAGCTGCACGAGCAGAATGAGATTTCAGTGGGCTTCAGGCCTACCATACGTGAGGCCACTTCCCGGCAAGACTCCATGGTTTGATTGTGTGGAACCCGGCCACGCATACCCAATCCCTTGTCTCTGGCATATTGCGCAAGTGCTTCATGAACACATACTGGCGGGATGCTTTCGGCCGCCGTATTGAGATAGGCCATATCGGCTAATGCGGGGAAATCCTGGAGTCGTGAATTTTCTGTAAGCATTCTTATTTGAGAAGATTCAAGGCCAGTGCCAGGTAGGCATCGGTGCCCGCTTCCAGGTCACTCAATGAAATGAATTCATCCTTGGTATGAGCCTGGGCGATATTGCCCGGGCCAAAGATGATTGTTGGGATGCCTGCAGCGGCCAGTTTACTGCCATCGCAGCCGAAGGCGACTGTGTCCGGATTATCCTGTTTGCGTAATGTGCAGGCAGCTTGTACCAGCGGATGATCCGCTGCCGTTTCAAAGCTTGGACTGTCGTGATAGGGCGGTTCAATTATTAACTCGTATCCTTCCCGTTGCCCCACACGCGCGTGGACGTAGTTTTCCAATGCGCGGCAGGTTTCAGAGGTTTTTTGCCCGGGCAGCGTCCTGATATCGATTGTTACCGCACATTCATCGGGCACGATATTCACGGCGCTCCCTCCTTCCACCAGGCCAACTGATCCGGTGCACGGGCTGAAATCAGGTCGGGTAAACTGACCGATTTCCTCGTCAAAAAACCCCTGCAGAGCTTCCAGTACCGGAGCCATGCCGACGATGGCGTTAAGGCCCTGTGAAGGATCGCTGCTGTGTGCGGCGCGGCCTCGCACACGGATCATGATTCGCAGGCAGCCCTTACAGCCCCGAATGACCCGCAACTGGGTTGGTTCACCCACCACCGCAAAGTCCCATGGTTCGTGGTCCTCTATGAGTTTAAGAATGCCCTGGAATTCTGTTTCCTCGTCCACGACGCAACCGACAGTTACCGATCCTTTCCAGTCGTTGCGCTCTCGCAATTGCAACAATGTTGAGAGCATGCACGCCAGGGGGCCCTTCATGTCGGTTGAACCCCTGCCCCACAGTTTTTCTTCACGCACCTCCCCACTGAAGGGTTCGATATCCATCCCGGCCACGCTTACGGTGTCGGTGTGGCCATTTAGCAGTAGATGAGGTCCCTTGCCATTGGTGATGGTGAAGGAAATGTTGTCGCGCTCAGGTAACACTGCTTCGCGCAGGGTTTCCAATTTTTGATTGTGCCCCCACTCTTCAAGCCAGTCGACCACCGTGTTTTCGCCTGTGCTATTCGGATCATGCAGGGGATTAACGCTGGCTCGGCGCACGAGTTCCTGGGCAATTTGCAGTGTGTTCATGGCAAGAGGAAGTGGCTGGGCAAAGATTGGCCCTATTCATTCGTGAGCGAAAGGCAAAAGAAGCGAACGGAGGTTGCCATTTTGTGTCTCTCTTTCTATTTTTACCGCATCCATGAGTGACAAGACTTTTAATATTGCCATCGTTGGCCTCGGGTTTGGGGCTGAATTTATCCCGATTCATCAGGCACACCCCAATGCCAACCTTATTGCGGTCTGTCGGCGCAATGAAGGAGAGATGAATGCTGTGGCCGACCAGTTTGATATCGAGAAGCGCTACACCGATTACGATGAGTTGCTCAAGGATCCGGAGATTGATGCGGTTCACATTAATTCACCGATCCCCGATCATGCCCCACAATCCATCAAGGCGTTGCGGGCAGGCAAACATGTGATGTGTACGGTCCCGATGGCTACCACCATCGAGGAATGTGAGGAGCTCTGTAAAGCTGTTGAGGAGACCGGCCTTAAGTACATGATGGCCGAGACGGTGGTCTACAGCCGTGAATTTCTTTTTATCAAGGAGCTATATGATAAGGGTGAACTGGGCAAGCTGCAGTATCTGGCGGCCAGTCACCCGCAGGACATGGATGGATGGCCCAGTTATTGGGAGGAGATGATTCCCATGCATTACGCAACCCACGTGGTCAGTCCCTGCCTCGGTATGGTCGATGGATTGGCTGAGTATGTGAGCTGTTTTGGTAGTGGTACGGTGCGTGATGATATTGCCCAGAAGAGCGGCAACAAGTTTGCTGTCGAAAGCTGTCACATTAAAATTAAGGACAGCGATTTATCCGCCCACGTTTGGCGCTTTTTGTATGACGTGGCTCGGCAGTACCGTGAGAGTATTGACGTCTATGGCAGTAAAAAGAGCTTTGAATGGACGCTTGTAGAAGGCGAACCCAGTATTCTACACGTGGCCAAGCGGCCGGAGGCGGAGATTCCTGAGAAAGTGGACATTCCTGACTTCGCGCATCTGCTCCCTGAGCCCATCCAGAAATTCACACAATCAATCGAGGACGCCGACCACCTGTCATTCGTGCAAGGCGGCGGGCACGGCGGCAGCCACCCGCACATGGTCAATGAGTTCCTGAGCGCCTTGGTGGAGGACCGTGATCCCTGGCCCAATGCCAAGACATCCGCCAACTGGACCTGCGTGGGCATCTGCGCCCACCAAAGCGCAGAGCAGGGCGGCGCAAGGGTAGAGCTCCCGAGTTTTGCCCTTTAGGCCCCTCAGAAATCTTGTGTTTGATCAGGTAAGAGGAGTTAGAACCAGCCCTTTTTTTCTACTCCGTATATTTGGTAAAAATCATCATCCTTTTTCGTTAGATAAATGATTCCCTCAATTAACCCAATCAGGCTGCCAAAGCCGCAGGTGAATATAGTGATCACGATTCGAATAATCCCACCGGTTGAGTCCCCAAGGACGAAGCGGTGAATGCCCAAACCACCAATTAATATCCCGCATATTCCAGCAGTAGATCTTTTGCCAATAAACTCTTCCTTATTTGGTATTTGTCCGTCACTCATTATTTTGATACTCAGTTATGTTATGTAGGCCACAACCGATCCATTCCGCCATGAGTAGAGCCTATCATCAATTAAATTCGCCTTATTTTTTGGAGAATCTATTCACAATTAACAAAAGCTTAATGTGATCGATTTTTGAGTTCCAATCATTTGCTGCTCACCAACACCGGCACTTCCCGATGAATTGATCACTTCCCTTCACGAGCGCAACCATATTGGCGGCGCCAACTGTATGAATATCTTCAGCTTATAGACGCCTTACCGATTCAGCCCACCTGAAACGTCAACTTGACGGCAACGGCTGTGACTTTCATTGTATTTCCTTCATGAAAAGAAATCCCCAAGTCTCTCGACGACAGTTCGCCCTGCGGTCAGCGATAGCCACCAGTGCATTGGCACTGCCCACCTTTGTGCCCAGTCGTGTGTTTGGCGCCAATGAACGGCTTAATGTGGCCGGCATTGGCGCAGGAGGCAAGGGAGCGGTCGATATTGATGGCTGCTCGCGTGAAAATATCGTGGCCATGGCAGACGTGGATTATGTGCGTGCAGGAGCGTCCTTTAAACGGTTTGACAAGGCTACACGTTACAATGACTTCCGCCAGATGCTCGAGAAGGAGGGAAAGAATATTGATGCAGTAACCGTTTCGACACCCGACCATACCCACGCAGTGGCTGCAGCCATGGCCATTAAGATGGGTAAACACGTGTACTGCCAGAAACCCCTGACTCACACCGTTTCAGAGGCGCGAATCCTTACCCAGCTGGCGCGCAAACACAAGGTGGCGACCCAGATGGGAAACCAGGGGCATTCCAACCCTGATTCCAGGCGTTTGGTGGAGCTGATCCAGGCGGGTGTGTTGGGGGAGGTGAAGGAGGCCCATGTGTGGACCAACCGGCCGGTCTGGCCGCAGGGAATTGATCGGCCCAAGGATACGCCGCCGGTGCCTGATACTCTCGATTGGGATCTTTGGCTTGGGACAGCTCCAGAGCGGCCTTATCACTCGGCTTATGTGCCCTTTAAGTGGCGTGGTTGGTGGGATTTTGGAACCGGGGCACTGGGAGACATGGGTTGCCATAATCAGGATCTGGCCTACTGGGCACTTGAATTGCGCGACCCTGCCAGTGTGGAAGCCAAATCTTCAGAGGTAAATAACGAGACGGCTCCCAAGTGGTCGGAAGTCACCTATCAATTTCCCAAGACCAAAACCCGTGGCCCGGTTAAACTGACCTGGTATGATGGGGGTAAAAAGCCTGATCCTGCCTTGGTTAAAGAAAAGATGTTGCCGGCCAATGGCAGCATTATTATTGGCACCAAGGATACCTTGTATGTGCCGATGTACTGGGGTCCGGGCCAGTTTTTATCGGGATCGAAGACCGAGGATTTCAAAAAGGTGCCTGAATTCCTGCCCAAGCCCAAGGATTTTGGCAGCCATCATTATCAGGAATGGATTGATGCCTGCAAGGGAGGTAAACCGGCCTATTCAAACTTCGACTATGCCGGCCCAATGACCGAGAGTGTGCTCTTGGCCAATGTGGCGCTGCGCGCTACTGGAAAAATCGAATGGGATGCAAAAAAGATGCGAGTGACCAACCTGCCCGAGGCGAACCAGTTCATCACCCATAAATATCGCGGTGATTGGAAATTATAGTTCCCCTCAATGGTCGAGACCGGAGGTATCTACTGGCTTATGGCAGCTTGACTTTTTTTGCCACGCGAGGATGCCGCCAGCCGAGATGAATAAAATGCATAGCTGTTGAGATGGGGAAAGGCCCGGGATCAATCCCAATGAACCGCGGTCATCCCCCCGGAAGCATTCGACGGCAAAACGGCCTACTCCATAAAGAATAAGGTAACTGTATAGCCGGTGTCCCAGCGGGATGATAAATTGCATCAACAATCCCAGGAGAATCAGGACCACCATTTCGTAGAGTTGAGTCGGGTGAACGGGTTGATACCCATGCAGCTCACAAGCGAGACTGGTCTTCGGAAATTGAACCCCAAATATACTGTCTGTCGGAGTACCGTGGCAACAGCCTGCCATAAAGCAGCCCAATCTGCCCCAAGCATGGGCGAAACAGAAAAAAGGTACCGTTATTTCCAAATAGTGTCTGAGCGGCAGCCGATATATCCTGGCCGTGATAATAAGGATAATCGCGATACCGATTATTCCAGGCATTGCCGCCATGTTTCCCCAGGTTCCGTGTAGCAACCGGGTAACAATCTTTGCAAATATGATGCCACCGACAAATGCGAAGCCCAGGCAGTAATAATAATTACCCGTTGTCGTAGGATTCAACCCGCGGGATCGGCTGGCAAAATCCACCCCGAGAAATAGATGGCATAAACCGCACCCCATTAGCACAGAATAGAGGTATATTTGCCCCGTGAAGGATCCGATGTTAATGGAAATATCGGGCCACATTAGATATTTTCTGGTGGGGAAACTAAAACACCCAATGGAGGATTAGTCCATTGGGCGATAGCTTTTTTATTGATCGGATATGAGTCTAATTATACCGCAACTGGCTCTGGCTCTGGACCAGAAGCGCCACCCTTGGGTTTTGCCACAAACGCAAGAAGAGCCGCCAGTAAATGGAGCTCGCCTCCCATAATAACTATACCGATGACAACACCAATGGCATCACCGCCAGCAGCGATTCCCATAATTATCGCAATTAGAACACCGGCAAATATCATGCCACCTCCCATTTTGGCATCTGACCCCTTGCCCAGCTTGCTAAATGCCATAATAGCGCCAATAAGCCCCAACAGGCCTTGAAGACCGGATCCAATGGCCCCCATCATGGCTGAACCCGCTGCACTGCTCAGTTCTGAGACTCCTTCATCGCTACCTCCAGTTTCTGCCGCTGCCTCTGCAGCAAGGTCACTTAAGCCGGAAGCTGACGCTGCACAAAGCAACGCACATCCCGCGGTGCCAAAGGCTATGAGACTTCCTAGTATTCCCACTATTAGTATTGCTACTCTCATTTATTATTACTCCTTTTTTTAGGCTGGTTAAGAAACGTTGATAAACGCGTTGGCCGAACTGCCAGACTATTACAGCATTCTAACAAATTGTCGAATCAACTTTTTAACATATTAACAAATATCTATATAGGCTTATATATATTAATTTGAGCAGGACATTGAATGAATCCTCTCTTGTAACGACGAAAGTATTGTGAGTAATTTCCCCTCTTCAATATCGGTCGGTGTTTAAATTGAGCTCATATGAAACCGGAATGGTGTGTTTATCTGGTAGCGGTTGTGATTCTTTCCAAATGGCTGATGCAACTTTGGCTCAACCGGCTCAACCGTCGACATGTCCAGGCGCATGCTGACAATGTGCCTGAGGCTTTTCGAGACACAGTGGATGAGGCCACCTATGCCAAATCGGTTGACTACACGTTGGAACGGAATGCTTTCAGTGCATTCTCCATCTCCTGGCATTTTGTTCTCTTGATAGTCGCGCTTTTTAGCGGCGTGCTGCCTTGGTTTCTTGACTGGTACAGTTCGCGGTTGAATGAAGGATTATGGGCAATGGCCGGATTTCTCCTGCTCGTGCCATATGTCCTGTCGCTGTTCAGTCTGCCGTTAAGTTGGTACAACCAGTTCCGCCTGGAGGAACACTTTGGGTTCAATACCACTACACAGGCCATATGGTGGATGGACTGGGCAAAGGGCAATCTGCTGTACCTGGTTCTCGGTTGGCCGATGGCCGCGTTAGTACTCTGGTTGTTCAAGTGGAGTGCAGACTGGTGGTGGCTTTGGGCGTGGGGAAGCCTGATGGGGTTTCAGTTGCTTATGGTTATCCTGGCCCCTCAGCTTATCATGCCGCTCTTCAACAAATTCACGGCACTCCCCGAGGGTTCACTCAAGGACCGGCTCCTGGCACTGGGCGAACGTACCGGGTTTAGTGCGAGAACCATTCAAGTAATGGATGGCAGCCGGCGCTCGCGTCATTCCAACGCCTTTTTCACGGGCTTTGGGCGCTGGCGCAAAATTGTGCTCTTCGACACGTTAATTGAGCAATTGCAGGAAGAGGAACTGGAGGCGGTATTGGCTCACGAAATTGGCCATTACAAGAAAGGGCATATCCCAAAGACGCTGACGCTTTCCGCGGTCGGGTCACTGGTTGGGCTCTGGGCAGTTTCGCTTCTCGTAAAGCAGGCCTGGTTTGTGGAAGCCTTTGACTTTACTTTCCAGACAGGGCAGCCGGCACCTGCCTTGCTGTTGATGGTTCTCCTTGGTGGCACGGTTTCCTTTTGGATGCTGCCACTGGCCAACCTGCTTTCGCGCAGGTACGAGTACGAGGCTGATGCCTATGCGGCGGGAGTCATGGGCGGAAAGGATTCAATGATCGGCGCCCTGCGGAAGCTGGCCGAGAAAAACCTGAGCAACCTTATCCCGGCCCCAATTTTCAGCCGCTTTTACTATTCACATCCTACTTTACTAGAACGTGAAGAAGCATTGGGCACCAAGTTGGCCTAATCCACAGCCTCGTTCGACAGCGTCTTTCGAAATGCTGAGGCGCGTTCGGGGCCCGGCCCCGGAGAGAGCGCGCCTGCGTTCTCAGTCTTGGCAGTCGTTTTCAGTACGATGCAGATTGGGCCGTCGTCATGCATAACCTCGTGTTCGTAGCGCCAGGACTCGGCGTCATCAAATTCGTACACTGCCTCAAAACCTGCTGCACGCGCCATGGCTTGAAAATCGATGGGGAAACCGCCAGCGCGCCGTGAGGCATTGGCATTGGTGGCCTGATTGCCGGTGACTTCATACACACCGTTGTCGATGAGTATGAGGGTGAAATTTTTCGGCGCCTGCGCGGTGATGGTGACCAGGCACCCGAGGTTCATGAGCAGACACCCATCTCCATTGACGACAATGACCCGCTGATCGGGCTGGGCCAGCGCAATGCCCAGACCAAGCGGCGGACCCTGGCCCATGCTGGAGGGCATGTAAACCAAATCCTTGGGGTGAGGTTCTAACTGTTGCCAGTCGCGCGCACTGCCCATAGTGGTGATGACCACGGCGTCTCGGCGCTGGCGATGGATGACATCCAGCGCGTCAGGGAGGGTCATGGCTTGGTCACTCATGGCTGCAGAACTTCGTGGATGAACAGGGTGCGACCAACCGCCTCGGCCAGTGTGCGCCCAAGGACGACGGCGCCGGTGCGGTGTGGGTCCCACGGGGGGGCGTGGTCCTTTAAAATGACGTAGTGGCCGATGTCGGCAAAGGCATTGCAGGCGACTTCACCAAGGTCGATGGTGCCAGGCACGCCGGGGCGGGCAGTCTCAACCACCTTGAATTCAGGCCACAGTTCGCGGTTGCCGTAGAGACGGTCGTTAAACTCATGGACATGGACGACGGCGTTGACCTCAGGGAAACTTTCCAAGAGGTGCCAGTGCATGAGGGACTCGGAGGAGGGGAGACGGGCGCCATGGTAGTTGGCGGTGTAGCCGGAGTCGGTCTTGGTGTAGTCGGCAATGTGCACGAAGTCCGCAGGGCCAAGGCCCTGCTTGGAGGGAAGCTGGGTGCCAGTGATGAGAAAGCCGCCATCAGGATGACGCTGGCTGATGTTGCCGTTACTGCCGGTGAACTCGTCACTTTGGTAGGTGGCAAGTAACTCGTGCGCAGCCACCGCGTCGCAGGCCTGACTCAGGGCATTGACATCCGGCGCAAGGACGTCCGACAATTGGTGATCCTCGAACAGCACGTTTTTCGTGCGCTCATTTTCCTGGTCGCCGTTGTTCGTGCTCATGCGGCTCCCTCCGCCATCAGCGCAATGCCAGGCATCTGTTTCTCCTGACAGGTGCGATAGTGTTTGGCCAATAGCGGCTTCTTTTTCTCGCTGTCAATAAACACGGTGTCCAGTGCCCATGCATCAAGCACGGGTTCGGTGAATTTCAGGCATGTGTCACCCGGCAACGAGGAGGCATTCAGGTAGCTGCGGTACCCCACGAGCCCGAAGATGGGCAGTTGGTAGTCGTGGGCCACGTTCCGCAGCGCGTCACCGGACTCGAACAAGCCGGTGCACTGTATGCAGACGATGGGCTTTGCCCCACCTAGATACAGCCCCGCCGCGATGGCCCACGCCTCGCCCTCGCGGCAAACCTGCACCAGCTTCAGGTTCTCCGCGTTCAGCAGGGCCGCATCCCACTGGCCAAGGGTGGTGTCAGGAATCCAGATCACATGTGTCAGCCCGAGGTCGGTAAAGGTCTCAACAATTTCGCCGCCGGTGAACATAAAGGGACAGGAATCGTCACGACGTCAGGGCCAAATCTCAAGATAGTTTTTCAGGTAGTTATTTCCCTTTCCGCTTATTCATGAAAGGCAGATGAGTCGCCTCACTTTTTCTTCAATTTGCGCACAGGGATAAATTGCACCCACGATGGATTTTGTCCAGTAGGTTGGGTGTGCACCTTGGTGAGCTTGCCGGTCTTTGGATTGCGCTGGTAGATATGCAAGTCGTTCGAGCGTTGTCCTGCGGCAACGAGCCATTTGTTGTTCGGACCTAAGTTGAACGAGCGCGGAACTTCGCCAGTGGCAAATTGTCCAATGCTCTTCAATTTGCCGGCCTTAGCATCTACGGCAAAACCGGCGATTGAATTGTGGCCACGGTTGGAGGCGTAAACAAATTTGCCATCGTGTGTGATCTCGATGTCGGCACAGGTGTTTTTGCCACCGTCAAAACCGATGGGCAAAGTCGAGCTCGTATGAAAAGCCTTGAGTTGACCAGTAGTCTGATTGAAATGATAAGCGGTGACGCTGTCGCCCTTTTCGTCATCACAATACACGATGGGGAGCTTGGGATGAAAGGCGAGGTGGCGCGGTTCAAGGCCGGCAGCAGGGCTGGCTGTGAAGGGATCGTTGGCAGAGAGCTTACCGTTGACGGCATTAAAGCGGAATTGATAAACGGCATTTGGACCGGTATGAGGCACAAAGGCAAATTTATTGGAGACATCAGTCAGGATCGAGTGCGCGCAGCGTTGGGTCTCGATGCGGCTGAGGTAGCCGTTGCGCACGGCACCCTTTCGATCAATAGCATGACTGCCCACCACGCCACCGCTGTAACTGGCCCACAGGAGCGTGCGTCCGGTGCGATCGGTGGCTATGTAGGCTGCATTTGCCCCGATGTTTGTGATGCCCAACGGGACGAGCGTTTTCTGGGAGTGATCGATGCGGTAGGCGCCCACACTATTGTCGGTACGCACAGAAACGTACAGACGATTACCATCAGGACTCACAAACTGCGAGCCAGGCGCTCCAGGCAGGTCGATCTTGGCGCGTTGCACCAGCGCACCTGTCTTGGGATTAAGCTCGTAGAGATGGAGGGTTTTATCTTTACTGGCGGAGACGGCAACGAGAAGGGCAGCAAATATCGCATTCATAATTGGGAACAACGCGAAAGTAGGGGGCGGATTGGATGAACACAAGCCTTTGAATAATTCTTTACTGCTGCTTGATGCCGGGAAATATATAGACAGTTAGGCAATCCAATGTTAGTAACTCTCAAATTGAGTCAGAGACAGCCGGAGAATACCCTTAGTAGAAATTTAGCATGAGCGAGGACCCGCCTCCAACACAGCCAGCAGTACCTGTTCCGCCGAGAGCTTCTCCTGTACCTGCCGCTCCAACCTCTCCGCCGGAGGCAGTTGGAGCACCAGCACCCGCACCAATTCCTGCCCCAGCGCCCGGAGGGGCACCGGTTCCTGCAGCCCCTGCCCCTGCCTCACCACCCGGAGGGGCACCGGTTCCTGCAGCCCCTGCGCCTGCCTCACCGCCCGGAGGGGCACCAGTTCCTGCGGCCCCTGCGCCTGCCTCACCACCCGGAGGAGCACCGGTTCCTGCAGCCCCTGCGCCTGCCTCACCGCCCGGAGGGGCACCAGTTC
>CAZTTU010000030.1:0-11730 GCA_964616045.1 uncultured Verrucomicrobiota bacterium | reverse complement strand
ACCGGTTCCTGCAGCCCCTGCGCCTGCCTCACCGCCCGGAGGGGCACCAGTTCCTCCTGATTCTGGTCCTGACTCATCCGACTCTCCCACTTCTTCCGCTCAGGATGAGTTTTTTTGTTTCATGACTACGCCGGACGGGTCGCCTGTCGAGTTTAGAATTGAAAATGTGGGAGAAGAGGCGCCGTTTCCGGACGGATCTAAGTTAATACTTACGCCAAGTGGTCGTGGTGTGGAAACAGAAACGCATAAGTTGATTGCCTTAGATTCGGGCGAAACTATGTTGTACGACTCAGTAAATGATCCGGATGGGATGACCAATATTGCTTCTGATCCCGCCAATGCAGTTCAAGTGGAGACGATGACCGCGAAGTTGGCTAATTTCCCGGCAACTTCATCTTCTGCCACATTGGAGCCCATTGAAGCCATTCCCGTGGAGTCAGTAGATGCGGCGTTACCCATTCCAAAAGTCACCGCGCCAGCCCCAGCTACACCAGCTTCCCCCGATCTGGAGGCATCTGAATTGTCGGATTCAGCGGAAACATTACCAAGCCCGGTACTTCCGTCGAAGGATGAACCAAAGACTAAGCCTCCGCTTGAAACGCCATCGCCATCAGCTGGAGGGCCGCCCAAGTCGATCCCGGAGAAGATCAAACTGCCGGAACCGGGTTTGCCGAAAGGATTGGAATCTGAAGAGAATTTGCCGGCAACCCCAGCTGTGCCAAAACCACTGACGCCTCCAGTCCCACCGGTTCCCAAGCCGGATACTACTTCAGGGCCGCCGCCGGTTCCTTCGAAGCCGTCTACTCCACCGGTTCCCAAGCCGGATACTGCTTCAGGGCCGCCGCCGGTTCCCGCGAAGCCGCCTATTCCACCCGTTCCCAAGCCGGGCGCTACTACAGGGTCGTCGCCGGCTCCCAAACCGGATGCGGCAAAGATTGAGTTGCCAAAGCCCGGGTTGCCAAAACCAAGTGAGGTGTCCAAGCCTGATTTGCCCAAGGTTGCCAAGGGTGCGCCAAAGACACCGGCATCCCCTAAACCGGACCCTCCGTCCGTGCCTAAATTTGAAGAGGCAACGGAGGAAAAGGCGGATGGGAAACCAGACAAAAATCTTTACGAGACAGACACTGACATTCAGGCTGAGGATTTGGAGGAGACCAAGCGAGGTAAAAAAGATGATGCCGAAGAGAAAGGAAAGTCTGATCTTCAAAAAGATCTCCTGAAAGAGTTTGATGCCGATGGGGATGGGCAGATTAGTGAGGATGAAAAACCATCGGATGAACAGTTGAAGCAATTTTCTAAGCGTCGGCGGGAAAAACCCCAGATTGATCAAGTGGATTCCAAACGAAAATCCCGAATTGAAGCAGAGACGGCTGTCAAGAATGCCATGCGGGAACTTGAAGAGGCCCGTGTTCACGAGGAATTAAGTGCCCGTGAGGAACTGGAGGCGCACAAGTTGACGCTCGATAAGGCCAAAAAAGAACTCGCCCGAAATGACGAGGAAATGGAGAAGATTCAACAGGCTGACCATTCTAAGCACGAGAAGAATGAAGCCGCCCTTAGCAAGCTCAAGCAGGAGCACGAGCACGCAGAAGATCTAATCCGGCATACCATTCGCGCCAAGAAGGCAGCTCATCTCGATGACGAGGATCGGATCCATGAATTGGATGTTGAACTACACCGACTACACGAGGAGGAGACGGAGCGAATTCGCCGCAAGGAGGAAGAAGATCAACGGCGCGAAGAAGAAGACCGCGCGGCCCATGAGCGTTACCTTGAGAGAGTCCGGACCGATGAGGAGGAAATCTCCGTACGCAAAGGAGAAATGGAAAAACTCAAGGGAGAGGAACAGTCTCTTAAGGAGGAAATCGACGAAAAAGAAAAAACATTTCAAGAGAAAGCCCGGCAAATCAAGTTCGACGATGATGATGAGCATTCGCGCCATGAGCACGAATTGGATGTGCTGCAGAAGAGCCGTGAGAAACTGGAGGCTCAGGTTAACATTGAAATAGAGGAGATCAAGAATCTAGACGCCAAGCTTGATGCTCGCCGCATTACGCAGGCTGATGAAAGGAAATCCGAGCGGCGACAAGCCGTAGCTGAACACGAGGCGGAGTTGATGAAGGAATCCCTCGATAGTGAGGAAACAGTAAAGCTCGCCAAGCCGGTGATCGACCGGGAGCAGCCGCCCACACCCGACTTGGAGCCATCTCTTCCAAAATCTGAAAAAGTGGAGGCGTTCCAGCCCAAGCCTGCTTTGCCGGTCAGGCAGGACTTGCCCCAGCAGACTCAAGACAAGGAGGACACGAAGGACCAGTCTGCTCTGCCTAAATTACCCAAGTCTGACACAGGTGAAGCTAAAAGCGAAAAACCTGCCTTACCCGAATTGCCCAAGTCTATTGGGACCGAAGCGAAGGAGGATAAACCGGTTTTGCCCACCTTACCTAAGCCTGACACAGGTGAAGCTAAGAGCAAAAAACCTGCATTACCAGTTCTACCCAAATCAACTGGAGATAAGGTCGAAAAACCGACCTCACCCTCCTTACCCCAACCTCCGACTGAAACAGATGCCAGTACGAAACTAACCCCCTTGCCGCTCCCCTCCGGAGGTCCCCCTCCCTTAGATGAATCGGCACCTCCTCCGGTTGACAAACCTGAGAAAAAAGGAATCTTCGGAAATATTTTTGGCAAAAAGAAAAAAAAGGACCCCCTACCGGATCCACCAAGTTCACCAGATTCGGTTGCCGACAATCCAAAGTCAGATTTACCCGCATTGCCAGAAACCCCGGAACCCGCTGGTGATTTGCCTCCGCCTCCCTTGCCCGTTGCCAAATCGGATTTGCCACCTCATCCCAATGATGAGGTTGAGTCGTCTGAGGGCGAGGAGTTGGAGCGGAAAATGATTGAAAGAAAGCTCCAGAAAATTGCCGACGACCGAGCCGAGCGCAATAAGGGGGGGGCGGATGAGTCTCCTGTCTTACCTCCCCTGCCAACAGCAGTCGGTAGTAAACCGGCCTTACCAGCGTTGCCCAAGCCCGGTGGCGATTCCCCTAAACCGCCGCTGCCAAGCCTTCCCAAGCCGGCTGGTGAAAAGTCTGCTTTGCCATCTTTGCCCGCCTCAACTTCGGGAGGTGAGTCCAAGCCGGCTTTGCCACCGCTGCCGAAACCTGAATCAGGTAGTCCTCCCAATCTCCCCCCCCTGCCGAAACCGGGCGGTTTGCCTCCATTGTCGGGATCGGCAAGTGTTGAGGATGAGGCAGACCAGCAAACGCGTGACCAGGAGCGTGGTGTTTAACGCGGTAGCGCCGTGAAGCGCTTCAACAGTTTGCCGTCGGAGATGCTCCAAATGCATACACTGCCATCGTGAGCACCCGTGGCCATCCAGTCGGATTTTTTGTTCCACGAGGCCGCCATCAGCCACCCGTTCTCGTGCGCGAACGTGCGCATTGATTTTCGGTCATTGGCTTGAAACAAACGCGCGAGGCCATCACTGCCGTAGCTGAGCAGTGTATTGCCCTGGAGCCGCAGTTTATACAGGTCGCGGCCGAAATTACCGATCTGTGTAACTTTGGCCGCCCCAAAGCGTTTGCCTTCAATGTCCGCAAGGCCGGCTTTCCACACGTGGATTGCTCCGGCACTATCGGCGCTGAATAATTCTTTGCCATCCGCACGAAACGCGACGCCCTGCACCGGTGTTTTGTGTCCCCCGTAGGTGCTGATGGCCTCACCGTTTTTCAGGTCAAAAATTTTTGCTGTGCGATCGCGGCTGGCTGAGGCGAGGTGTTTTCCATCAGGACTAAATGCCAGCGCCATCACCCAGTCAGAATGATTGTCAATCTGTCGCAGTCGCGAATAGTCTACAGCGTTGTACAAGGTGATGAGATTGTCTGCGTCAGCTACAGCGAGGCGGGTGGCGTTGGTGTCCAGTTGCAAGTCCAGCACCACGTCGCCAGCCTGATGCACCACGGTCTGAAGTTTACCATTTGCTGAAAACGCGCGCACTTCTCCCAGCTCACCCGGAATACCGCCTCCAGCAAGGAGCGTTTGGCCATCCGGTAGCCATACCAGCGCGAAGGTGCGCTGAGACATGTTTGGGATTCGGCGAATTAGTTTGCCGTCAGTTACGTTCCAGAGAGTGATTTCACGCAGGCCGCTCGCAGCCAATTGGGAGGCGTCGGGGGAGAACGCTAGGGCGGTGACAGGAAGAACGTGCGTGTATTTTTTTGGTGCCACCGCATGTACGCGCGTTGGCATCAACTGCGTCAGAGATGCTTTTGGATCAGTGCCATCAAACTTGGCTCCCTCATCGATCCAGCGCTTGATCAGCATGATTTTCCTAGCCGTTAGCGGCTGGGATTTCTGTGGCATTCGATCTGCTTCATCCGGTGTGACGAGTAATTGATGAAATAGACTTTCATTGGCCTTGCCCGGCAACACGCGCGCGGGTTCATCCTCCAGCGAACGCATCAATTCCGCGTAACTATCCAGGCGAAAGTCTCCCTTGGCATCCTTCGCGCCGTGGCATGATTGGCACTGGGCGCGAAGAATCGATGCAATCTCTGTCTTGAAGCTCACAGGTGCACCGCTCAGTGAAATGGAAAACATCAGGCATAAGGAGAAGCCCACCAATTTTGAATTGTGATCCAGTCCCAATCGCACGCCAAATTTTCGCATTTACTGGCCGTATCTCAAGGATTGATCGTAATGGGGTACATTCTATACAGTTTGGATGCCGCATGAGGTGTATTTGCGGTGCGTGATATGTGTAAATAATTGCGTGAGAATTGTCTCTAGTTTTCTTATTTACCGGGATCTTTGCGTGTTGCGGTTTAGATTACAGTTGAAATAAGTGGATACAATTAATTGAACATTTAGGCACAAATCCTGCTCAAGGATGGCCAATTGGAGCTCGGTTTGTGTTTTGAACAACCGAACCGAAATATCTGAGATCAACCCGTTTATAGCTAAAGCCATGAAAAAGAAAGCGTTTACCCTTATCGAATTACTGGTGGTCATTGCCATTATTGGTATTCTGGCCAGCATGTTACTGCCTGTCTTGGCCAAGGCCAAAAACAAGGCCAATCGCATGAAGTGTGCAGCCAACTTGAGTACCCTTAATAAGGCATACCAAGGCTTCGGCGATGATACCGATGGCAACTCACCGCACCTCTATGCCGGATACGCCGGTGACGCGGGACGGGCGCCATGGGACTCGAATCTCGTGAGGGCGCACGGATACTATGATTCCAATGACCCAGTTTGCCAGCGCTGGATGCAGGCCTATCAAATCCGCGAGGCCCTTGTTAAGCTTTCTGCTCTGGGCTCACCACTGGACCAGAAGGTCCTGGCCCGCTTGCGTCGCCATGGCAATAAGGAATACTCTGAGTGGAGAGGGCAAAGGCACATGGGCGGAGGTGCCTATGATAACCGTTTGAGAAGTTATTGTGTGAGTTTGCAGGGTGACCTAAATGCCCCCGAGACGATTGACTTCCTAACCCGCAATGTTGTTTCTGTAGACCACCCAGACGGACATGGGGGAGGCGAGCGTAACGCCTACAACAGATGGGGAGGCGGACGCAACTGGCGGGATTGGGATTATCCCTACTGGAACAGCTGCTATCAGTTTGCCTGGGGCGCCTACAATTCGCATGGTGTGACCCAAACTGGGAGTACCGCAGCCTCTCGCAGAGGGTTTGCCCACAAGGATAATGTGTATAACACCCAATTCTACGGTCCGGGTAGCCAGAAATTCAGCATGACTGGTATTGGCAAGGATGAAGGCAACTGGGGAACGGCAGGCGGTGCTGTTGCTCAGGGCTCGGCCAGCGAGTACAACGACCAACTGAAGCGTGCCAACGCCAACTATAAAGAAGGTGTGGCCACTGCGCCCGGCTTGAATCTGACTGTGATTCGCCCAGCTCAGTACTAAAGAGTCTTTGCCCTGGAGGGCTATTACTTGGACGCCGCCCTTCGGGGCGGCTTTTTTTGTCTCGCGAGGTAGGCAGATTAGGTGAATTTCGTATCGGGAAATGCCAGAGTCAAAATACTTGGAACGCAACTCTGTTGAGGCCGTGAGGGTTTACCTCAGCTCATCAATGGTGTTGGCACGTGCAAGTTTCCTTATTATGTGTCAGATTGTCATTATTAACTAGACCTTGAAAATATATCCCGATAAATTCCTTCTCCTGTTCAACCACTGTTAAACACCAAATGAAAAAAATCTTACCAACCATGTTCGCCATAGTAATGGCAATTTCGTCCGCTTCACTTTTAACCGGCTGCAGTGGCGGACCAGCCGAAGATCCAGATGCTGCAGCGGCAAATAACGCTGGAGAGGCACCAAAAAATGATAATTCAGATCTGTCTGATAAAGAAAAAAAGAAGATGGATGCTGCAATAAATCCTCCCGATACTTTGCCTGAAAAATAGCACAGTCCCAGCGCAAGTAGTTTAGGATTCAAAACTCTACGTGATTAGTGGGAAATCGGCGACTGAATGGCTGATGAAGAGCCAAGGCAGCGGGTATTTGTTGGTGTCAGGGTAGAGCAATACTCCTTTAAAGAAATTAATATGGGTTTTCCGATTTCTCTTTTCGTCTGGTAGAATTGTTGAGGGGAGATTGGAGTCACAAATGGTTGTTGCCCTTTTTCGGGCTTCAGGTGTCGAAAAACGCACAAATCACAATAGCTAATTTACTTTTTTCCTGGAGCCTTTTAGTCTGGGCAACCATGAAGTTGATCCGCCTCCTAATAATGAAGGCATGCCTTTGCCTTTTGTTCTTACTTAGTACGCTGGTTTCGGCTGCTCCCAGCGTGAAGGTGACTCCTTTGTCGGTGCCCGAAAAGGGTCGACCCGGCTATCAGCGCCTTAAAGCAAATAACACCGGGCTGGTACCTCAGGGCCTTTTCAAGGCCATTAAGGGTGAGCCCGTGCGAGATACCGGCAACTCCGGCCTTGCGGCTGGCGATATTGATGGAGACGGCTGGCCGGATCTTTACGTCTGCGGCATGGATGGACCCAACGCGCTGTATCTCAACAAGGGCGACTGGGAATTCGAGGATATCACCCAGCGCGCCGGTGTGGCTTGTGAGGGATGGCGATTGAGCGGCGCACTGTTTGCCGATGTGGAGGGCGATGGCGACTTGGATTTGATTCTCACATCCCTGCGTGACACGAAAAATTTTCTATTCATCAACGATGGCAAGGGCAAATTCACCGAGAGCCTGGATATCAGGTGGGTGTACAATCAACGCGGTGGCAGCGTGAGCTCCAGCATGGCAGATGTGGACGGAGATGGAGATTTGGATCTGTATGTAACCAGTTTCAAGAAACAGTTTTTGAACAAGGAGCTTGGTAAAAAGGAAGTAGCCCGCATCGAAACGCTAGGAGCAGCGGCTCAGCAAGCCAATCGTGAAATGCCCAAGGAATGGCGCAAGTATTTTATCTTTGGAAAACAGCCTGTTGCCCCGGGGAAAATAGAATTGAGAACGTACCCCGGTCACCTGCCAGACCAATTGTATCTCAATGATGGCCAAGGCAATTTCCGACCGGTGACCGATGCCGAAGGTCGTTTCCGTGATCATCAAGGCCGTCGCATTGCCATGCCATGGGACCCCAGTCATGAGGCGGCGTTTCGTGATGTGGATGGTGATGGCGACCCGGATCTGTATGTGTGTGCAGATTTCAACGATTATAGTGACCAGTTCTGGATCAATGACGGCGGCGGCAATTTCAAATTGACCAACCCCCTTGCCCTGCGCCGAACGAGTGCGTTTTCCATGGGGATTGATTTCACGGATCTCAATCGTGATGGTCATCTGGATTTTATCACTGTCGACATGCTCAGCCGCTCGCACAAGCGACGCAAGACGCAGATGGGCTTCATGAGGACAACCGAAATAGGAATTGGCCTGATTGAGAACCGCCCGCAGATCATGCAGAACACGCTACACCTCAACCGCGGCGATGGCACTTGGGCAGAGGTCGCGCAGTATTCGGGACTTGAAGCCTCCGAGTGGTCGTGGGGTGTGGTGTTTTCCGATGTGGACTTGGACGGCTACGAGGATCTGCTAGTGGCTACGGGAATGATCCGTGACTTCATGGACGGAGACACGTTCGCACGTGTCAAGAAAGAGGACCCACAAGACATCAAGAACCTTGCACTCACCAGTAGTTGGTTCCCGAAATTACCCACGCAGAACATGGCTTACCGCAACAAGGGCGATCTAACATTCGAATTTGTGAGCACGGATTGGGGTTTCGATACGAAGGCGGTATCCGGCGGGTTGGCTCAAGCGGATTTTGATGGCGATGGTGATCTGGATGTCATCTTTAACAATCTTGGGCCGGACCCTCTGGAAATCTACCGCAATGAATCGAATAAGCCGCGAGTTGCCGTGCGGCTCATTGGCAAGGGCCCCAACACCCAAGGTATTGGCGCAAAAGTGCGGCTCATTGGTGGTCCCGGTGGTCCGGCGCCAATCGAGCAGGAAATCCATTGCGGTGGCGGATATGCCTCTGGGAGTGACACGCTGGCTGTATTTGGCACGGGCAAAAAAACTGAAAAGCTGAAGTTGGAAATCATTTGGCGCAACCGCAGCCAACTCAATCGGCGAGTGATTCACAATGTGAAGCCCAACAACCTGTACGAAATTTATGAAGGTGAAGATGAGCCGTATATTCCGCCCATCCCTGAGGAAAAGGAAATCCTCTTTGTTGATGTAATGGGGAAACTAGATATTCCCCACCCTCAGGATCCTTCGGTGTCGGCTCGGTTATCTCACGGTGAAACGCCGTTTGATGACTTTACCTATCAATCCCTTTTACCTAATCGACTGAGTCAATTGGGCCCGGGGGTGGCTTGGACTGATTTGAATGAAGACGGCTTTGAGGATCTTGTCATTGGTGCCGGCCGCGGGAGTTCATTGCTGGTTTATCACGGGCAAAAGGACGGCCGGTTCAACCTTGTAGATCACCGACTTCTCCCCCTTGCCGATCTTGACCAGACTGGTGTAATCGGCTGGACAGCCAAACCCGGTGCGCCGATATTGCTCGTTGGTTACTCAAATTATGAGGCGCCCAGCAAGGCCTTCGTCCAGTCGCCATCGGTCCGCGGCTTCAACTCAGAGGAGCAATTTACCACATCCTTATCCTTGCCCGGCCATCGCTCCACCACCGGGCCAATGGCAGTAACCGATGTGGACGGCGATGGTGATCTGGATCTCTTCATCGGCGGCCGTATGGTGCCGGCACGATACCCAGAGCCAGCTGATTCGCAGATCTTCCTGAATGTGGATGGCAATCTCAAACTGGATTCCACCAACTCCAAGGTGTTGGAAAAACTGGGCCTCGTGAGTAGCGCAGTTTTTGGCGATCTGGATGGTGATGGTGATGCCGACCTTGTACTGGCCCTTGAGTGGGGCCCGGTGAAGGTGTTGCGCAACGACAGCGGTAAATTCACCGATGCCACTCAGGAATTCGGCTTAGATTCACATCAGGGCTGGTGGAACAGCGTAGCCATAGGCGATTTTGATTCCGATGGCCGGCTCGATATCGTCGCTGGAAACTGGGGTCGCAACAGCAAGTACGAGCGCTCTTATAACGATAAACAACCCCTGCGTATGGCCTATTCAGATTTCAACAAGGACGGTGAGTTGGACATCGTGGAATATCATTTTGATAAACTCACGGGAAAAATGGTTCCTGAACGAGGTCGTTCCTGCACCATGAATGCCATGCCCTTCATCGGCGAACAAAACAAGTCCTTCGAACTCTTTGGTTCGCGCAGTCTTAAGGAAATTTACGGCGAATGTCTCAAGGAAGGCACAGAGCTTAAGGCCAACACCCTTACCCACACCGTTTTCCTCAATCGTGATGGTAAATTTGAGGTGCGCGCGCTACCGATCGAGTCACAATTCGCCCCCGTCTTTGGAATTAACGTGGCTGATTTTGATGGAGATGGTCATGAAGATATTTTCGTAGCGCATAATTTCTTTGCTTCTCAAAGTGAAACACCGCGCAGTGACGGCGGACGTGGTCTCCTGATGAGAGGCAATGGTAAAGGTGATTTTGTTTCGATGGCGGGCATGGATTCAGGTATAAAAATCTACGGTGAACAACGGGGCTCAGCCGTCGCCGATTTCAACCATGACGGTCGCCCCGACCTCGTTGTCACCCAAAACGGTTCCCACACCCGCCTCTATCAAAATGCCCAGGCCCGTCCCGGCCTCCGTGTGAAGGCGAATGCCGGTCCTGCCAACCCTACTGGTGTGGGCGCGATTGTTAGGTTGAAGTTCGCCGAGGGAGGAATGGGTCCAGCTCGCCTCATCACTGCTGGTTCGGGCTATTGGTCACAGGACTCCGCTGTGCAGGTTCTCGCTACCCCTGAGCCCCACACACACGTCGAAATCCGCTGGCCCAACGGCGAGACAACCATCACCGCCACCCCGCAAGGCACAAAGGAAATTTCCATAGGCCCAGGCGGAAAATTACTGATTCCCGGCAAATAATATTGCGGCACTCGGTGGCTTAATTCAAATACCGGAAATCCAGGCTTGCGTAGAGGCCCTGAAAGACCTGTATCCACGCCTTGTCGGGGTCATTTTCTTCCTTCAGGAAAGTCAGGATAATTTCCCGCTCGCGGGAGGTGGCGTTGCGGCCAAGGGCAAGGCGGTAGGCGCGCTCAACGCGGGTAGAGTCATCGGCCAGTTTTTCCCTGAGCAACCGCTGGGTGGCCACCTTGGCCTGTTCGCGGACAAAGGGACTGTTCATCAGGTAAAGCGCCTGGGTGGGCACGCTGCTGGTGGTGCGCTCCCCCACCACGAGGTTGGGGTCGGCAAAGTCGAAGACCTGCATGATCTCAAGTGGCGTATTGCGAAAGACCGGCGTGTAGATGCTGCGGCGGGCGCCGTCAAACTCGTACCCGTACTCGGTCGTGGTACCGGGCTTGGTGGTTGGTCCCCCCACTTTCTTGTCGAGCTGGCCGCTGACCGAGAGAATCGAGTCACGGATTGCCTCGGCCTGCAGGCGGCGGCGGTTTTGGCGCCAGTGCAGGTTGTTCTCCACGTCGGCTTCCGCTTGTGCGGGGCCGGATCCTGAACTTAGCTGATACACGCGGGAGAGCATAATTTCGCGGATCAGTTTTTTTGCCGACCAACCATTCTCGACAAAACGAAGGGCTAGGTGATCGAGCAGAGCCTGATTGGTTGGCAGGCGGCCCATGTGGCCAAAGTTGTTTACGCTGGGAACCAGGCCCTTGTCAAAAAGATGATGCCATACGCGGTTAACGAACACGCGTGCGGTCAGGGGATGCCCGTCACTGGCCAGCCAGTTGGCCAACTCGGCGCGACCGCTGGTGTCCTTCGCAAATTTTGGCGCAGAACCCCGATGCAGAACCCGGAAAAAACTGCGGGGCGTTTTCTTGCCAACGTTATGCACGTTGCCGCGCACGGCAATATGGATGTCTCCGGTGTTCTCTGCTTCCTCAGCGGCGATAATTTTCGGCTGTTTAATTGCCCTGGCCTCCAGTTCCTTTAGTTCCTTCTGCATCCTTGTCAGCCGGGCCTTGTCAGCCGAGGGCTTAGGCTTAACAGGGGGTTTTTCCGCCTCGGGCTTCTTTTGGGCTACTGCTGGTGCTCCTTCAGGCAAAAACTGGATTGCATCAGCAATGACATGCTGTTTGGTGCCCTTGGTCGAAATGACCACTGCCTCCCATTCACCGACAAGAAAATCATA
>CAZTTU010000029.1:0-25246 GCA_964616045.1 uncultured Verrucomicrobiota bacterium | reverse complement strand
CTGTCTAGATGAAGCGGTTCGGGGAGTGGAGGATGAGCGCTTGCAGACATTAAAATCCCATGGCCTGCGGCTATTTGCCTGCGCGTTTGCCGCGCAGCGCCGTAAGTTACCCCATAGTGGTAACGCCCTTTATGGCGGGTTGACGATGCTCAACGACATCATGACATCCACCGACCGGTTTGTGAGTTTTAATTGATGTACGGACTTCTGAAAAGGCCAGCCTGAATGAGATTCGTTAATAATATTTATCTCATAGCAAAATACCAGAAGGGAGTGGAGATTGCATTTTGGATCCCCCTCTTCTGCCTATTATCTGCTTTTTTTGGGTTTGGCATTCTTGGCACATTCGGAATTCGCTCTGGACCGCTTTACGGGATATTTATTTCATTAACGGCATTGGGAACCTTGTTAATGTGCATTATGACTATTCTTCTGTACTTCCGTGTGATTATGCTATTGAAGGCCATGGGCGAAGAAAATAATTTTGTGTTGATTAAATTCCTCTTGCTCCTAATACCATTTTACAACCTGTTTGTGCTCCTCGACATATTGGAATCGGCATCTGGCCTTATTCGTGATGCAGGATTCAATGTGGGTTTTTTTGGTGTCTGTCGGTCGGACCTAAAAACACTGAAAACAATATTTCCTCATAGATTGAAAGATTCCATTGATGAGCATGATTTCAGCCCGTTTGTTGAACAATATCCTGAAATATTCCAAAATAAAGAAGGTTCAATTGAAATCACAAGTGAAATGAGAGAACAAATCAGAGGTGATCAGGCGCGGGCACATCAGAAAAGTAATACATCGGCGGCGAACCTACTGTTTCATCCGGATGGAGAAAAGCCAGTTTCCCAACGCAAGATTCTCGTGATCATTGACGCCGATCCGCGCACCAATACGCGTGCCGTTGAGGCCTTGCGTACAGTCGGCGGGGTGGGCGTGTGGCAGCAGGTGGAAATCAGCGTGGTGCTGCGCAACGCAGCCGCGCGCGCCTTGGGGCAATCGGATCTGTTCGAAGGAAACAAGGCCAAACAGTTTGTGTCGATGGTGCGCGAGAACGGTGGGCGCGTGCACTTAATGCCCGATCCTGAGACCATGGAGAGCATTGATGCGACTGAGTTGGTTGAAAACAATCTCAAGGAACTGGAGCTGGCGGAACTGGCCGCGCAATCTGATTACGTGATGCGATTTTGAGATGGCCCGCATTTTTCACATGATCACCCGCGAGGACGATGCGTTGGCCAACGGAGTGATTGAGAGGCAGGAAGCTGCGGGGCACGAGACTCGTGTGGTGGATCTTACTCAGGTCGGTCCCAACGGCGATTACACCGTGCTGCTCGATGAAATTTACGCTGCCGATTCTGTGCAGGTGTGGTGATCAAGTCAGGCTGTCCAAAATCCCATCTGCTGCTTGCCGCGGGTTTTCCGCGGCGTAAATTGGCCGGCCGATTACCAGCCAATTGGCTCCGGCAGCGATGGCGTCGGCGGGGGCCATGATCCTCTTTTGATCGCCGGCCTCACTATCGGCTGGGCGAATCCCCGGCGTCACCAGTTGCACCTCGGGAGGCAGTGCCTCGCGCAGGAGGGCAATTTCTTGAGGCGAGCAAACAAGCCCTTTCAGGCCGGCCTGTGTGGCGAGTCGAGCAAGGAGGAGGACCTGATCGGCGGGAGGTTTTTGCAAGCCCACTTCGGCAAGATCACTTTCACCCATACTGGTGAGTACGGTGACGCCAAGCACGAGCGGTCCCTCGCCGGCTGCCTTCCCCGCAGCTTGCAGCATGGCAGTGCCACCGCAGGTGTGCACGGTCAGCATTTGCACATCCAGCCGCACGGCACTGGCAACGGCCTTGGCGACGGTGTTGGGAATGTCGTGAAATTTAAGGTCGAGAAAGACAGATGCGCCAGTGTCGCGCACGCGCTTGACGATGTCCGGCCCGGCGGCAACAAAGAGTTCCTTGCCGATCTTGAAGGCACCTACGGCCGGGGCAATTGCCTTGGCCAGTTTTAATGCCTCTTGGGCATCGGGCACATCCAGCGCGGCAATAATGGGATTCTTCACTGCGGGAGATAAAAGCACTCCTGCAGCCGGATGAACAGAAGGAAGTCGGCCATCCGATTCCCGGGAAATAAAGAAATTATCGTCGTTCCCGTTTTTGATCAGGTTTGCGGCGTGAATCAAACCGGCTGTCCAGCTTCTTGGCTTTTTCAGGGTCGCTCATGTCATTGAGCCGTCGATCCACATTATCCATCCAAGCCAGCACTTCCTTGTCTTGGGTTTGCACGCGCAGGGTGGAGAGGTATTGTTGACGAGACTGTATGGTTTCTATTGGGACATTCTTTCCTTCACCCATTCTTGAAAGGTAGTAACTTATCGTTCCCAGACCACGTCCCCGATTTTCCTTTTGCTTGTCGCCTGTAGTGGCAAGCATCTGAAACGCTTCATTCACGCGGCTGTTGACAATGATGTTGGCATCCTCACTGACACCCATGTAGCGGGCGGCAACTTGCCTGATGGTGCTGCGATTTCGGTCACCCAAATCAGGTTTATCATATAAATTGCGTAGAATGGGCATGGCCCCGTCAGCCAACACGCCGGTGAGATATTCCAGGACGGATCGGTCTATCTCAGTCACCATTACTTCAATTTCCTTGCCGTCCTTCCTTTCTGTTCTTTTGCGATCGCGGAGCAACTGGGTTTTGGCCTGTTCCACGAAGGAGGCATCCTTATGTCGCCGAAGGAGATCAAAGAGCCCGCCCCGGTTTTGGCGGTCGAGGTAGGAGACTTCCCGGCCTTCTTCCCGGATGGGCTCCATCAATAAATCTTTCGCAGCCATAAGAAAGGTATCGGTGTGGATGTCCTTGGCCATGTCCTGCAGTGCGCGTTCAATGTAAAGCACCTCAATTGCCCGACCGGTTGTTTTGAGAACACCGGAGAGGATACTTACAGCCCCTTCGAGGGATTCTACATCGCGTTTGCCAATGTGACGAACGGTGTTTAGCAAACCAATGCGCAGGCTCGGTGGAAAAATGGGATCGGTGTAGATTTGACCGCGTGACCAGTTTCCGGAAACTATTTCATCGGTAGCTTCCTTGTACTCCAAATCAACATCTCTGCCGAGAAAGTCGGCAATAGCCGGTAATGCTTCTGATCCCATGGAAGTCAATTCCTCAAACTGACGAATTACTTGCCTAACCTGAATCCGGTGGGCGTCTGTGTTTCCTGTGCTGCGGTTTTGGGACTTCAATTCCAGCTTGCTTAGATAGTCCAGAATTGCCTCAGGTGACTCTGCAGAGGATGCCAGCACCACCACCTTCTTCTCGACGATTTCAACCCGTGACTTGACGGCTTTGAGTCTTCGGTTTTCCCTGAGCAGTTTGGCGATCTCGTCGCTAACCTGTTCCTCATTCGCTTCAGTATCGCGGTTAACTTCTACCGATTTTTTCCCACAGCCCGAAAGGTAGGAGATGGCACCACAAGCCAGTACAAGGGCAATGAAACCAGGTGTTTTCATATGTCTGATTCTGTTCTTTTCGGACGAATTCTACGAGAAATGTTTTTCTTGTCAATGGATCGCTTGACCATGTTCCAACACCATGCCAGCTTGCGTTTCGGCCTCACTCTCCACGTATAGATACGGACGATAAGTGGATTAGGTTACAGTAAGATTTGGAGAAGATGGATTCATCAGCGAATCTTAACCATCTCCTACTTTTGATGGTCGATCGTTCACATTTTTTCAGTCAGATTATCGCATCGCCCGCCGGACAAGCCCTGGTCGAACGCCTTGCGAAAGGCAGCGCTTTGTCCTGTGCTGGAGTGGATCTTGCCGGCTGGGCGCACTTGGCTGCCACGTTGCGCGCTCAAACCGGCCGCTCCATCCTTCTCATTGTCAATTCCCTTAAGATTCAGGAAACGCTGCAGCAGGATTTGGAAACGTGGTTAAGCCTGTTGAAAGTCAAGGCACCCGCAAAATTTTATCCCGATTGGGAAGTGCTGCCGCATGAGGACAAGCTGCCGCATGCCGACGCTATCAGTGAACGTCTGGAAACATTGCAGGTGCTGCAAGGGGCCAAGGTTGCACCGGTGATCACCACCACTGTTGCCGCTCTCATGCAATGCACGCTGCCGCCGCCCGAGTTCACGCACCGCACGCGCACCCTCAATCTGGGGGACCAGCTTGCTCCGCTGGACTTGATTGAGTGGCTTGAGGAGCAGGGCTACGAGCCGGAAGCTCAGGTGACCCAGCGTGGCGATATTTCCCTGCGTGGTGGTATCGTTGATGTGTTTCCCTTTACCACTCCCTGGCCGGTTCGGTGTGAATTTTTTGGCGATGAGCTGGAGTCGCTGCGTTACTTCAATCCACTCAGCCAGGTGTCCCTCGAAAAAATCGAGGAGGCAACTTTTGCGCCCGGCGGCGAGGTCGGCCTGCTTAAGCAAATGGATAAAACCGGGCACGCGACCTTGCTCGAGCACTTGCCTGGGGATGCAATTTTGCTCTTTTGTGATCCTGCTGCCGTCGAAGAGGCTGCGGCGGAAAAGGTGATGGAGATTCCCCCGGGCGATCCGTTCCACGTGGAGTGGGCCGCACTGCTAGCGCGCATTGATAAACTCAACCTGACGAGTGTGAAGCTTCACGAGCTGGCCGGTGAAGAGGCTGATGTGACACTGGAGATTGCGAGTCTCGAGGCCTTTCGTCCCATGGGGCAGCGCATTGCTGATCCGCAGGTTGTAGAGGCACAGCGACGCGAATTCTTTGCGCAACTCCACCGCTGGCGTCGGCAAGGCCACGAGGTGCTCATCTTGTGCAATAACGAGGGTGAGCAGCAGCGACTGGAGGAAATTTGGAAGGAGTACGGTTTTGCAGCTGAAGGTGGGCCTTTGCAGATTGCGCTGGGCGCATTGAGTCGTGGTTTTCTTTTCAGCGAAGGCAAATGGGTGGTGGTGAGTGACGCTGAAATTTTTGGGCGCTACAAAGTCCAGCGACCTCGCCGCTTGAAAAGCCGACACGGTTCGGCGATGCGCTCGGCATTCGACATCAATTTTACGGAACTGGAGGAGGGCGATTTTGTGGTCCATGTGCAGTATGGTATCGGCCGGTACATCGGCATGAAGGTGATGCCGCTTTCCGGCGTAAAGGAGGGGGACAATGAGAGTGGACAGGAATGCATCGTCATCGAGTACGGTTCCACCGATCCGAATAATCCTCCGCCGAAACTCTATGTGCCCGTGAGCGAGGCGCATTTGGTGAGCAAATATATTGGCACCGGCAAAGCTTCACCGCCACTCAATGCACTGGGTGGCAAACGCTGGGAGAAGATCAAGGAGAAGGCAAAGAAAGCCGTGCACGATCTGGCGGCGGAGATGTTGCGCATTCAGGCCGTTCGGGAGACCGAACGGGGGTTTTCCTTTGGCGAGGACACTTCATGGCAGCGCGAATTTGAGGCGGCGTTTTTATATGAGGAAACGCCCGATCAGGATAAATCCATCGCCGATGCCAAGGCGGACATGCAGAGTGAGAAGCCGATGGACCGCCTGATTTGTGGGGACGTGGGATTTGGCAAGACGGAGGTGGCCATTCGAGCGGCGTTCAAGGCCGTGATGGCCGGCAAGCAGGTCGCCGTGCTGGTGCCCACCACCGTGCTCGCGCAGCAACACTTCAACACCTTTGCTGAGCGCATGACTGATTACCCCGTGCGAGTTGAGTTGCTGTCGCGGTTTCGCTCGAAGAAGCAACAGTTGAAAACGATACAGGATATGGCCAATGGGGCAGTGGATATCGTGGTGGGCACGCATCGTCTCGTGCAGCCGGATGTAAAGTTCAAGGACCTCGGGCTCGTTGTAATTGATGAGGAACAGCGATTCGGCGTCACGCACAAGGACACATTCAAGCGTCTGCGCACGCACGTGGACGTGCTCACCATGTCGGCTACGCCGATTCCGCGCACGCTTTATCTCGCGCTTACCGGCGCCCGCGACATGAGCACCATCGAGACCGCGCCGCAGGATCGTTTGCCGGTGGAGACCATCGTGGCTGAGTACGATGATAAACTCATCCAGCGCGCGATTCAGCGCGAACTACACCGTGGCGGGCAGGTGTTCTTTTTGCACAACCGGGTGGGCACGATTTACACGATGGAAAAGAAACTGCAGGCCATCGTGCCAGAGGCACGCATCGCCGTGGGCCACGGGCAGATGAAAAGCGATGTGCTTGAGGAAGTGATGGGTGCCTTTATCAATGGCGAGATTGATGTGCTGCTCTCCACCACCATCATCGAGAGCGGCATCGATATCCCGAATGCCAACACCATCATTATTGATCGTGCTGACCGGTTTGGCTTGAGCGACCTCTACCAGCTCCGCGGTCGCGTGGGGCGTTACAAGCACCAGGCCTATGCCTATGTGTTGTTGCCGCGCCATGCGGCGTTGCTGGCCGATGCGCGGAAGCGCATCAGCGCCATCAAGCAATACTCCAGTCTCGGCAGTGGATTTAAGATTGCGATGCGTGACTTGGAAATTCGCGGCGCGGGCAACCTGCTGGGATCCGAGCAGAGCGGGCACATCACGGCGGTGGGTTTTGAGCTCTATTGCCAGTTGCTCAAGCAAAGTGTTTCTCAATTAAAGGGTGAAAAAGTAAAATCGCGCATTGAGGTGGAAACCAAGTTTGATTTCCTGGCGCTCAGTCCTGAACAGGAGGTGGGGCCAAGACAAAAACCATCGGCTCGATTGCGCAAGATGGAGGATTCGATTTCCGTGCCGCGTGATGAAACCTGGGAATGGGTGGAATGGGAGGAGGATGCGCCGGTGCCGAAGAAAGAGGAAAACACCTGCGCGATTGCGCCGGCGTATATCCCGATGGATTATATCCCGCTCCCGCGGCAGCGCATTGACGTGTACCGCCGCCTTGCCCAGGCCGATTCCCGGGAAGCCGTCGCTGTGTTGGGCAGGGAACTGCGTGATCGCTTCGGCAAGCTTCCGTCTGCCATGGAGCATTTGCTGCTCATCTCTGAGCTCAAGGTCATCGCCTCGGCCAAAGGAGTTGACTCCATGGTCACCGACAGGGATCGCCTGAAATTGCGCCGCAACGGCGATTATATTTCCCTTGGGGGCAAGTTTCCCCGTCTAACCAGGAAGAAAGCCGGGTCGCGACTGCGCGAGGTTAAAAAGTTGTTGTTGGCATTGTAAGGAACTGCCCGCTATTTTTTCTCCGGCTTCGGCCAAGTGACCATGGCTCATATAGACAGCACAAAGAAAAAACTGTCGCAGCGGGAACAGCGCGATCTGGATATTGAGATCGATTTTCTTGAGGGCGTTCTGAAGCGCGACCGCCGCTACGTGGAAGCCCTCCAGTTGCTCGGCGATGACTATACGCGCCGGGGGCGCTACGAGGACGGGTTGCGGGTGGATCGCCGCCTGGCACGCCTGTGTCCCGATGATCCGCTGGTTTATTACAATCTTGCTTGCAGTTTCTCGCTCACCGCAGAATACCGCAAGGCCGCCAATGCGCTACGCAAAGCAATCGGGCACGGCTATCGCGATTTCGATCATCTTCGGTGCGATGCGGATTTGGCGCCATTGCGTGAGCAGCCGATCTACGCCACCCTCAAGAAGGAGATCACCCAGCTTGAAGCAGAGGTGGACTGACCTCCATGAAGGTTCGTGTCAAAGGTCGCTCCCGCCATTATCGCACCGTTAGTTTCGATGCCCGCCATAACGAGGTGGTGCTTATTGAGCAACGCAAGCTCCCCCACGCCTTTGAATTAACCCGCACGAAAACTTTTCGGCAAACCGCGCGCGCCATCACCAATATGACTGTGCGCGGCGCCGGCGCCATCGGGGCCACGGCCGCCTATGGGTTGGCGCAGGGAGCGCGCGCCTTCGGCGGGAAAACGCCCGCAGCCTTCGAGCGGCATGTGCAGCGTGTTTACGCGGTGCTTGCCGCAGCGCGCCCTACGGCGGTGGATTTGGTTAACGCTTTGAACGATGTGCGCGAGGCGATGGATGCGGGAAAATCAGTTGCGCAAAAACAAAGCCTCGCCCTAAAGGCTGCCGAAAAATTTGCTGATGAGGATGTGACCCATTGTGAGGCGATCGGCCGGCACGGGGCCAAGCTCATCAGGAACGACTCATCGGTGCTCACCCATTGCAACGCCGGCTGGCTGGCGTTTGTGGATATTGGTAGCGCTACTGCGCCCATGTATGCGGCGCAGGCGAAGGGGAAAAATTTTCATGTGTACTGTGATGAAACACGACCGCGCGCGCAGGGCGCGGTGCTCACGGCGTGGGAGCTGGCCCAGCAGGGTGTTTCTCATGAGGTGATTGCCGATAACGCCGCCGGCCACCTCATGCAGCGTGGCGAGATTGATTTGGTCATTACCGGCAGCGACCGCACGCTTGGGCGCACGGGGGAGGTGGCCAACAAGATCGGCACCTACACCAAGGCCGTCCTCGCTGCCCGACATAAGATTCCCTTCTACGTGGCCATCCCTCTCTCAACGATTGACTGGGACTTGCGCAGCGGAATGGAGATCCCGATAGAGGAACGCGATGAATCGGAGGTGCTTGGCGCGTGGGGTGTGGATAACCGCGGAAAATTCCGGGAGGTGCGCATTGCCAATCCAGCGAGCGGGGCACGCAACCCGGCCTTTGACGTGACGCCGGCTAACTTGATTACCGGCATCATCACGCCCAAGGGAATTTTCAAGCCGCGCGAGTTGTGGGCAAACCGGAAACGACTGGGAGCGGGGTGAGGCTACCGCGGACCGCTGCTTCCTCTTGGCCGGTTCCTTGGGTCAGCCCGGCAATTGTCCCGGGATTACCGGCTCATCGCCTGGGTCCGTTATCAGGTCTTGCGTTCCTGAGAGCGGAGATAGTCTTTTACCTCCTGATGATTCAGCATAATCAGGTTGGCGATACCCATACCCGCAGTTAGTCCATCGCAGCAGAGGATCATGCAGATCTGCATGATCGCAATGTGCTTGGCGGACTTGAATGCGGGGACCGGATTCTCACCGAGCATCTTGCATGCCTTGATAATGGCCATGATCCCGAAAGTCAGTGCGTAGATGGGAAGGACAATGAGGATGCACCCGAGGCCAAACGTTGCCAATCCTACGATAGGCATCATAATCCCCCAGCCGATCGCGACTAGGACGGCGAGAATTCCCCCCACCAACGTCTGGATGCCTATGTATTTTATTCTGGGAGGTTTTTCCATCGGGCTTCCTGAATCGGTCGCTGCGACCGCCGCGTATAGGGCGATGTCAACGGGGGCAACGTCACAGGCGGCAGGGGTGGCTGCCTGCGGGGAGCTAATATGGCTTAGTTCCTGGATTTGGCTGAGCGGGAGCCATTCGCCATCGGGTGTTTTACGGACCAGCGATGCGCTGTTCATTTGGCCGCTATTGACCCATTCGAGAATTTTCCCCTCGTCCACCGGGCCGTAAACATTGCCGTCATTTGCCTTAAATTCGTACATGGATTATTTACTGCGGTGGACAAAACCCTAACAGCGACAGGCCACGGGTCAAACCTTCCCGATTATAATTTTAAGGTATATTTATATATGCTACTGGTCTGTTTATGTATTAAGCACTGGGGGCGGCTACACCGGGCCGGTCGGGCCGGATTTTTCCCGTGGTGAATTGGTGTTGATTGAGGCTGAAAATTCAGGGTTTTTGTCTTATGCGGCGCATTTCACGTGTGGCTTGGGCTCCAGGGCCGTGACTAGGCGGTGAATTAGCTGTGGAGGGAAAGTTGATAGTTTGGGCGTGTGTGCGCATCGTGATCGACTAGGGTGATTGGCGAGTGAAGGCGGCGGGGTCCGACTGCATGGGAACCACCCTATTATCCCTCCTTGTGATCCCGCTGCCTTCTTCCTTTAAGTGCCGGGCCGGTTCGAGATGGTTTCCCGCCCCGATTGGGCAGCCAACCCAGCCGTGCCCGGGTGGTGGTCCCACTGGAGGCAGCCTTGCCTCCCCTTGGACGGTTCAGCCCTCCATCATTGACTTGCAACCTTGGCTTGTTTACCTTCCCCCCTTCCCAAGGCGGGGTAGCCAAGTGGCTAAGGCAGAGCTCTGCAAAAGCTCCATCGTCGGTTCGATTCCGACCCTCGCCTCCACTTTTTTTGTCAACCCCCGTGCGGCAGGATGGGCGGTGAGCTTGTGAAATAAATCACAAAATCGCTTGCAAGATTTTTACAGATTTGTAGGATACGCGCCGGGCTGATTCTTTTTGGATGTCTAATATTTTCCCAAAGTGGGTCAATCGTCTGCCTTTAATCCTTTCGGTGGGTGGACTGGTGGCGGGTGCCTGTGTGGTGGCGGGCGTTACCTATTATTTCACGCCGAAATATGCGCGCGTGGGGTATCAGCCAATCCAGCCGGTTTCCTTTTCGCACGATGTGCACGCGGGGCAAATGGGCATTGATTGCCGTTTCTGCCACACCGATGTTGACAAGTCCTGGTACTCCAACGTGCCTTCATCTGAGACCTGCATGCGCTGCCACAGCACCGTGCTGGCTGATGATCCGCGCCTGGAGCCGATCCGCAAGAGCTTTACAGAAGACAAGCCGGTGAACTGGGTGCAGGTTCACAAGGTGCCCGATTACGTTTATTTCAACCATGCCGTTCATGTGAATCGCGGTGTTTCCTGTGTGAAATGCCACGGGCCGGTCAACAAGATGGACGAGGTGCGTCATGAGAAATCCTTCAGCATGACCTTTTGCCTGGATTGCCACCGCAATCCGCACGAGCACGTGCGGCCGCAGGAGGAGGTGTTCAACCTGAACTGGGAACCCTCGGAAAATTGGGCGGCCGACCGTGATGGCAAGGCATTGGTGAACCAAATGAAAGTGCGAACTTCCGAGAGTTGCTCGGCCTGTCATCGATGAATTCTCCTGAAAAGACAGGTCAGGCAAGCAGCACCTCCGAGGCGCGTTATTGGCGCAGCATCGGTGAAGCCGCCGGTACGCCTGAGCATGCTGATTGGGCGGACCAGGAATTTCCCGAGGGGGCAGCCGAATTGCCGGAGGATTTTTCGCGCCGCGATTTTCTCAAGCTAATGGGTGCCTCCGCCGGACTCGCGGGCGCCGGTCTGCTGGGCACGAGTTGTCGCCGGCCAGAGGAGCACATCGTTCCCTTCGGCAATGAGCAGAAGTCCGGGCAAGATTATGTGCACGGTGTGCCGATGTATTTCGCCACGGCTATGCCCACGCGAACCGGTGCCATCCCATTGCTGGTGGAATCCAACGAAGGCCGACCCACCAAGGTGGAGGGCAATTCCGATCATCCTGATAGTAACGGGGCCACGGACCTCTTTGCACAGGCATCAATCCTGAATCTTTACGATCCAGATCGGGCGCGCAAGTACACCAAGCTTGGCAAGGTCATGAGCAAGGCCGATACGGTGCAAGAACTGAAGGCCTTGGCTGTTGACGATAAGAAAACAGCCTTTCTTCTGCCGGCGGCAAACTCGCCTTCGCGTGAACGATTGATCTCCGAGATCTCCGAGCGTCACGGTGAAAACGCACGGTTTTATGTACATGAAGCCATTGATTTTGGAGTGCATCAGCGCGCGGCTACTGCGGCCTTTGGCCAATCTGTTCGTCCCTACTGGAAGCTCGATCAAGCCTCGGTGATCCTTTCCTTGGACTGTGATTTTATCGGCACGGAGGAAGAATCCGCCCGTTACATCCGCGACTTTGCGCGCGGGAGAAAGCTTGCCAAGAATAACGACAGCATGAGCCGCCTTTATGTAATGGAGGCTTTGATGTCGCAAACTGGTGCCAATGCCGATCACCGGCTGCGTGGCAATGCCTCAAGTATCGCAGCGGCTGCGGCGTTCATCGCGGGCGAATTGGGCGTTACGGTGGATGGTGGAGCCGGCGAGCTTACGGATGACCAGAAAGATTGGTTGGTCGGCTGTGTGAGGGATTTACAGGATCCTGAAAATAAGGGCAAAGGACTCGTGGTGGCGGGGTACCGTCAGCCACAAGCGGTGCACCAGCTGATCCACCGGATCAATGAAGCCCTTGGGAACAATGGCAAGACGGTGGTGTTTCTGCCGGCCGAAAAACCACACGGCAATTTGCAGGACTTGAAGGATGACCTCGGCTGGGCCGAGGCCATCATCAACCTCGGCTGCAATCCTTTTTATGACGGCGCGGCGGACCTCAATTGGAGTGATGTCGCCGAGAAAAAGACAGCTTTTCGCCTCACCGATTTTGTGGAGGATGAATCCCACGAGACATCCGGTATTGTGGCGCCACGCGCGCATTATCTGGAAAGCTGGGGTGATGCCCGCACCAGCGATGGGACGATGGTCCCGATCCAGCCATTAATTGCGCCACTCTTTGATGCGATGAGTGAGCTGGAGGTGCTGGGTATCTTCGCTGAGCCGGACGGCTCAACCCGACCCACCGCGCATGAATTTGTAAGGAACACCTTTAAGGGGATTTCCGGCAGGATTGCCGAAGATGACTGGCTGAAGTATCTGCACGAGGGCTACCTCGCGGATTCCGCGGCGGAGGCCATCGAGGTGACCGAGGTTGCCAAAGAAGCCGTGAGGCTTGGGGGCGGTGTGGCCGGCACGGACAATTTGGAGGTCGTCTTCACCCGCGACCACAGTGTGGATGATGGACGCTTTGCCAACAATGGCTGGTGTCAGGAGCTGCCTGATCCCATTACGAAGATCACGTGGGATAACGTGATGAGCGTGAGTCGCCAGACGGCTGAGGATTTTGATCTTAAGAATGGCCAGATTGCCAAGTTGACACTGGATGATCGATCCGTGTGGGGAGCCATTTGGGTGCAGCCGGGCATGGCCGATAACACTGTTGCTTTGCCACTAGGCTACGGGCGCAGGGGTCGGCTGCGTATTGCGAATTTCCAGTACGAAGGCCAAGCCGAAGGCGAACCGGTGGGCGGCTTCAACGCCTATCAGGTTCGTACTTCCGATTTCCCAAACATTGCCCTCGGAGCCAAGCTGGAAGGTACGGAGAAAATATATCCGCTTTCCAGCACGCAGGAACACTGGTCCATGGAAGGCCGGGCGATCGTGCGCGAGGCAACCTTGGCCGAGTATCATAAGGACAGGAAATTTGCCCTCGGGATGGGCCTCAAGTCACACGCCCGTAACGAGGGGAAAATATATGAACATCCATACAAGGAGCGCCCGGCTCTGAAGAGCGATGTGCACCAGTGGGGCATGTCCATCGATCTCAGTTGCTGCGTGGGCTGTAATGCGTGTGTCATCGCGTGCCAGAGCGAAAACAATATCCCGATTGTTGGCAAGGAGCAGGTGGCCAAAGGTCGGGAGATGCACTGGATGCGAATCGATCGTTACTATACCGGTCGTGATCATGTTCCGCTGGAGTCCCTAAAGAAATCCACGGCGGGCGATGATGAGCAGCATTCTGAGGATTGGATTGATGACCCGCAGGTGGTCAATCAGCCAATGCTTTGCCAGCATTGCGAAAGTGCGCCTTGTGAAAGCGTTTGTCCGGTGAATGCCACCATGCATGATGAGGAAGGCCTCAACGTGATGGCCTATAATCGCTGCGTGGGTACGCGGTATTGTTCGAACAACTGCGCTTGGAAAGTGCGCCGGTTCAATTATTTTGACTACAACAAGAGACCCCTTGAGGATTTGTATGCCTCACCGATGACCAAGCCAAAGCTGCTTTTTGACTGGCTGGAGAACCGTGAGAAGTCCAGCAGGGACAGTGATGAATGGGATCTTTTGAAGTTGGCGAAGAACCCGAATGTTTCGGTGCGCATGCGCGGTGTCATGGAGAAGTGCAGTTATTGTCTGCAACGCATTGAATCGGCCAAGATTGCGCGGAAAGTAAAAGCTGGGCAGGGTAATGATGTGATGGTGAGGGATGGCGAAGTGAAGACTGCCTGTCAGCAGACTTGCCCCGCTGAAGCGATCACTTTTGGCAATATCCGTGACGATGAGGCGGAAGTGGTAAAGGAGAAGGCGAGTTTGCTCACTTACGAGGTGCTAGGTTTTCTGGACAACGACGCGCGCACCACCTATCTGGCCAAGGTGCGCAACCCCAATGCTGACATGCCAGATGCCTACCAGAAGCCCTTCAGCACCAAGGAATATCATCCGGAAGAACCCGGGGGCCATCATGATGACCACGGCAAGAAGGGGGGCGGCCACTAATGAGCGAAACTGTTGGTCAGACTGTGGAGACGCACACCCCCAAGGAATTGGCGCGTCCGGCGTATGTGCTTAACAACCGGTCGCTCGGTTGGATCACCAACAAGGTGTCAGGCATTGTGGAAGGCAAAATGCCTGGGTGGTGGAATATTGCCTTTGCGGTGAGTTTCCTCGTCATGGTGATGTGTTTTGTCATGATCGGGTATCTTTTCACCACAGGCGTGGGTGTTTGGGGATTGAATCATCCGGTGGCTTGGGGTTGGGCGATTGTGAATTTCGTTTTCTGGATCGGCATCGGCCATGCAGGGACGTTGATCTCAGCCATCCTCTTTTTGTTGCGCCAAAAATGGCGTACTTCCATCAACCGCACGGCAGAGGCGATGACTATTTTTGCGGTGATTTGTGCGGGCATATTTCCGGGCATTCATGTGGGTCGCATATGGTATGCGTGGTGGTTGTTGCCCGTCCCCAACGCCAACAGTATTTGGCCCCAGTTTCGCTCACCCCTGCTTTGGGATGTGTTTGCCGTATCAACCTATTTCACTGTGTCGTTGCTTTTCTGGTATATGGGCCTGATTCCGGATTTGGCAACCATTCGGGACCGCCTTCGCAAGAATGCCGGCAAGGTGACGGCTGGTTCGGCAAGGTTGATTAACCGTTTCAAGCAATTCATGTACGGGCTGTTTGCGATGGGCTGGACAGGCAGCAACCGCCATTGGCGAAATTATGAAAAGGCTTATCTGCTTCTGGCGGGCCTCAGTACGCCGCTGGTACTCTCGGTGCATTCGATTGTGTCCTTTGACTTTGCGGTGTCGCAGCTGCCCGGCTGGCATACGACAATTTTCCCGCCGTATTTTGTGGCCGGCGCGGTGTTCTCTGGTTTCGGGATGGTGCTCACACTCATGATCCCCATGCGTTCACTTTTCAAGTTGGAGGAGATTATTACCGTCCGCCATCTCGAATTCATGTGCAAGGTGATTATCGCGACCGGATCAATCGTGGGTTACGCCTACGCCATGGAATTCTTCATTGCCTGGTATGGGGGGAATCCCTACGAGCTTTACGCCTTTAAGAACCGGGCGGCTGGCCCGTACTGGTGGGCATACTGGATCATGATTTCCTGCAATGTCATCAGTCCGCAGCTGTTCTGGTTCAAGTGGTGTCGCACGAATGTCTGGTTTATTTTTGTCGTGTCGATTTTTGTGAATATTGGCATGTGGTTTGAGCGTTTTGTCATCGTGGTCACCTCGCTGCACCGCGACTTCCTGTCCTCCAGCTGGGGCTACTATAGCCCGTCGCAGGTGGATATCCTCACTTTTGTGGGGACATTTGGACTGTTCATGACGCTGTTTCTGCTATTTATCCGTTACCTTCCGGCGATTTGCATTTTTGAGGTGAAAGGGGTGACCCCACAGGCCGATCCTCACCATGAACCAAATGCGAAGGAAGAAGCTCCGGATGCAACTAAGACGGGAGGCAAGACCAAGTGAGCCAGCCGCATGCCATCCTTGCAGAGTACGATTCCCCTGGCGAAATCATGGCTGCGGCGGTGAAGGTCCGTGAAGCCGGTTATACCACTTGGGACGTGCACACGCCTTTCCCCGTGCATGGCATGGATGATGCCATGGGTCTGGGCAATGCAAAAGTCGGTTGGTTCACCTTCTTTGGCGGTCTCATTGGATTCACCTCAGGCATGTTGATGATCTGGTACATGAACAAATTTGACTACGACATCGTAATCGGAGGCAAACCGCTTTTCAGCGGATTTGCAGCCTTCCCTGTGGCATACGAGCTTACGATTCTATTGGGCGCGTTTGGTTCATTGGGAGGCATGTTTATCTTGAACCGGCTGCCGCGTCATCATCATCCGTTATTGGCCAATGAGCGCTTTTGTGCAGTGACCGATGATAAGTTTTTCGTGGTGATCGACTGTGACGATCCAATTTATAGCGATCAGGAAACACGGGCTCTGCTTGAGGGTACCGGAACCAAACACATTGAAATGGTGGAGGACGCCCAATGAGGTACGCCTTGATTGGCATTGCCATGATGGTGTTCCTGGTCGTGAGCCTGGCCGGTTTCCGGGGTGATGTATCCCGCAAGCCGCCCTTGGAAATTTTTGCGGACATGGATCGCCAACCGAAGCTGCGCCCGATGGAGCCAAATGATTTCTTTCCGAATGGTATGAGTTCGCAGGCGCTGGTGAAGGGCACGGTGCCACGCAGTGAGCCGATCGAGCTGGCCGGCGGTGAGAAAGTTTATCCGTTCCAAAATAATCACTCGGTTAACACTGGCTTTGAGCAGGGGACAACAAATACCGTGGCGTCGATCCCGATTCGGGTGACGATGAATCTCATGAAGCGCGGACAGGAGCGGTTCAATATTTCCTGTGCGCCCTGTCACGGGAGGCAGGGTGATGGCAATGGGGTGGTGAAGTTCTTCGGTTTTTCGGCGATCAAGGATTTGCATGATCCCAACGTGGTGAATTTGAACGATGGACAATTGTTCCGTGTGATCACCGAAGGCAGCCAGCAGGGTGATGGATTGATGAAGGGGTTTGGCACCAGCCTTGGCGTGAAGGATCGTTGGGCGATCGTGGCATACCTGCGCGCCCTGCAGCTGAGCTGGCTGGGAAAAGAATCTGACGTGCCCGAAGGAATTCGATTGAAGGATGAGCCTAAGAAACCAGCTACCAAGGAAACCGCCGATGAGTAGCAAAACCGCAACAGTTTCCGTGCAGAGCCGCGAGGAATCGATCAACTGGCGTAATATCCCGAGGATCGCGGTAGGGTTAGGCCTGTTGCTGTGTATCTACGGATTCTGGGACAACAAGCAGCAATTTGCCTTCTCCTACCTCACGGCGTTCATGTTCTGCCTGAGTGTCGGGCTGGGTGCGCTGTTCCTGGTGCTGATGCATCACCTGTTTGATGCCGGCTGGTCCGCCCCTATCCGCCGGTATTTGGAGCATCTTGCCTGTTTATTGTTTCCGTGGCTTGCCATCGCGTTTATTCCCATAGCGATCATGGCCCCGGATCACATCTATGGCTGGATGCAGGTGCAAGATCCGCATACCGACCATGCCCTATATGTGAAGAAAGCACTCTTTAATAAGCCTGCTTGGTACACGGTATCGGCGTGCCTTTTCCTCTTGTGGGGTTGGTTGACACGTCGATTGCGGTACTGGAGCCTGCAGCAGGATAAATCCGGCACACCTGAATTTGAAGGAAAACTGCTCTTTCTTGAGCACCCGATGGCCGGCTTCTATCGCAACTTTCAGGACCTGCCATTTGAGAAGGACAACCAGCAGGTGATGTGTACTCGCATGATGCGAATCCACGCTGGATACGGTGTTCTGCTGTTTGCGCTCACACTCACCACTGGTGCGATCTTCTGGGTGAAGAGTATTCAGCACCAGTTCTTCAGCACGATGTACGGCGTGTATTATTTCGCTGGCAGCGTGTGGATGACCATTTCCATCGCGTGGATCATTGGCCAGATTCTAAAGGCAAAAGGTCACCTGCCGATGCTGCATCGCCTGCAGTTTTATCATCTTGGCACCCTGCTTTTGGCTTTCACGGTGTTTTATTCCTACATCCATTATTCGCAATATTTTCTCATCTGGAATGCAGCGGTTCCTGAGGAAAGTTTTTGGTATGTGCTCCGCGAGAAAGGCGCTTGGGCATACGTGAGTTGGATCATCATCATTGGCCATTTCTTTATTCCTTTTTTGGTGTTGTTGCGTATTGACGTGAAGCTGACCCGCAGAGTGATGATCCCGGTTTTCATCTGGGTGCTGCTGATGCACTATGTGGACATGTATTTTAATGTGATGCCAGAAATCCATCCCACCGGTCCCTCACCGGCCCTGGCCGACTTGGGTGCGCTGTTGTTTTTGGGCGGTGCGCTCGCTTGGATTTTCATCCGCAATCTTTTTAACCATCCGATATGTCCCTTGCGTGATCCCCGCATGGGTGAAGCCATTGAACGCCACTGATGAGTGACGAAAACCAACAAAAGGATTCGGTGCAGCCCAGTTGGGCTACCCACGAATTGTTTGCGCTGGGAGTGACGCTCGTGCTCGCAGTGTGGGTGGTGGCCAAGTACGGGAAAGAGACCCAACCCCAATCCCTCACCGCAGAGCGCGATAAGGCTCGCGCCGAAAAGCGCGCCGAGCTGCTGGCTGCTGATGAGGCGGCCTTGGAGAGCTTTGCTGTGCTAGATTCGGGGCTCAAGCGCTACCGGTTGCCCATCTCCGAAGCAATGAAACTCGTGGTGGAAAAGGGAAAAACGAATTCCACTGGCATTAACAAGGAGATCGAGGATCGGCTGGACTTGAAACTGGTCGAGATTCCTGCTCCTGATTTTCTGGCCGATGAATCGGAATTGGATGATCCGGAACTGATCGCCAAAGGCAAGGCACTTTTTACGGCCAAAATCTGTTTCACCTGTCATCAGACCGATCCAGCGGTGCCGGCTTCTGCGGGTGTGGCCATGAAGGCACCGAAGTATATTGGTGATTTCTGGGGAAAGGAAACGTTGGTACACAAGGGTGTGGGTGGACCGCTGGAAAAAGTGGTGTTTGGACCGGGATATTTTTATGAGTCTGTGAAAGACTCGATGATTCGGGTAGCGAAGGGCGCGTTGGCTCCCATGCCACCGTTGCCACCTCCCACAGATGAGGAAATCAAGGCACTCATGGCCTATGTGAAAAGCCTGAGCAAAAAATAGAGGATGACGAACCGGAAAGTAATCATTGTTTGCGCTGCATTGAGCGGGCTGAGTCTGAAGGCGGATGATAAGCTTGTGACTCAGGGCAAAACGCTTTTTCTGACGAAAATTTGTTTCACCTGTCATCAGACTGATCCGGCGGTGCCGGCACCTGCGGGAGCGGCTCTGAAGGCACCGAAGTTTATCGGCGATTTTTGGGGTAAGGAACGCGAGGTCCATAAGGGACTGGGCGGGCCGATTGTTAAAGTGAAGCTTGATGAGGTGTATTTCACCGAGTCAATAAAGAAGCCATTTGACAAGGTGGTCAAGGGTGCCTTGGCCCCGATGCCACCACCGCCTCCGCCAATTACCGATGAGGATATCAAGGCGTTGATGGCTTACGTGAAGAGCCTCAGCAGGCCGGAGAAGAAAAAATAGGTCATGAGCGATACCACTGACAGTAGCGCGACCATTGCGCCCGAGACCCAGCCGGAAGCCATCAATGCCTCCTGCCGTGGACCGGTGCTGTTCCTGTTTTTCAGCGCGGCCTTGTGGTTGGTGGATGCGGCGAGCATAGGCGTGCTGGGTTCATTCAAGGTTCACATGCCGGGCTTTCTGGCTGATTGTCCGCTGCTCACCTACGGTCATTTGCAGGCCAATGCATGGGTGGCATTCCTGTTTGGCTTTGCCGGCAACGCCGGGCTTGGCATTACACTCTGGATGCTGAGTCGTTTGCGAGGCATGCCGCTGGCGCGCCCGGGTTTTGTGGTTGCGGGCACGATCCTCTGGAACGCCGGCGTTACCGCCGCCATGGTGGGTATCTCCCTTGGCGACCAAAGCGGCGTGGCTGGCCTTGAACTGCCCAAGTACGCCAGCCGCGTGCTCCTCATTGGTCAGGCGTTCATCGCCTTCAGCGCGATCCTCACCTACTTTTCACGTCGCCACAAACAGCTCTATCCCAGCACGTGGTATCTCATCGCTTCGCTGGTGGCTTTTCCGTGGATCGTCGGTACTGCGCACTGGTTATTGGTGGAAACGCCCGTGCGCGGCGCGGCGCAAATCCCCGTCGGCCACTGGGCTGCAACGAGCCTGGTGCAAATCTGGCTTGGCTGCATCGGCTTGGCAGCCCTCATTTATTTCATTCCAAAAATCATTCAACGCGAACTCTACAGCCGCCAGTGGACTTTTCTTGGATTCTGGATGTTACTGCTACTAGGCGGATGGGTGAATCTCAACTCCGGGGCGCCGCTCCCGGTGTGGCAAATCAAGCTAAGCCAGTTGGCCTCCGGCTTTTTTCTCTTTGTGGTAATTGCCGTGAGTTGGAACCTGCGTCAAACCTTGAAGGGAGTGCCGCTACTGGGTTCAGAGGATCTTACGCTCAGGTTCATGGGGTTTGCGCTCGGTGCCTGGATTGTTGCCGGCCTGTTGACTTTCTGTAATGTGTGCCCGAGTTGGAACGCCATTTTGCAGTTTACCTATGCCAACACCGCCATTCGTCACCTCTTTGCATGGGGTTTCTTTGCCATGTCGATGATCGGGGCAATCTATTACGTGGCCCCGCGGCTCATTGGGCCGACTCTCGACTGGCCCTGCGCAAGGATTTATAACTGGATATACCGATTCATTGCTGTCGGCGTAGTAATTGTCGTGTTGGCAGGTGTGGGGATGGGCTTCGTTCATGGTTTGGCGCTGCAATCTACCGGAATCGAGCGTGAGGTGCTCCAGTCAAGGGCGCTGATGCCGATGCGTGCGGCGTTTTTGGGCGAGGTGCTTTTCCTTGTTGGTAGCTTGATTTTTTTGGGGAGCATGTTGTGTCTGCTGGTGCGCAACTGTTGTGGAGAATGCAGCCTAATGTCTCTCTGGCGCCAATGTCGCAGCACCAAGGTCGAGGGAGGTGCCAAATGAACAAAGCTCCGCTGGTTTTCCTGGGAGTCCTCTTCACATTGAGCCTTTCGTGGTGGGGCATGGTGTATAGCCCCGCCATTCAACTGGGGGGAGAAACTCCCGACAAGGGTGATGGCACGGCCTTGAAGCCACGTGTGGGTCTCGCAAGACAAGGGGAACAGGTATATCGCGAGAACGGCTGCTACTACTGCCATACGCGCACGGCTACTGGTGGACAGTTTGGTTACAAACTGCAAATTACTCGGCTGGACCTCAACGGCACCATCACCGATTCAGCCATTGGTGACGCGGACAAAATGTTACCGGTTATCAAGCAGGCTTATAGGTTCAAAGCGGTGGCGAAGAAGGCTGATGAGCTCAAGGCAGAGCTTGGCAAGACCGAAGGCAAAAGTGATGCGGCTATTAAGGCAGCGAAAGAGGCGAAAGCAACAGCCGTGGCAAAAGTGAAATCTACCAAATTGAATTTGGACAAAAATCTTAAGGCACTTGGAATTTCAGGTGTTAGTCTCGACAAGGATTTATCCCTCGAGTGTGGTTTGCCTGCGGAGAAGAATGCCACGCAAAAGAAATTAGTAGCCAATGCGCAGGTGACCATCACCTCTGACATCAAGCAGTGGTCGGAGATTGAGGCCAGGGTAAAGAAATTAAAGGCAGCTAAAGCGCGGTTCAGGCTGCAGCCTGTGGCGAGCGATTGGCCAGACCGGCAGAACGTTGTGGCGCTGCGCCAGAGTGTTTCGCGCGATTTCCTTTTTGATGCCCACGCGATGCCTGGTGTGATACGCATTGGTCCGGATTTGTCAAATGTGGGAGGGCGGCTCACCGGTGCGGACAATGACGCCTATGCGCACATTTATAATCCACAGTCGACCGGCAAGAGTTCACATATGCCTCCTTACCGTTACCTTTTCCATTGCAAAAAAATTGCTGAAGATGAGGCGCTGCCGACGACAGCTATCACTGTTGCCATAAAGGGTGATAAACGGAGCGTGGAACCAGGTTACGCCGTGACTCCCACCGCCAAAGCGCGCGCGCTGTTGGCGTTTCTTAAGAGCCTGCGCACTGATAGTGCATTGCCGGAGGCGCCAATCGTGGAGCAAGCTGCTGCTACTTCGGCTGGGACCCAAAATAAATGAGTAAAGAATCGAACAATACAGATTTGAATGAGCACAGTGAGCCGGTGGCCGGCAACGCTCAGGGGGTGGTCACCTGGTTCATCGTCGCTTTGCTTGGGTGTTTCGGATTTTATCGGGTGGATGAACTTAAGGCTAATTTCTCCGCGCGAGTGCATGCGCCTTATGGCAGCGTGACGGAAGTGGATTCACTGAGTCCCTCCGAGGAGGAGCTTGCTTTTAGCAAGGGTAAAGTGCTCTATGGCAATTGTATAGGTTGCCATCAGCCCAATGGCGATGGCTTGGGGAAAGTTTTCCCGCCGCTTGCTGGGTCTGAGTGGGTGACGGGGAACCCCGAGCGGGCGGTTGCCATCATTGTAAATGGATTAGGCGGTCCTATCAGTGTGGCCGGTGAGGATTACAACAGTCAGATGGCAGCTGTGGGTGCCGCATTAACCGACGATGAGGTCGCCTCGTTGTTAACTTATATTCGTCAGGCGTGGGGCAATGGTGGATCTCCCGTGAAGCCTGAAGAGGTGAAGACAATAAGGGACAAGATCAATGAGAAGGGCCAGGCTGATCCTTGGACCGTGGAGAGACTTATTAAGGCCTTCCCGGAGTAGTAAGCTCAGGCAACATTCCATTGCCAAAATTCACTGGCCTGTCAGCATCTGCGGATGTTCCGCGGGATTACCTTCGCTTTGATTCTTTGCGCGCCACTGCACGCTGCTGAATTTTCCATCGCCACTTTTTCCGCCGATGTCACCGTGCCCATTGGCCATGGCATGATGGGAGGATTGTGGAAATCCAAAGCCGTTGTCGATCCGCTCTTTGCCAAGGGCGTTGTGCTGACCGGCGGTGAGAAACCTGTGGTGTTTGTGTCGGTGGATTGGTGTGAAATCCGTAATGAAGCCTTCGATCGTTGGCGGGAAGCGTTGGCGGAAGCACTAGGCACCACGCGCGAACGGGTGTTGGTGAGTGCGATACACCAACACGAAGCTCCCGTTGCAGACTTGGAGGCGCAAAGGATTCTTGAAAGATTGAAGCTGGAAGGCAGTGTCTGTGACATAAAATTTCACGAGCAAGCCGTGCAACGGGTGGCTCATGCCGCGAAAAAAGCGGTGAAAAAAAAGCGGCCGATTACCCACATCGGCATGGGGCAGGCCAAGGTGGGAAAGGTTGCGTCCAACCGGCGGTACGTTTTGCCGGATGGAAAAATTTCATTTGGCCGCGGAAGTGCGAGCGGCCGCAACGTTCTTGCTGCCAACGCTCCCGAGGGCATAATTGATCCTTGGCTCAAGACAATCAGTTTCTGGAGCGGCAAGAATCCCGTCGCTGCCCTGAGTGGTTACGCCACTCATCCGATGAGTTATTATCGTACGGGTGAAGTGTCCGCCGATTTCCCCGGCATGGCACGCGCCAGGCGCCAGAAGGATACGCCAGGTTGTCTGCAAATATATTTCAGTGGTGCCAGTGGCAATGTTACGGCTGGTAAATACAACACCGGTGTGCGCGCTAACCGTGAGGTTCTCGCCAATCGCCTTTATGAAGGCATGAAAGGTGCCTGGGAAAATACGAACCGCCAGCCGTTGCAGCAGATCAATTTCCGGAACGTCGAGATGCGCTTGAAGCCGCGTAATCACTCCGGTTTCACCGAAAAGGATTTTAAGGCCAAGCTTGTCACGGGAGGCAACCCCTGGCACCAGTGCTTGGCCGCGATGGGCCTGAGCTGGCGACAACGCTGCGAACGCGGTCAGCCCGTGGACGTACCGGTCATTGACCTAGGGCCGGCGCAATTGTTGCTGCTGCCAGGCGAGAGCTATGTGGAGTATCAGCTCGCCGCGCAGAAAATGCGGCCTGGTTCCTTCGTGCTCGTGGCCGGCTACGGTGAGGGCGGTGCCGGCTATATTCCCACCGAGAAGCATTGGGAGGAAAAGGATGGTAATCTCGGTGATTGGTGCTGGGTTCATCCGGGTGCCGAGAAGCTCATGCTCAAGGCCATCCGTAAGGGGTTGGCCCCGCGTTAGCCTTGCACGTTCCGCCGTCGGGCATTATCAAATACTTTAATGAGCCCTTGTGAAGCACTGATTGCCCTGAACCTATTGCCCGACATCGGGCCGGTTCGTATCAGGAATTTGCTGGAGCATCTTGGTGATGCGCCCGCGGTTTTAAGAGCGCCGAAAAAGGCACTGATGGAGGTGGAGCGCATTGGTCCCAGGGTGGCGGACGTTATTACCCGCTGGCGCGAACTGGTAGATCTCAAGGACGAACTAAAGCGCATCGAAAAATTTGGCTGCACGATCATCACTCAGGATGATGAAACCTACCCCGAATTGCTTCGCGAGATTTATGATCCTCCTATTATACTCTATGTGAAGGGTGAGTTGAAACCGAAGGATCGTTATGCTATCGCCATGGTCGGCACACGACAGTCGACTCTGTATGGTCGACAATCGGCTGAGCGATTATCTTCTCAGCTGGCCGCTTCGGGAGTTACGGTGGTTAGTGGTGGGGCGCGGGGGATTGACAGCGTTTCGCATGAAGGGGCGCTTAAGGTGGGCGGCCGAACCATCGCTGTATTGGGTACGGGACTTGATATTGTGTATCCGGCCGAAAATGTTGAGCTTTTCCAACGCATTGCCAGGCAGGGCGCTGTGATTACACAATTCCCGTTCGGGCGAAAAGGAAGCAAGCAGTCGTTTCCCATTCGTAACCGTATTGTAGCCGGCATGACGCAAGGCACGATTGTGGTGGAGGCTAATCGGAGCAGTGGTGCGCTGATCACAGCCAACTTTGCTGCCGAAAGCGGGCGCACCGTCTTTGCGGTGCCTGGTAGAATTGATTCCCCGCGCAGCGCCGGATGCCATGACCTTATCAAGCAAGGCGCTCAGCTCTGTGAATCGGCAGAGGATGTGTTGGCGGAATTTGCCATGATCAGCTGTGCGAGCCAACCGGCTGAAACTGCCGGCCCCATGCCTTCACTCTCGCCTGCAGAGCAATCGGTCTACAACGTTCTCACCCACGAGGAAAAGCAGCAGGACGAAATTATTCGTCGCAGTGGGGTTCCTGCTGCGCAAGTCTCCGCGGCGTTGTTGCAGTTGGAGATGAAACAACTAGTCAATCAACATCCCGGCCGACTGTTCACACGTTCTCGGTGATTTTGAGATTGGCAAGCGGGAATAATATGTTTCAATTCACTCAATGAATCCGCGCTATTTTCTGGGGATCATTCTGTTTTGTGGTGCTGTTCGCATATCTGCTGCACAACCTTTTCTGGAACTTTCTGCAACTTATCAGCAGCGCATCAAGCCCCTGATCAAGAGCTATTGCCTGAAGTGTCATTCCACGAAAAAGG
>CAZTTU010000028.1:0-25492 GCA_964616045.1 uncultured Verrucomicrobiota bacterium | reverse complement strand
TGAAACGCGCAAAACAGCGAAAGTAGTAGTACGCGGGGCATGGATAATTGATGCCTTCATGACCCGGTTAGGTCAAGTGGAGGAAGTGGATTATTTTGCCAGCAACCGGGGAGAGGCTTTATCCACCCAACCGGCCTTGCGTTGACCTTTACCGGGACGGTTGGTGTCGCCCAGATCCTTGCGGGCAGCCTCTGCATGAGCAAGGAGTTGTTTGACCACCTTGGGATTGGATTTTGCCACGTCGTTGTCCTCGTGAATGTCCTTTGCGAGGTTGAAAAGCTTGAGTTCGGTTTTTCCCTCGGGCTTGCCCCAGTTGCGTTTCTTGGAGTCCATGGCGACAAAGAGTTTCCAGTCGCCCGAACGCACCGCCTGCAGTTGATCCATTTGGTAATAGTAAAAAGCCTCGCGTGGATGAGCCTTGGATTTGCCGCTCAAGATCGGCCAAATGTTTTTGCCGTCGATGATCCGATCTGTGGGTGTTTTGCCCCCGGCAATTGCCCCAAGCGTGGGCAGGATATCCAGCGTACTGGTGAGTGCACCGCTACTGGTATCAGCGGGGATTTTACCGGGCCAACGCACCACGCAAGGCACGCGCATGCCGCCTTCATCAGTGCGGCCCTTGCGGCCACGCAGGGGAAGGTTGCTGCCCTGCTTCTCGCGGAAGGAACCGTTGTCCGAAGTAAAGAGCACAAACGTATTTTCATCGATACCCTCGGCTTTGAGTGTTTTGAAAAGTTCACCCATGGACCAGTCGATCTCCTGCACCCAATCGCCGTAGGGGCCATCCTTGCTGGTACCCTTGAATTTTTCGCCGGGCACCAAGGGCAGATGCACGGCGGTGTGCGGCAGGTAGAGGAAGAAAGGCTTTTTGCTGTTGGCCTTGATGAATTTTACGGCTTCTTCGGTGTACTGCGTGGTGATGGTGGTATCACGCTGTACGCCATCATTAATGGCGGTGAGGTCGCGCACCAGTGGCAGTGGAACATTTTTGCGGTTCATGTCGTTGCTGTAGGGGATGCCAAAGTAGTGATCGAAGCCCTGGCTGGTGGGCATGAAATCGGGGTGATCGCCCAGATGCCATTTGCCGATGCACATGGTGGTGTAGCCTTGCTCCTTTAGCACCTCGGCCACAGTGATCTCGGCTGGATTGAGGCCCTTGCGGGCGGCGGGGAAAAGTACGCACAGGTTCTTTTCATCCACGTGCATGTTCACGCGGCGCGGATAACAACCGGTCATGAGGCTGGAACGCGAGGGCGTGCAGACCGGGCAGGTGGAATAGAAGTCAGTGAGCTTCATGCCTTCCCTGGCCATCTGGTCCAACACCGGGGTCGCGTGAGTCTTGGATCCGAAAGGCCCGATATCGCCGTAGCCAAGATCATCACAGAAAACGATAATGAAATTGGGCTTGGCGGCCTGTGTTGAAGGCAGGGCTAGGAGAATTGCTGCGAGGGCAAAGAGGATTTGTTTTTTCATGCTTAATTATTTCTTGGGTGCGCGGCAGGTGTGGTGGGCGTTTTGGCCACGCATGGGCCACGGGCTTTTGGCGCGGTCTTGGTGGCATAGAGCTTGATGTCAATTGACCCAACGTAAACGGTGCCGCCAGACCCTATGGCGGGGGAGGCGTACACATCACGTCCCGTTTCAAATTCCCAGATTGGGGTGCCGATTTTAACGTTCGAGGTTTGGTTGATGCCTTTGGTCGGCACTGGCGTGGTGGCTTCGGTATTGGATTCGGCGGGATCAACGGGTTTTTTCTTCCCACATCCCACCAAACACAAAGCCAATAAAGCTATGAATGCGGGTTTCATTGCATTCCTTCCCTGGGAGAAGGTCGCATGGCAAACAAAGCAATATGAGGCTCATAAAAACTGTCAGGCATTCCCCCTTCTTTATTGGGAATCTCATAGATGTCGGTAAAGCCCATCAGCTCTAATGACTTTTTCAAAAGTTTTGCAGAGGGTCTGGTTTTATTATCAAAGCATAATGGGAATTCATCATTATCATAATATTTGTTGGGTTCTCCGAAGCGGATGCAGTAATCATCGTCGCTTGTTACCGGCGCCCAAATAAAGATGCCCTTGCGGGCAATGGAACCCAGAAAAGCCAGATGCTGCAGGGGATCAGCCAAGTGGCAAAGAACCGCAACAGAAGCAACTACATCGTAGGCACCACATCCTGGAATGGTCTGGGTCCGCCCGTCATAAGACTGATGAATGAATTTGGCATTTGTGCCCAGAATCCCATTAAGCAAGGAGAACACGTTGGTATAGTTTTCGCGATCGTAACCCACTGATTCTCTCGCACCACGCGAAGAAAAGCTCAGTGGAAAATACCCGGCGTTACAGCCTATTTCAGCGAATGTCGTCTGGGAAATATCTCCGATGCGAGAGCATATCTCATCAACAAAAGTATCATACATTACGCGAAGACGTTGGTTGGCTTCAGTAAATTGATGCTTGCCACTATTGTTAATGAAAAACCTACTTAAATCAGGGCTGCTCAATGCTTCTTGCGGAACACTGGGCCAATAAACGAGTCCTTTAAATTCTCCATCAAGAAATTCATACCCAGCTCCAACCTCAAGGTCATCGGAAAATATGAAAGGTTGATAATTCATCAACCCATCAACAACAAATTTCTTTGCCAGTTGGAGCTGTTCCTCGCTGCTAATGAATGATCTCAAGTCCATCTCATACTCCCTTCTTCTCAGTCTCTTTTAGTTAATCCGCTTGGGCTGTGCCGCTTGCCACTGCTTTTTGCCGATCTCCTTGACCGAATGCAAGTGAACGAAAGCGCCTTTCTTGTTGCCCACCACAATATCAATGAGGCCATCCCCATTCACGTCACCCGCCGCCACCTGTGTGCCCACGCCTGAATTGTCATCAATCTGGTGTGGGATGTATTCTGCCTTGCCATCCTTGCGGGTGAGCTTAAACCAGTAAAGTACCGCCGGTGCGCCCGGCTCAGCATCTTTCCCGGGGCCGTGGGCCCAGAAGCGTTTGCCGGTGATGATGTCTAAGAGACCATCCCCATCAATATCGGCTAGGTCAATGGCGTGGAGCTGGCTGAACTTGACACCATAGGGGCTTTGTTCGGGTTTGCTATTGATGATAACGTGCTCCTTGAATTTCACGGAGCCGTCCTTTTTCTTGCCCTGATTCTCGTACCACGCCAAGCCGTAGCCGTGGCCGTCCCAGCTGGTGATGACGTCGTTGCGGTCATCGCCATTGACGTCGTAGGCATACATCTGCGCCCCACCGCGCAGGAGGCTAAAGGGCACCTTGTGAAAACGCCACGGGGTGCCACCAACCTTCTTGGGTTGCTCCCACCAGCCATCCTTCTCCAGGATATCAGCCCGGCCATCGCCATTCACATCGCCCGCACCGTAGCCATGGGTGTAGCGTTGGTATTTTCCCTTGGGTGAGACAGGCACAAACTTCCATTCCTTGGCCGGGGCAGACCAGTCGGCCTCACCGTAGCCCAAGTGGCCGCCCTGGAAGGCGAGGAGCTCGGGCTTGCCATCGCCCGTGACGTCCTTGAGTGACGGCGATTCACCGTCAGTCACCTTGAAGATGACATGGGCCTTCCAGAGGCCAGGCTTGTTCTTGGGGTTCTCGTACCAGATGGTTTCCTTGCCGGGCCAGCCGAAGACCAGCACATCCTTCCAGCCATCCGAATTGAAGTCGTAGGTGTAGGTAAGAAAGTTGTTGGAGTAACCGTTCTTGCCGCTCAACTCGCCGGTGAAGCCGGGGATCTTGACCTTCTGGCCGTCCTTCTCAATCTCGAAGGTGTTGGCATCAGAGTAAATGGTGTGGCGTTTCTTGAAATCCGGCCCGGCATACCAGTAGGGGCCAACAACCACGTCGCCTTCGCCATCATGGTTAAAATCCCCAAAGTAGCCGCCCTCAGCCCAGAAGTGTGGGGTTATGTGGTGTTTTTCCCAAGTATGGAGCTTGTATTGGGCAGCAGAGAGGGAAAATACCGACGCGAGACCAGTGGCTAACAGGAAGTGCTTAAGCATGGGGAGAGTGTGTCGAGCGAACGATCCAGGGTCAAGCACCCCGAATTACGTTGCTAGTCATAAAAAACGGAGTATTTTCGCCGGTGAAACGTCTATCTTACCATGAAACGATTGCTTCTATTTTGTGCGGTGGCCTTGGCTATTTTCACCACTTCCTTCAATTCCCTTGCCGGCGGCCTGATCGTCGTCAATGACGTAAGGATTTTGCCCCATCCGGGGCCCATCGTTGAGCCTCCGATTCACCCGATCCGACCGCCACGCCCTTGGCCCATTCCGCGCCCAAGGGTTTACCACTTTGCACCAATGGAGGTGCAGGAACAGAAGGTGAACATCAAGGTCACTGACCAGATTGCTGAGACAACGGTGAAGCAGGTTTTCTACAACCCCAATCGCAGCCGGCTTGAGGGGCATTTCATTTTCCCGGTGCCCAAGGGTGCGGTGCTGACCGATTTTCGCATGGACATCAACGGCAAGATGATGAAGGCCGAACTTCTCAAGGGAGACAAGGCCCGCAAGATATATGAAGACATCGTGCGCAGCGCGCAGGACCCGGCTCTCCTGGAGTATGCCGAGAATGATCTCTATAAGGTGCGCATATTCCCGATTGAGCCTCGCAGCACCAAGCGTACGCGGGTGACCTACAAACAGGTGCTCAAGAAGGACAGCGGGCTGGTGAGCTACAAGTACCCAATGGACACCGGTAAATACTCGGCTAAGCCAATCAAGACGCTCAGCGTGAAGATGGAGATTGAGTCCAAGACACCGCTCAAGTCCATCTACTCACCGAGCCACGAGGTGGAGATCAAGCGGGATGGCGCCAGCAAGGCGGTCATTGGCTACGAGGAAAACAATGCGTTGCCCGAAAACAGTTTTGCGGTTTATTTCACGCCGCAAAAGACCGAGCTGGGCCTGAGTCTGCTCACCCACCGGCCGGACGAGGACAAGGACGGCTATTTTCTCCTTTTGCTTTCCCCGGGCATTGACGTGAAGCAGGATAAGGTGGTGGAGAAGGACGTGGCGTTTGTGCTCGATACATCCGGCTCCATGGCCGGTAAGAAAATCGAGCAGGCCAAAAAGGCGCTCGAGTTCTGCCTGCACAACCTGAATGAAGGTGACCGGTTTGAGGTTGTGCGCTTCTCGACTGAGGCGGAGACACTGTTTTCCGATCTCAAGGAGGTTACCAAGGCCAGCCGTGAAAAGGCACTGGGATTTGTGAAGGGCCTCAAGCCAATCGGCGGCACGGCCATTAACGATGCCATGGCCGAGACACTCAAGCTACGATCGAAGGACAGTAAGCGACCGTTTGTCGTGATCTTCCTGACCGATGGCCGGCCGACAGTAGGCATTACCGGCGAGAGCCAGATCGTCAAGAACGTGAAGGAGGTCGCAGGCAAGACGCGCGTCTTTTGTTTTGGCATTGGTAACGACGTCAATACACACCTTCTGGACAAGATCACCGAGTCCACCCGCGCCTTCAGCCAGTACGTGCTGCCCAGCGAGGATATCGAGGTGAAAGTCTCCCAGTTCTACACCAAGATCAATGAGCCGGTGATGGCTGATCCTGATGTGGTCGTTTCGTGGGAGGCAAACCTGAAGCAGTTCTATCCGGCACCACTACCTGATTTATTCAAAGGCGACCAACTGGTGGTTGTTGGCCGTTACTCCGGCAAGGGTAAGGGAGATTTACTCCTGGCCGGCTTGGTAAATGGCAAGCAGGTGAAGATGGAATATCCCGTGGAATTTCTTGCCGAATCCAAAGAGCACGATTTTATCCCTCGTCTCTGGGCCACACGCCGCGTGGGATATCTGCTCGACCAAATCCGGTTACACGGTGAGAACAAGGAACTTAAGGAGGAAGTCACCACACTGGCCAAAAAATACGGCATCGTAACCCCATTTACCGCCTACCTGATTCTGGAAGATGACCGACGTAATGATGTGGTGGCAAATCGCCGTTTATTACCCGCATTGGACAATGCGAGGGCTGTTCGTGATCTGGGGGCCAACTTCAACGCACTAAAAGAGGCCAAATCAGGTGCAGGCGCGGTAGCAGCGGCACGCGCACAGCAAAGCTTGGCGCAGGCCAAGTCAGCCACCTCCAGTCTGAAAAGGAGTAATGCTGAAGCGGCAAAACCAGGGCAAGGTTCTGGATTCAATAGCTACTTCTACTCTAGTGGGAAAGCTGGAAGTACCACTACCGCACAACAGAACATCCGGTTTGTTGCCGGCCGGAGCTTCTACCAGAATGGTACCTGCTGGATTGATGCGGAAATTCAAACGCTCAAATTCAAAACGAAAAAAATCCGGATCAAGTTCGGATCCAAGACGTACTTCAAGCTGGTCACCGAGAAACCTGCCGCTTTGAGGTGGATTTCATTAGGCAAACACGTGGAATTTGTGCTAGATGGGAAGCACTACGAAATTTACGAGGACAAAAATAATGCAAAAAACTAATTCTATAATCGTTCTGGTGCTGATGACTCTTGGCTTGGGCCTGCAGGCACAGGAGGGAGTCAATGAAGCAAAACCACAATCGGTCTATAAGGCACCCAACGGCAAGGTCTACCCGGCAAATTGGGGGCGGCCGCCATTGAGACAAACACGTGACTTTCGAGTTCTGCCCGGTGGCTATGGCCGTGGAAGCGGCACCTTGGCACGTTGGATTCAGGAAAACTTGGATAATGACGCCAAGAACAACAAACCAGCAGTAAAGCCGGTCAATCCTCAACCACCTGTCCCTCCGATAGCTATTGGTCTTCCGGCTCCTTCACCAAGACCGGTTAAGCCCGGTGGAGCCAAAAAAGCTTACCCCAAACATTGGGGAGCTCCTCCTCGTCTTCAAACCAAGGACTTACGCCCCCTACCCGGAGGCTATGGGTTTGGCAGCAGTACTATGGCCAAGTGGATTCAAAAAAATCTGGATAACGATGCCAAGAACGGTCTTCCGGCTCCTCCGGTTGCCATTGATCCGGTGGCTCCACGCCCTGTGGCCCCGCCGGTATTTGATCCCAACGCCAAGGTAAGGGAGCTTGCCGAGAAACAGGCCAAGGTGGATGCCGCCAAGGTTCAGGCAGGGATCAAGGTATGGGAAGTGGCCAAGGCAAAGTGCAAGGGCAATTACAGCTATAAGATTGGATTCCAGAGCTGGGTTGGATTTGGCCATGAAACCACAATCGTGGTGAAAAATAACAAGGTGACCGAGCGTCATTACCGTACATTCAATCGCAGGCGCCCTGTTGCACCACCTCGTCCGGGTGGCGTGGCGCCAGCTCAGCCCAAGACAATTAGCTGGGTGGAAACTGGTAAGGCGATCGGAACCAATAAGAAGGGAGCCCCGGCCAGGACACTCGATGAACTCTATGTTATAGCATTGGATACCGCCAAAAAACCACTTCAACAATTTGAGCGCCGCTATATTCGTTCTGATAAGCAAGGATTACTCGTTTCCTGTTACATCATGGATCGACGAATCGCCGATGACGCACCCCGCAACGGGTTGGTTGTTTCTAGCATCCAACTTGGCGGAGGTGGAGCCGTTGCCATCACCCCCCCTACTGCAGTCGGCGGTGGAGACTGCGCCTTATGTCGCACCGAGGCCCACCAATTGCATCTGGGAATGACTGAAAATGGTGGGACCATCACCGTCAAAAAAGGAAGCACCCTCAAGGTGAAGCTCAAGGGAAATCCCACAACCGGATTCACTTGGAATGACAAGACGCCAGCCGATGTGTTGAAACTCTCGGGCAAGATTAGCCATCAAGCAGGAGGACGACTCCTGGGTGCCCCTGGGATGTCTACGGCAACCTATCAGGCAATGAAAACCGGCAAATCCAAGATTGTACTGGAATACAAGCGAGTCTTTGAAGACAAGCCACCGCTTAATACTGTAAAGATAAATATCGTGGTAACTGATGATGGTGGGGCAACGACAAAACCAGTCGCTACCAAGGTGCACCGATCGGCTAATGGAAAAGCTTTCCCAGCCCACTGGGGAGCTCCCCCTCGCCTCCAAACACGTGACCTTCGTCCCCTGCCCGGAGGCTACGGATCAGGAAGTGGTACCCTAGCTCGCTGGATTCAAGAAAACTTAAACAAGGATGCTGCCGACCCTAGTCGCGGTAACGGCACCACCAAACCAAAACCTGCCTCCGGCAACAATCGGGTTCGGATTGCTGCACTGGAGAAGGAAATTGCCCGGATGAAAGACTTCGCGCGTCGCGCACGTTTTACCCGCGAGGGTTATCAAAAACATAAAACCAAACTCACCGCGCTTGAAAATGAGCTCGCTCAATTGAAGGGCGGCAAACAAGTCGGCGTGCCCACCTTCGAGGAATGGGTCAAGGGCGGCAAAAAAATTCCAACTGGGAAGGTGTTTGTCGGTGGTTCACCGTGGTTCAACGAGCGTACTGGCAAACGCCGTAACGCTGAAGAAGTCTACAAGATGCTTTTTGGCAAGCAAGGTGGCGGCAACAAGCCGGTTCACCCAAAGCCAATTCGGCCTGGAGATCGGAAACCATTCCCCGCCCACTGGGGAGCACCTCCACGCATTCAAACCCGTGACCTGCGCCCGTTGCCTGGCGGTTACGGTCGTGGAAGCGGCACGCTGGCCAAGTGGATTCAGCAAAATCTCGACAAGGACGCCGCCGGGCGCAAGCCGGGAGGTAACGAAGCCAACAAAATTGCCGAGATCAAGGCGCAAATCAAAAATCTCGAGAACTTGAAAAAAGTCGCGCGGTTTACGCCGGAAGGATTGGCAAAGGTAAACGCCCAAATCAATGAATTGAGGAAAAAACTGGCCGAGCTGGAAAAGGAAGCCGAGCAGGTGCCCCCCGCTTCCACCACCCAGCGCCCAGCCGTTAGCGCTGCTTTTGCCGCACGCCATCCCAAAGGAAGCTATGTTGAAGGCAGACTTTTGGTTGGAATGGAGAAAGGTCTGACCAAGGAACAGTCCGAGAAGGCCTTAATTAGCACGATTCCTGGACTGAAAATTACCAAGAGCATGTTTCGCAATACCATACTTGTGGTGGCCTTGCCGGACACCCATAACGAGGAACAAGCGATGGCTGCCTTGAAGGGCGTCAAAGGGGTGAAATACTCCGAACTGGACGGGGTCGTCGGCATTCCGCCGGTTCAACCCGGGGGGCTGGGCATTGGGATCGGCCGCCCACGCCCACAAATCCAGCCACGGACTCCTCCTAGAAAACTCGGCAAGCCCCAAATTCAACCACGCCGCTAGCTCGACATTCTAATTCGGTTTGCGCCCCTGCCCTTTGCGGGTATTGGGGCGCAATTTTTTGCGCTTAGTCATTAGATCGCTAAGATCGCTCACAAAGTCATCTATATCCTCCTTAGTGGTATCCCAAGAACACATCAGCCGAGCATCATTGTCGCCGTAAAGCGTATAAAAATGCCAACCGCGCTTATGCATGGCATCCACCAGAACGGGCGGCATATCGACAAAAACAGCATTGGCCTGAGTGGGGTGTAGAAACTTGATGCCTGAAATCTTTGACAGCTCCCGGCGCAATCGCTTGGCCATCTTGTTCGCATGCCCGGCATGGCGCAGCCAAGCATCGTCCTGCAACATTCTGATCCACGGGGCAGCGAGAAATCTCATCTTACTGGCAAGCTGTCCGGCCTGCTTGTTCTGCCAATCAAATTCGCGCGCCAGGGATTTGTCGAAAAATATCAACGCTTCGCCAGCGAGTGTACCATTTTTGGTCAGCCCGAAACTCAACATGTCTACTCCAGCCTTCCAGGTGATTTCCTTTGGCTTTACCCCAAGATTCGCAACAGCATTGGATAATCGCGCGCCATCCATATGCACTTTCAGCCCGTGTTTTTTTGCTACTCGACAAATATCCTTGATCTGCGCAGGTGCATAGACCGTCCCTAACTCCGTGGATTGAGTCAGGCTCAGGGCACCGCTTTTGGGGAAATGCAGGTCGGTGCGCCTCGCAAGGGCTGACTCAACAACACTAGGCGTGAGTCGCCCATTCTTGCCGGAAAGATAACGCACCTTGGCTCCGCCACTGAAAAATTCCGGACCGCCGCATTCATCATTCTCCACGTGGGACGCTTCGTGACAAATCATGGAGTGGTAGGATCGACAGGCCGACGCCAATCCAAGTGCATTGGCGGCAGAACCAGTGAAAACAAAAAACACCTCGCAATCCGTATCAAAGATATTACGGATCAACCGGCAGGCTTTTTTTGTCCAAGGATCATCCCCGTAACCGACCGCATGGCCGTGATTGGCCTCATCCAACGCAGCCCAAGCCTCCGGGCAAATGCCAGAGTTGTTGTCGCTGGCAAAATGACGCTTACGTTTCACATGCGCGTTGTACGTCATACACGAAGGATTGCCAACCTGCTATTCCTTATCGAGCAGATGCTTACGTAAGAACTGAATGGTGGTGAGAAACTGAAACTCGCGATTGACCTGCTTACGGAAACCGTGACCCTCATCCTTGGCCAAAAGATACCATGTCTCGACCTCATTTTTACGCAATGCCTGCTCTATCTGCTCACTTTCACTCGCCGGAACGCGCGGATCATTGGCACCCTGCACGATCAACAGGGGTCGTGTAATATTATCCACATGTGTGAGCGGTGAAAAATCCTGCAAAAACTCACGCATCTTGGGGTCGCGCTCATCCCCATACTCCACACGTCTCAAATCCCGCCGATAATCACTGGTGTTTTTCAGGAAAGTAACAAAATTTGAAATACCTACAACATCCACTCCACATCTCACGAAGTTGTTCAACATGACCATGCTTTGCAAAGTCATGAATCCTCCATAACTGCCACCCATGACAGCGATGCGTTCAGCATCAAAGTAGGAATCTGCACCGATGGCATTTCGCAACCGCTGCACATCCAGCATCACTCTGGAACGGTCCATTCCGTTGTCTGCCTTCAAATGACGTTTCCCATAACCGCGAGAACCTCGAACATTGGGGCAGAGTAAAGCGATGCGTTCCTCGCTCATCAGGTAATTATAGCGGCCCATAAAGCGCGGACGAAACTGGCTCTCCGGTCCACCATGAAAGAGGATGATAACTGGAATGCCTCGCAGAGAATATTTGGGCTTAAATTTCCCGTTAATTCTGCTGCCGGGAGGATAAACCCATGTGTCAAATTTCACGTTATCAATACTGTGCATTTCCTCACGCCTTGGAATACTGATTTTGTTCAGGTTCAATTGCCCGGTGTCAGAAGCAGCCCACAAGGTTTCCCCTTTTTGCCCCAATCTGATCATCTTAATTTCGCCAGGTGAGAGAGCCCATTCAAAATCGTAAACGAATTCACTCCCTGAGTGATGCCATTGAATTTTTCGAATGACCCCCGTTGGCAAAGTGGAATGAAAAGCCTGCTGAGCCTTTGGTTTTCCAGTCGAAACATCCATGAAACGAAGCCGACTGGCTCCTCCCTCGTTGTGGACCACTGTCATCGTTTGCCCGTTGGGAGATAATTCAAATGCCTCAACGTCCCATTTAGTCTCCTCTAGAAAACGTTTTCGTTCCCCCGATTTAAAGTCCAAACGGATCACATGTTGAAAATCCGAGTCTTCGTCGCAGGTGTAATAGATCGAATTCCGTTGGGGGCCAAAACGTGCATTGCGATAACTAACCTCTTCGCTAAGCTCTGGTGTGAACAATGAGCGTTCGCCGGTGTTGGCATCCACAATATGTAGACGGGTATTGGTGATGGAAATATACTCCAAAAGAATCATCAATTCGCCATCGCTCGACCAATCCTCCAACCACCAGCCACCGCCTGGAAGCTTGGCAAGGAGCCTTTCACTGCCGGGTTTGGTTGGATCAACCACATAAAGATCATTGTCTCGGCCATTTCGTTTTGGGGAAAAATAAACCACGCGTTTGCCGTCAGGTGACCACCGCGCGCCGGAGTGGCGGTTCTTCCCGTCGGTGAGTCGAGTTGTCTTGCCGGTCGTCAGGTCAAAGTGAAACACTTGATAACGCTCACTGCCTCCTTCATCCCGGTCAAAAATCAGCGATCTTCCATTCATCGGCTGATATTTTGCCGAGCGCACCGGTTCCTTGCCTTGAGTTAATTGCCTCAAAGCTCCGCCCGCCTCCTCAACCACGTGCAACTGAGACACTTGCCCTCCCTTCGGACGTTGTGTGAGGAGCATGTGTTTTTTGACCGGATGCCAATCCTGAAAACGCACTGCGCGTACTTCCAGATAAGGTTTCACCTGCTCGGCCAATTTCGCCGGGATGGTCGGGATGCCGCGGGTGTGAATTTGCGCGGGCGGTTTCACAATAGCTGCGGACAAATTCGGGGCTACCAATACCAAGATGAGGACAAAGGCATGTTTCACGTGCAGAGGCCGATAGTCCACTTCCTGCCGGTCTGTGCAAGTGCATTTACGCAACAACAATGTGACAGGTCTTGCGCCACAGGCAACCGGTTGGCATCCTTGGCCCATGGCAATTGTCAAAAAACTACTACACACCCGTTATCGCGTGGATAACTTGGAACGCACGGTGGAATTTTACACGAAAGTTCTCGGCCTCACTGAAACACGCCGGCACAAGTCGCCCCGCGGCTCCGAGCTGGTCTTTCTCGCTACACCCAACAGCGACGAGGAAATAGAAATTTGTTCCTACCCCAGCAGTGGGGGCGTAAAGGTACAGGAAGATCTTACTCACCTTGCCTTTGAGGTCGAAAGCTTGGAGGTGTTTGAAAAGCACATCCAGTCGCTCGGCGTTGAATATTCCGATGGCCCACACTTGAAGGAAAATGGAGGCGGTTTTGCCTTTATCGATGCGCCGGAGGGCTATGAGATTGAGCTTATTGAAAAAGCATCAGGCAATAACGATTACTGATCATGATCTGGCGCGCGTGTGATCGTAGTTGGGAATTTCCCCGACCCACGCTGGTGATGGGCGTTGTCAACGTCACGCCTGATTCGTTTTCGGATGGTGGAAAATTCCAATCGACCGACCAAGCCGTTGAACACGCGCTGCGCTTGGCGGAGGAAGGCGCGGACATTCTCGACATCGGTGGAGAATCCACTCGCCCTGGCGCGGAGTGTGTGGAAGACCACGTGGAATTAAGCCGGGTGATTCCCGTCATCAAAAAACTGGCCGGCCAAACCGAATCCGCTCTTTCCATCGATACACAAAAACCTGCTGTTGCCCAGGCAGCCGTTGAAGTGGGTGCAATAATCATCAACGATATTGCAGCCAACCGTGAAGACGAGGCCATGTGGCAACTGGTCGCAGAAACCGGCGCGGGTTACGTGGCCATGCACATGCTGGGCACTCCCCAAACCATGCAGAAAGCACCCCAATACTGCAACATAGTCAATGACGTGGAGGCTTTTTTTTACTGTCGGATGGAACGGTGGACCGATTGGGATATGGCCCTCGAACAGGTGGTGCTCGATCCAGGAATTGGCTTTGGCAAAACGCTTGAGCATAATTTGGCATTGCTCGCAGCCTTGGAGCGATTTACAAGGATGCAGCGTCCCCTGTTGGTGGGGGCATCGCGCAAATCGTTCATTGGGCACGTGACGAAAACGGAGGTAAATGACCGACTCCCAGGAAGCTTGGCCTGTGCCTGTCGCGCTGCCCAAGCGGGGGCTGGCATCGTCCGGGTGCACGATGTGAAAGAAACGGTGCAGGCATTGAAAACTTGGGAAGCGATCTCGAAAGCATGAGTCCTATGGATCTCATCTTGTTGGCCGGGGCCCAGCTGACGCCCAAACTTCCGGCTTGGCTCGTGGCGATATGGGATTGGATCAAACTCGACTGGCTGTGGATCATCCGTGCCATGGTGGAGATTAGCGCGCTGGCTGTAGGCATTTATTACATGTTCACCTACCTTCAGCGCTCGCGCGGCTGGCCGGTGGTGTTGGGTTTCCTGTTACTGATCGGCATCACCTCCCTATTTGCCGCGCTGAAACTAGAAGTGTTGGGGTGGTTGCTCCAGCAGTTGTTCCTTTTCACGGTTGTGGCCATCCTCATCATTTTTCAACCAGAACTCCGGCGCCTGCTGGCCGTGTTGGGCAACCTCCCGCTCTTTGCCACCAACCAGGATAGCCCGCTGGATGTGGAGGCAGTGGTGCAAGCCACTGACCGGCTTTCCCGAAAAAAAGTGGGGAGCATTATGGCCATCGAGCAATCGGTCGATATCCATCAAGAAACCCAAAGCGGCGTGCTCATTGACTGCGCGCTTACCCCCGAGATGCTCGATTCCATCTTCATTCCCCAATCGCCCCTGCATGATGGCGGGGTTGTGATCCGCGGCGACCGCATTCAGTACGCCTCCTGCATCTTTCCACTCACCCGCCGAATTGATGTGAACCGCACGCTGGGCACCCGCCACCGCGCGGCCATCGGCTTGAGTGAAGAGACCGATGCGATTGTGGTCATCGTGTCCGAGGAAACCGGCGATATTTCATATTGCCATAATGGCGCGCTTTACAGCAAAGTCGAGTTGAAGCAGTTGAAGGACTTTCTGAATGAGATGCTCAAGGCCGAAGTCAAGCAGGAAGAAACACGACCGTTCATCCAGCGTGCGCGAGATTCGCTGAACGATCTCGCTGAAATGATTGAGAAAAAGCTGCGCCCCGAGGAAAAGAGCAACTAAGCCATGGCCGAACCACAACCTAGGAACATCAGTGATACTTGGATCAAGGTTTTGTCCTTGGTGATGGCGATTCTGGTTTGGTACACCATAAAATCCACGGCAAACTTGGACTATACCAACGACAAAAACAACGGACGCTCTACTGGCAAATCAGAGAAAAAGTTTCCAAAACCAGAAAAGACCCCCCCTCTCTCCGATGCTGACGGAGAGAAAGAAGATAATGGATCCGGTAAAGAATAAGATTTTCGGCACCGACGGCGTACGCGGACGAGCCAACATTGAGCCCGTCACTGCCGAAACCGCCCTCAAGCTCGGCAGAGCCGCCGCACATGTATTCAAGGATCTTAATCCTGAGTCACGCAGCCGACACCGCCATCAAATCGTCATTGGCAAGGATACCCGCCTCTCCGGTTACATGATTGAGAGTGCACTCGCCAGTGGCATCCTATCCATGGGCGTTGACGTTCTGTTCATCGGCCCGCTGCCCACTCCCGGGGTGGCCCGCATTACTCACAGCCTGCGGGCAGATGCCGGCATTGTGATCACCGCCTCGCATAATCCCTACGACGACAATGGGATAAAATTTTTTCGGCACGACGGCTACAAGCTGGACGATACCATTGAACGGCAGATTGAAAATCTCGTGTTCAGCGGCGAGATTGACCACGTGCGCCCCACCGCCGGAGAAATCGGCAAAGCCGTGCGTATCGATGACGCCTTAGGCCGCTACGTGGAATTTGCCAAGCGATCCTTCCCGCGCGGCCAAACACTCGAAGGAGTGACCATCGTCATCGATTGCGGACATGGTGCTGCCTATCAATCCACGCCTTGTGTATTGCGTGAGTTGGGTGCCGAGGTCATCGTGTACGGCAACAGTCCTGACGGCACTAACATCAATGCTGGCTGCGGCTCCATGCACCCCGAACAAATGTGCCACTGGGTTCAGGAACACCGTGCCCACATCGGTATTGCCCACGATGGTGATGCCGATCGCGTGTTGCTCTGCGACGAGAATGGCACCCTCATTGACGGCGACGACATCATGGCCATCGCCGCACTGGAAATGCTTGCCGAAGGTGCACTTGCCAATAATACCCTCGTCTCCACCGTGATGAGCAACGTCGGCCTTGACACTGCCGTCGAGACTGCTGGGGGTCAAGTTATCCGCACGCCTGTGGGTGACAAACATGTCGTCGATGAAATACTCAGAAATGGTCACAACTTTGGCGGAGAACAAAGCGGCCACCTCATTTTCAGTGATCACGGCACCACCGGCGACGGCCTCGTGGCTGCCTTACAAATCCTCCGCATCATGACCACCAAGCAAAAGCCTCTCAGCGAGTTGACCCGATGCTGGACTCGCTTCCCGCAAAAACTTACAAACCTACGTGTCACCGAAAAGAAACCCATTGAGGAACTGGACAATGTGTCCGCACTGGTGGCCGAAGCCGAAGCCGCCTTGCAATCCGATGGCGGCCGGGTGCTCCTCCGCTATTCCGGCACCGAACCCAAAGTGAGATTGCTTCTTGAAGGGAAGGATTCCGATCTTCTTGACCTATGGAGCGAAAAAATTATTGATTCTATCAATGCCCAAATCGGCGTAGCCGATTAGACTTTCAACTGGAACTCTTCTTCTGACTTTTCACTAACGCGTGCGTATCGCACAGCATACACGATAATGGCGGTGAAGAGAGCGCTGCTGGCGAGTGTGTTGCGAAAAAACTCGAAGGCTTGCGGGTACCAACCCACCTGGCCTAGCGTGAAGGCCTGCCACAGACCAGCAAACGTCTTGGGGTACGCCGGATAGATCAGCCAGGAAAACACGTTGGTGACCAGATAGAATACGATCCCTCCCAACAAGCCGCCTCCTACTAGCAGGATAGCTGGCGACCGAGAGGACATCCTTCGTCCCAGCAAGATCATGCCGATATACAACGGGTAGGAAATGAGCATGAACGAATTGACCGCCCCGAAATTGCTGGGATAATAGAAGATATTGATCGTCAGGTCGCTGATGAACATCAGGCAGAGCGGCAGCCCCCAACCGCGGGTGCCCTTCAGATAAACACCTGCACAGAAAAAGATGGCGTACACGGGGCTGAAGTTCGAGGGCAGCAGTTCCGGCCAACGTAGGGCGGTGAAGAGTGTCATGAGGCCCAGTAGAATCCAAGTATTGCGGTCAGTCTTCATATTAGTGAATCAATTTCGTACGCAGATGAGGCGATGTTTTCTCTCACGACTATTGGCTATGAAATAAAAATATACTTTGGGGCTGGTTATTCATCATTTAATGCTGCACGCCCATGAGTTGCAGGATGCCTTTTCCATTTGCTGTCAGTAGAAACCAGTGTTCAGCGGTTGCGTCCACCTTAGTAGAGCTGCTGATTTGCACCCGGAAATATTCACCTGACCATTCGGCCTTTTTTACTGTGAGCTCTCCTGCCTCACTTAATTGATTTGCACATCGCAATAATGATTGTTGAGCAATTGGGTTGGAATCGGGGCTCAGGAATTCGGCCAGAAAATTAGTGGAGTTGGCCAGTTGCTTGAACATTGCCAAAGCCGACTTCGCTTCCTTGGAGTCCAATGCCACCTCCCGCTCCGCATACTCATTATTGCCATAACGCATAAAACCGTACACGCCAGCGCCCACAACCATGATCGCAATGAAAATGACCCGAGTTCGACCCATCGGTTACTTCACCAGTTTGAAGAAGCGGTCATGGGTATCACAAATGTAGCCAAGCTTGTCATCGTTCACCGGATAGGTCTGGTCGGGTTCCACCAGCTCCACATGGCCATCACCCCAAAGCACTGTCGCCTTGCCATTGTGACGGAACTGCGTGTAAGCCGTTTCCCAGCCGGGCCAGGCGCGCGCCTCCGAGGGCGGTGTCCAAAACCAGTTTTCCTCTACTGGCCCCATCCAGTTGCGGGCGGAGTCTCCGAAGAGCACCGTGTCCACTGGTACCTCTATTTCCCCCACATTAACACCGATCCATCGAAAGCTGTAGTTCGGCTCCCACCAGCTACCCTGCTCCTCCAGTTCGTTAAGGTAATGGTGATTGTAGGCATAGCTACACGTGTGGCCTTTCGCACGTTTGCTGTAGGAGTTAAACGATGGATCCAGCCACACCTTAGGGTTGTTATCCACGTAAAGACTTAGATAGCCGCCGGAAAAATCCACAGGCTGACCGGGTCCGTTGTATTGGCCGAAAAAATGCCGACCGGCAGAGTCCCCCACACCGACCGCAAGTCCGTCATTGTCGTCCTCATACATCGCAAATGCACTAGCGATTTGTTTGAGGTTGTTCTTGTTCTGTACAGTACGCGCCACCGCCTTGGCTCGTGCCAATACCGGCAACAACAAGCCTGCCAAGATGCCGACGATGGCAATCACCACCAGCAGTTCAATTAAAGTAAATGCACGTTTCATTTTAGTCCTCCACGTATCCCAAGTGTGGCCGAAGCCATTTTTTGGCTTCGGCCTGTGAAATGCTTTTGCGTTTGGCGTAATCGCTCACTTGATCCCCTCCGATTGGGCCGAGGTTAAAGTACTTTGCATTAAAATTGCAAAGATAAAATCCGGATACCGTCGAGGCCGGATTCATTGCGTAGCTGGAGGTGAGTGTCGCGCCAATCTTTGTTTTAGCTTTGAGTATTTCCCATAAAGTTGCCTTTTCACTGTGATCTGGGCAGGAAGGATACCCCGCAGCGGGCCTGATGCCGCGATATTTTTCCTTGATCAAGAAATTTGATTGTTCCTCATCGATCGCACTTCCTGCTGCAAATCCCTCGTTCTTTCCAAAGCCGCATTGGTCGCGCATGATCTTATGCAAGTATTCTGCGGTGGCTTCGGCCAGGCGATCGCCAAGGGCCTGCACGATGATGGCCGAGTAATCGTCACCCTCTTCGCGAAAGGTCGCGGCTAGCTCATCCACTTCACTCCCAGCGGTTACCACAAAACCGCCAAGGTAATCGATGCGCCCGCTATCCCTTGGCGCCACGTTGTCCGCCAGCGAGCGGCAGACCTGGCCTTCGCGTTTCTGACGTTGTTGACGCAGGAAATGGAACCGCGCAATCGTATCGGCCCGGTCCTCGTCGCTGTACACCTCCACGTCCTCGCCTATCGAATTGGCCGGCCAGAACCCAGCCACTGCCCGTGGGCGCAGGCGCTTGTGGGCGATGATGTCATCCAGTATTTGCTGGCCATCGTCAAAAAGCTTCCTTGCCTCCCTGCCTTCTTCGGGTTTGTTGAAAATGGTCGGGTAAACCCCGTGCAACTGCCATGTCCAGAAAAAGGGCGACCAGTCGATATAGCTGGCCAATACGTCCAATGGGATATCCCCGAAGTGCTGCAGGCCGAGGATCTCCGGCTGGCGAATCTCCGTGGTGGCCCAATCACAGGTTGGTGCAGCAGCACGGGCTTGGGCAAGGGAAACGATGTCCTTGCGTCCGTCATCGCCGGAGGCAAATCTTTCGCGCAGGCGCTTGTGCTCCGTCTCCAGTTCTTTACAGAATTCATCGTGCCGATTTTCACTGAGCAGATCATTGCACACGCCCACCATCAACGAGGCATCCATCACGTGACAGGTTGGACCATCGTATCTTGGCGCAATTTTGATGGCAGTATGTGCCTTGCTCGTGGTGGCACCGCCAATGAGTAAGGGTATCTTCAGGCCCCGCCGTTGCATTTCTCTGGCATTGAAGATCATTTCGTCAAGCGATGGCGTGATGAGTCCGCTCAAGCCAATGATGTCCGCGTTGTGTTCCCGGGCAGCCTTTAAGATGGTGTCGCAGTCAACCATCACTCCGAGATCAACCACCTTGTAACCGTTGCAGCCGAGTACCACGCCCACGATGTTTTTGCCGATGTCGTGCACGTCACCCTTCACCGTGGCGATGACGAAGGTCCCGGCACAGGCGCTGTCATTTACCTCTCCCTTTTCCTCCATGAACGGCGTCAGGTAGGCCACGGCCTTTTTCATTACGCGGGCGCTCTTCACCACCTGGGGCAGAAACATCTTGCCTGAGCCAAACAGCTTGCCAACCTCCTTCATGCCGTCCATTAGCGGCCCCTCAATTACGTCCAAGGGACGATCAACCGCGACACGCGCCTCCTCGGCATCCTCCTCAATAAATTCGGTGATGCCATTCACCAACGCGTGGCTCAGTCGTTTAGCCACCGGTTCCTCACGCCATTTCTGATCCGCCACCGCCGCTTCTTTTTTTATGCCCTTGAACTGTTCGGCGTAATCTACGAGTCGGTCCGTGGCGTCCGGGCGACGATTGAGCAGCACATCCTCCACACGCTCCAGCAGCTCGGGCTCAATCTCATCATAAACCTCCAGCATACCAGCGTTTACGATGCCCATGTCCAAACCGGCCTCCACGGCATGGTAAAGAAACGCAGAGTGCATGGCCTCACGCACCACGTTGTTCCCACGAAAGGAAAACGAGATATTACTGACCCCACCACTGGTGCGTACGCCCGGGCAAGCCGCCTTCACTCGGCGTACTGCCTCGATGAAGTTCACCGCGTAATCGTTGTGTTCCTCCATGCCAGTGGCCACCGTGAGGATGTTTAGATCGAATATAATGTCCTCCGGGAGAAAATTTAAGTTCTTGGTGAGTAGCCGGTAAGCACGCTCGGCAATAGTCACCTTGTCTTTAACAGTGGCTGCCTGCCCTTTTTCATCAAAGCTCATCACCACCGCCGCCGCCCCGTAACGCTGGCACAGGCTCGCCTGCGTCAGGAACTCCTCCTCACCTCCTTTAAGGCTGATGGAATTCACAATACCTTTGCCCTGCAGACATTTCAGGCCGACCTCAATCACGCTCCACTTGGAACTGTCCACCATGACCGGTACCCGCGAAATATCCGGATCAGCCGCAAGCAGATTCAGGAAACGCCGCATGCAATCCTCTGCATCAAGCAAACCTTCATCGAAACACACGTCGATGATATTCGCCCCGTTTTCCACCTGTTGTCGTGCCAAGGTCAGTCCTGCCTCAAAGTTCCCTTCCTTGATGAGTTTCCTGAATTTTGGTGAACCCATTACGTTGGTACGCTCTCCAACCATGGTAAGTTGCCCCGTATGATCTCCGACTTCATGCGGCTCCAGCCCACTGAGACGCAACGCTGCATTGCGTGGCTGCGGCTCACGTGGCTTCACTTCGCTCAACATCTCGACGATTGCCTTCAGATGCTCAGGCGTTGTGCCGCAACAACCACCCGCCACATTCAATAGCCCCTGATCAGCCAAGTCACGTAATGCCGTCGCAGTATCTTCGGGCCGCTCGTCGTAACCCGTGTCGGCCAGCGGATTGGGCAATCCAGCATTCGGATAACAGTGTACAAACGTGTCCGCGATGCGTGACAGCTCACGGATGTACGGTGCCATCTCATTCGCCCCCAGCGCGCAATTGATGCCCACTGTAAAAGGCTTGGCATGGGCGATGGAATTCCAGAACGCCTCGGTTGTTTGCCCGGACAGGGTGCGGCCGGATGCGTCGGTAATGGTTACTGAAACCATTACCGGCAATCGCTCGCCCATGTCCTCAAACACCTGTTCGATGGCAAAGAGCGCCGCCTTGAGGTTGAGCGTGTCGAAAGTCGTCTCCGGTAGCAGGATATCCACGCCACCTTCAATGAGCCCCTCGACTTGCTCACGATAAACCTCCACCAAGTCATCGAATGTCACTGCACGAAAACCTGGATCATTCACGTCTGGCGAAATGGATGAGGTGCGGTTGGTCGGCCCGATCGCTCCGGCCACGTAGCGCTTGTGCGAGGGATCCTGCTTCATCGTAGCATCCACTGCCTCACGAGCAATTCTGGCCGCAGCCACATTCAGCTCCCGCGCAATTTCCTCCAGACCATAGTCAGCCATCCCTATCCGGGTGGCACTGAAAGTGTTGGTTTCTATGATATCTGAACCTGCAGCGAGGAATTCCGAATGAATGCCGCGAACAATTTCGGGCTTGGTCAATACAAGCAGATCGTTGTTCCCCTTGAGGTCTATGGAATGACCAGTAAAGCGTTCCCCCCGAAAATCCACCTCCTCCAGCGCATGGGCCTGCACCATTGTTCCCAGCGCACCATCCAGAAACAGGATGCGCTCGGCAAGCTGCTCTCGCAGCTCTTTGGCGATGGACGAATCCCTCATACGACTAGAGAATAATACTGGCGCCTATTTAAACGTCAATATAATAATCAATGCATCCGGATTCATTGATATGTTTAAATATTAAGGGAATCGATGTGTCTAATGATGAAATCAATGTGTCACCCAATGAGAATCCATGTATAATTAACTCATGGGAGAGATTTTGGGATGGTTTTGCCTGATCATAACCGGGGTTGGCCTGGCGATTGGTATCGGCGCCTTTTTTTTTAGCCGCTTTTATGCGCTGGAGAGGCGGCTCCAAACGCAGGAAAACAGAATCAAAACCTTGGAGGATAACCTTCGAGATTTAAGAGTTCAGCCTGTTGTGGAAATGTCATCCGAGTGCGTCGAGGGATTGCCGCCGGTGCTAGAACCGCTCCCAGAGATTCCTAAAGAAGCTAGGGCGGAAACTATGGAGCCTCCTAGGGGACAGCCGACGATCCCAGAAGTGGCTGCAACTTCTCAGGTTATGGAGTCGGCCCTTCCTAAAGATCTGCCTACCCTTCCGAAGCTGAATCCGCTATCGGAACCAGAGGAAATTGAGATGCCAGCCTTAGACAATCCGCCCATTGTCGAACCGGAACTGGAGTCGTTAGAAGAAACCTACAAGCACGATCACTACATTGGCGTCAAGGGAAACGGCGGGTGGGAAATGAAACTGGGTACCGTGTGGTTGGTGCGTGTGGGAGTGCTGGCGTTTCTCGTGTTCCTCGTTTTGCTGGGGCAGCATGGATACAAGCAGGTAGACGTGAACATTAGGCCGTACCTCAACGCGTCGATGCTGTATCTAGCAAGCTTCGTGCTTATGGCGGTGGGGCTTTTTCTGCACCGACGATTCAGAAAACTTGAAGACTACTCCGAGGTGCTCACAGGCGGCGGTATGGCGGCGGTGTATTTTTCGACGTTCGCGCTTTACCGCGTGAAGAACAAGGAAATCCTCGGACTGATCGACAACCCGTTGCTTGCCGGTATTTTGCTCGGGGCGTGGGCTATTTTTATAATCATTTTTGCCACACGCAAACGATCGGAAATTATGGCCATGTTTGCCTTGGCGGGTGCGTACTTTGCCTCTTACATGCCGCTGATTTACGATTCCAGCGGTGACAACATCTGGTTCACGTTCGCTTCCAATATCATGCTGGCCGTGGCCGCCACTTTCTTTGTTATCAAAAACCGTTGGGCGAACCTTTCCTTTCTTGCCTTGGTCTCCTCTTATTTCGGCCTTGGCTATTGGCGATTCGTGCATCCCGCGGGGATCGAATCGTCATTCGAGCAGGACGCCCTTTTCATCGGCGTATACTGGATCATCTTCACCACCGCCGGCTTTCTCTCGCGCCATGAACAAATTATCCCCGCCAAGCGCGCCACGTTTATCAATCTGAACAACGGCGCCTTTTTCGCGCTGATGACCATAACGCTGTTGATGCAAGCATCCCTGCGCGAGCAATATTGGATGCTCCCGATGATCTTTGCCCCCGTGCTGTTCGGGCTGTTTGTCTTGGCCAAGAAAACGTTGCCTGAAGAAAAACTCTTCGCAGAAACCTTGCTGGTCAAGGCGTCAGTGGTGCTGACGCTGTCGCTGATGACCCTGAATCCGGTCGAGCAGCATCGCGCCCTGCTACTAGCCGCCGAGTGCATCACGATCCTGTACTTTGGCCTGCGCACTGGCAACCGCCTCCTACAATACGCCTCCGCTACCATTGCTCTAGTGGGCACGGCGTTCGTGGGCTTCGCCATCGTAAAGACAGTTGGCAAACTACATGGAGGTTTTTACCCAGATACCCTTGTCCTCGGTCTCTTCTTTGGGCTGCTTATACTTGCCGGCGGCTGGGTGGCCAAAAATTGGGAAGGCGAACGCAAACCCACCGACTCGTTGCGGATTTTGCCTGATTACCTCGCCATCATCGGCCTGGGCGCCGGGCTCTTCACATGCTTTGCCGTCACCGCCAAGGATTACACGGCCACCACCGCCTTTGGCTTGGCCGCGTTTGGGCTCCTCGCACTGGCCAGTCGGCCGCTCATGCGCGTCACCGCCGTGACGATTTTTGGGGAAATATATATATTCAGCGGATTAATCCTCTGGCTGCCACTAGGCTTCTCACAAGATCCTATAACCATTGAAACGTGGAATCCCTTCGTGATGCTCGCCATCTTTGCCCTCGCCCAGCAATGGCACCAGCGTTTTGCCAGCACCGAAGAGGAACCCGCGCCCTTCATTTCCACCATTTGCCAAGGCGCCTGCGTCATCGGCCTGGGGCTCATCGCCACCGCGTGGACCCTGCAACTCCTCACCTTCGAGACCACCCACATGTCCGTGGCCGCGGTGATTCTGGGGCTGATGTTTGCCGCCTATAGCTACGGCCTGCGTTCGGACCAAATTTTCACACTCGGCCAATTTTTCCTGATTGGCGCGCCGGTGCTTTGTGTTATTCAAACCATCCCCAACACTCCAACGATCACTTGGCAGTGGTCATTGCTTCCGCTGTTAGCGGCCCTCGGCGATGGGTTTGTGCTCGAACGCGCCAAGGAATCCTTAACCGGGCGGCTGGTCATGCCCGTGGTGAGCTTTGGCATTCTGGGGGGCGCGGCACAGGTCGCCGGGCTCATGGCGGGGCTGATGGTAACTCTGGAATTCGTACCGCTGGCGTATCAACTTTGGGTGCTACCGTTGATCGGTATTGTGCTCAGCACCTTTTGCCTTGGCGCGCGCCTCTTGCCCGGCCTCATCTCTGCGCAGGGATTCATGCTCACCGCCGCAACCCTGTCGCTCCTGTCGATCATCAAGATATCCGAGCGCGGCACGGTGTTGTTTTTCACAAGCTCTGTGCCTGATGCCAATGGACTGTCCACACTCCTTCCCGCGCTTGGCCTGCTAGGGATGAGTCATTTCGCGCTGCACACGCGCGACTTGATCAACGAGACCGAGAGAGCGCTTCGGCAACTGACTAATGGAGGGACTTCGCTGTACTTTTATCTCGGCTGGGGACTGTCGATGGTGTGGGCGTTTCAGTTCATCAATGGCCAATTTATTTTCCTGATCTTCAACGTCATCGCCATCCTCCACGCCGCGCTGTATCATCGGCGCGAACGGATTGAGCGCGCCATTACCGGCGGTGGGTTTTTACTCGTGGGCTTCATCAGCTTCTGGATGCACGCAATGATGCACTGGGGCGATCCGCGGCCGCTGGATATCGCGCCGCTGGCACTCCTGCTTGGCGCGCAGTGGCTGACCCGCAAGAAGATTCCCGAGGAGAAATTTTTCAACAGTTCCCACATCGCCATCATCATACTCATGAACCTCAGCCTGTGGCAATGGGTCATCCGCATGTGGCCTGGTGATTCTAGTGTGATTTCGTGGGGCACGCTAGCGTTTGTGCTGATTGGTCTGGGACTATGGGCAAAGGAACGCACGCACCGTATTTTCGGCCTGATTGTGCTGTTGGCGGCGATGGCCAACCTCACGCTGCTTGCTTCCCGAAAGCTCGATGGCATGGCCGAGCTGCTCACTTATCTTGGCATGTCAGTAATCCTGATCCTGCTTGGACTGTTGTATATAAAATTTCAGGAAAAGCTAAAGGAATACCTTTAGGAAATATTAGGGCTTCTTGGTTTTCAGGATGGGATGCAGCAAGGTCCGGTAGTTTTCGCCCAAGATCAGTTTTTTGTCACCGGCAGATAT
>CAZTTU010000027.1:0-25531 GCA_964616045.1 uncultured Verrucomicrobiota bacterium | reverse complement strand
TTTTATTGATCCTCTTTTGTGCGGTAAATAATGAGTGGTTTCCAGCGTCGGGTTTCACCAGTATGGAATTCGATGACTTGTCGTTCTCTGGAAAGGTGAAAGATGTGTTTCATCATTCAGCGCTTCCTCTATGTGCTTACCTGGTCGGCGGTTTTGCGTTTCTTACCATGCTAATGAAAAACCATTTGATGGATAATTTGGCCGCTGACTATATGAGGACAGCTCTCTCCAAGGGGGTTGCTTATAAGGATGCACTTCGGCGTCATGCACTTCGGAATTCCCTTATTCCTATTGCAACCAATTTGGGGCATCAGGTGACCCTTTTTGTTGCTGGTTCATTTCTTATTGAAAAGATTTTTGACATTAACGGGTTTGGTTTGCTTGGTTTTAACGCCATCATTGACCGGGATTTCCCGGTGGTGATGGGGGTCTTGATGCTATCGGCTCTATTAATGTTGATAGGGAATATTATTTCGGATTTTCTAATGGCATTGGTGGATCCACGGGTAAGATTTGAATAAGAGATTATGGCACTCTGGAAACTCAATCCCCTTACCAGACGGAAGCTCAAACGGTTTCAGTCGATCAAGCGAGGATACTGGTCGTTTATTTTGCTGGGGGTAACACTTTTCATTTCACTCTTTGGTGAATTAATCGTCAACGATCAGGCATTGATCGTTCGTTATAATGGAAACTGGTATTTCCCGGCCCTGGCCGACACCTATCCCGTAAAATGGATTTACACCCCAAAGATTCCTCGCACAGGAAAATTTTTCGGGATGGAAAAGGATGGAGATGGTCAGCCCTATAGTTATCCGGTTAATTATCGTGGTTTACAGAATAAATGGAATGATGGGAGTGGAAAAGGTTGGTTGGTTATGCCGATCATTCCATACGACCCCTACAAGCCAAACTTTTCAGAAGGAGTTGGAAAGCTCGCTGCTCCCAGTCGTGAGCATAAACACTATTTGGGCACTGACGATGCTGGGCGGGATATTGCCGCACGGCTTTTTTATGGTTTTCGAATTGTGATGCTTTTTGCATTGGGGTTCACCTTCATGGTCTTCCTCATCGGCTCGGCTTTGGGTTGCTTAATGGGATACTTTGGTGGGTTGACGGATCTACTCGGGTTGCGGGTGGTGGAAATTTGGGCGAACATTCCATTTCTTTACATGGTAATGATCATGGTTTCGGTTTTGCCGAGTAAAGTGGGCATGATGACGCGAGTTTTAATGCTTTTGGCCATCATGGTTGTTTTCAGCTGGACGAGCATGACCTATTACATGAGGGCTTCCACTTACAAGGAAAAGGCCCGCGATTATGTTTCCGCGGCCATATTATTGGGGGCAGGGCCATTGCGAATCGTTTTCTGTCACTTATTGCCCAATACAGTATCCACGCTCGTTACGTTTCTTCCCTTTACCGTTGCTGCGGCAATCTCCTCGGTAACCGCTCTGGATTTCCTGAATTTCGGTTTGCCTGAAGGCACCCCCAGCTGGGGCCATCAATTGCGTCTCGGACAGGAGTATATACGGGAAAAACCATGGATTATCGGTTCGGCGTTGACGGCGATATTTTTGGTGCTGACAATGGTGACGTTCATTGGCGAGGCGGTCCGGGAAGCCTTTGATCCAAAGAAATTTTCAACTTACGAATAGATATGAAGAAAACAATAAATCAGATTGGGACTATAATGCTGACCCTCTCAATGGCTTCCATTTTTTTGGGTTGCGGTAAGCCTAAAAACAATGCTCCGAGTGAACCGGGCGGAAGCGACGGAAAACCAAAAGTGACCGCATCTGTGGAAGTGGGGCCCGTGGAGCTGGCTTCAGTTGAAGAAGTGAAGGAGTTCTATAAAGCTTCACCAAAGTTTTTTTCCATCAAGAAGACTGAAGATATACCGGATAATCTGAAATGGGAGGACGGCCTCGGTGAACCCGTTTTCAGTTCTCCAGAAGCAAAACAAGGCGGGACGATGAACCAGTACACAGGCGATTGGCCCCGCACATTGCGGTTTGTTGGCCCCGATGCCAGTGGTTCATTTAGGCGTCATATTCTTGATAACAATGCCTTTGCGCTGGTCCATGAGCATCCGGAAACAGACGGCTATATTCCCGCAATTGCCAAGCGTTGGGCAGTGGGCGATGACAAGAAAACGGTCTTTTTTGAGCTGGATCCGGATGCTCGTTATTCTGATGGAGAGCCAGTTCAGGTAACAGACTTCTTCTTCCATTTCTATTTCATGCGCAGCAAGCATATAAAAGCTCCCTGGTATAATGATTATTATGATGACAAGAAGTTCCTTAATATTACCTTGTATAATACGCGGACCCTCTCAATTACCTATTATAAGGCAAAGCCCGATGTCATCACCAAGGCGGCTATTCGTCCGGTTCCGGAACACCATTATGAGGAGCTTGATGAGGATTTCCTGAAGGATTACCAGTGGGAGTTTGAGCCCACCGCCGGACCTTATGAGGTGAGAAAGCAAAACATTAATGATGGAGTGGCCATCACCCTCACACGCGTTGTTAACTGGTGGGCGGATAAAAAGAAGTTCTATAAGAACCGGTTCAACCCGGAGAAGATTCGTGTCACGGTTGTTCGTGAACCGGCCAAGGTGTTTGAGCTTTTCAGAAAAGGAGAGCTGGATTGGCACGGCTTGAGTTTGCCTGAGTACTGGTACGATAAACTACCCAATGATGATCCGGAGGTTGAAAATGGCTATATTCATAAAGCCCAGTTCTATAATGACATCCCCAGGCCGACATGGGCTTTGCGAATCAACTGTTCAAAGCCCCTTTTGGATAATCAGGACATACGCCAAGGGTTGCATTACTCAATGAATTGGGATTTGGTGAATAAGGAGATATTTCATGGGGATTTTGAACGAATGCAGACAGTTGCTGATGGGTATGGAGGGCGGAGTAATCCGACGGTAAAAGCTCGCGAGTTTTCCGTTGAGAAGGCTGGAGCTGCCTTTGCCAAGGCTGGCTTTAGCAAACGGGGGGGCGATGGCATTCTTCAAAATGAGAACGGCAAGCGGCTTTCATTCACCATAACTACGGGCTACAAGCGTTTTTCTTCACTGCTAACGGTCTTAGTGCAGGAGGCAAAGAAGGCGGGTGTGGAGCTGAATATTGAAATGTTAGAACTTACCGCTGGCTGGAAGAAGACCAGTGAGAAACAGCATGAAATATCCTTTGGGGGACTCAATAACTCTGTGGAATTATACCCGCGCTTTTTTGAGCCGTATCATTCCTATAACGCTTATGTAGAGGAGGGGGATAAACTATACAAAGCTGACGGGTCATTGCGCGAAGGGGTTACTCCCAAGCCCGACACCAATAACTCCACCCTGACGGCTGATCGAGAGCTCGATAAGCGCATTAAGCAGTACCGGGAGGCTGAGGGGCTTGAGGAGATTACTGAGCTCTCTCATGATCTCATCCAGAGATTGCATGACCACGCCGGTTTTATTCCCGCCTGGGCCAAGCCATGGTACCGTGTTGGGTATTGGCGTTGGGTAAAATGGCCTGAAGGGTTTAATGTGAGACAAAGCCGTGACATGGAGGAGTTTCACCTTCACTGGATTGATACCGCTGCCAAGGCTCAGACGCAGGAGGCCAAGAAATCCGGCAAAAAATTCGAGAAAACGATCAAGGTCTACGATCAATACCGGAAGTAAAACCGACTGTGGCCGAATCTGAGGGTGAAGTATTGCTTAAAGTCCGTGACCTCGTCACGGCATTTGATACTGATCAGGGTCAGGTTATCGCTGTTGATGGGGTGAGCTTTGATGTGTGCAGGGGTCGTACCTTGGGGATTGTAGGAGAAAGTGGCTGCGGTAAAAGTGTCACAGCAATGTCGGTTATGCGGCTATTGCCGCAACCCATGGGTAAAATCTTGGGGGGTGAAGTGCTCTTTGATGGGATGAATCTTCGCACTTTGCCTGCAGAGGATATGCGTACTATTCGTGGAAATCGAATCAGTATGATCTTTCAGGAGCCCATGACGGCCCTTAATCCGGTACACCGGATCGGTAAGCAGATTTGTGAGGTCTTAACCCAGCACAATGATTATGGCCCTGATGAAGCCTGGAGCAAGGCCGTTGAGATGCTTGATAAGGTGGGGATTCCCTCTCCGGAAATCCGTGCGACTGAATATCCGCATCAACTTTCCGGTGGCATGCGCCAAAGGGTTGTTATTGCCATCGCCTTGGCCTGCGGCCCGGAACTGGTGATTGCCGATGAACCGACTACGGCTCTTGACGTCACCATTCAGGCACAAATCCTGGAGCTAATGAAGTCGCTGCAGCGCGATCTGGGGACGTCGATCATTCTGATTACCCACGATTTAGGGGTTATTGCAGAGACCTGTGATGAAGTGTGCGTAATGTATGCCGGGCGCATTGTGGAGCGTGCCTCAGCAAGAGAGATTTTTGCCAACCCTCGCCATGCCTATACCCAGGGCCTTTTAAACTCGATTCCCAGGCTCAATGGCACACCCAAGACAAAGCTAAATACAATTGATGGAATGGTGCCGGCCTTGAAGGATCTAAAAGCGGGATGCCGTTTTGCTCCCCGTAGCGAGAGGGAACATGAAGGAAATCACTTAACCCAACGCCCTCCTTTTGAGGAAATCTCTCCGAATCATTGGGTGGAGGCCTGTCCGGTTTGCTTCTCATAACAATGTCGTTGCTATTGCAAATCATTATCTGGTGTCTCGTGGATATGGTTTTACGCGGTTTACCATCGACTGTACTAGTCCTTCTATTTGAGAAGACTGCACCCAAGGAATACCGTGAAAATTCCATGCAGACCATATGGCCGTTGATTATCCCTTTTCTTGGGTCCGTGTGGTTCATATACGTGGCTTGGTTGCATTATTCGACTTATCGAAATGTATTGTGGGTTGGCGATAAGGTCAAAGTGCTGAGGGCTTGGAAGACTGTACTGAAAATCGGGTTTCTTGGGGTGCCACTAGCGTGCTTCATAGGCGGAGTTGGGCTTATTTTGGAAGGAAGTCTCGGGAAGTCATTGGTCGTGATTAATGCATTGATGCTCGTCCTGATGATTGTCGCGAATGTTGCCATGTGGATTTATGTGATTGTTCTGACTGTTAGAATTCGTGGAGAAGTCGAGCCTCAACACGATAACAAAGAACTGGTCAGGATTGAGGGAATGAAGATGCATTTCCCAGTTAAGGGGGGAGTATTCCGGCGGTCCGTGGCGGCCTGCAAGGCGGTGGACGGAGTGAGCCTTGAGATTCGTGCAGGTGAGACACTTGGGGTAGTGGGAGAGAGCGGATGTGGTAAAACCACTCTGGGCAAGACGATAGCGAAACTATACGACCCAACAAAAGGGCGTATTCGTTTTGAAGGAGTTGAGATTACACCACTTCGAAACGCGATGAAGCCTTATCGGCGGGAGATGCAAATGATCTTTCAGGATCCATATGAGTCTCTCAACCCTCGGCATACTATCGGCACTATTGTTGAAGAGCCATTTGTGGTTCAGGGTATGGGAACACGAGAGGAACGCCACCAGTGGGTCTCAGACTTATTGCGTAAGGTTGGCTTGAATGAATCGGCGGCTCAACGCTATCCGTTTGAATTTTCCGGGGGGCAACGCCAACGGATTGGAATCGCACGTGCGTTAGCTCTAAAACCGAAGCTGTTGATTTGTGACGAACCGGTAAGTGCCTTGGACGTTTCCATTCAAAGCCAGGTGCTGAATCTGCTGATGGAGTTGCAGCATGAAATGGGTCTAAGTTATCTTTTTATTTCTCATGATCTGGCCGTGGTAAAGCATATCAGTGACCGCATCGCAGTGATGTATCTGGGCAGGATCGTTGAACTGGCCCCTGCTGGGGAGATATATTCCAATCCAATTCACCCTTATACAAAGGCACTAATTTCGGCAATCCCGGTCGCCGATCCAACGCACGAGCCAGATCGGGTGATTTTGGAGGGCGATGTTCCCTCACCCATTAACCCGCCGGATGGGTGCCGATTTGCGCCGCGAAGCGGGGTGGAGCATTCCATGGATTCCCTGGAAAATCTGCCATCATTTGAAGAGATATCTCCCGGGCATTGGGTGGAGGCTTGTCCGCATTGTGTGGTTCCGCCACCGCTGTAACGTATTGCCAGGAAATGGCGTCTGTGGTACAGCACTCTGCAGAGGCGTAATGAAAACATCTACATCTTTTAACCGCGGTTTCACCTTGGTGGAAATAATGATCGTGGTGGCAATTATCGGCCTGTTGGCGGCTGTGGCCATCCCAAACCTTATCAAGGCACGTACAAACGCGCAGATTAGAGCATGCCAATCGAACATGCGCACCATTGAGTTTGCGATCCAGGAATGGGCTATTGACAAAAGAAAGGCGAATGATTCCGAGGTGTCGCTGGAGGAACTAGAGGGTTATTTCAAGGACGGCATCCCTGAGTGCCCTTCTGGTGGTGAATACGAACTGTTTACAGTAGAGGAGAAACCAACGTGCAACGTCACCGGGCATACCATTGTGAAGGGAGAAGAAGGGGAAGAGGAAGAATAGGGACAGTGGTTTGGAAATGAAAACGGACCACACTACTTCAGGCTTTACTCTCGTTGAAGTTCTTCTCTTGATCACTTTGGTCGGGTTATTGCTGACGGTTGCTCTTCCTAATAGTTTAAGGGCACACAAAAATTCTGATGCCCATCATTGCCGGGCAAATTTGGAGGACATCCAGTCTACTATTGGAGCATGGGATTCAAATGAGAGCATAGAGCGGAAAATCAGGAAGTATCTTGATAAGGGGGAGGTCAGATGTCCTTCCGGAGGGCGATATATTTTGGTTGGCGCGGGGAAAGAGCCAACCTGCACCGTCGAGGGGCATTCTTTAGTAAAGGAAGGGGAATAGCGCCCCATATGCATCGGTTGTCACAACGTGGCTTTGGCGCGGTGGATTGGGTTTTGATCGTAGCGATCCTGGTGGTGGGCGTCGCAGTATTAGTTCCCTACACCATTTCTGTAAAACAGGATAAGAGTGTACTGATTTGCGTGAAGAACCTCCGAGAGTTGGACAAGGCAATGCGCCTATGGCAGCTCGACAAGAGGATGCCGCAAAATTCGCCGGTGACCCTTTCAGATATTCTTCCTAAACTGGCCGACGGAGCCTCAACCAACTGCCCCGGTGGAGGGCAGTACATTGTAACCGGACTCACAAATCCGCCCGCCTGCACCATCCCGGGCCATGCGCTGCTAAACGAAGGAGAATAACGCTCCCTTGAGCCTCTTGAGTGGACTGATTGGCTCAATCCTGCTCGTAATAATCCCTCAACGCCTTGGCAATTCCTGAAATTGTTGGCATTCGGGTTTGTTGGATTGGGGCCAGAGGTGTAGGCTTTCGGACGTGGCATTACAACCCTGTCATGAATGTGGGCAACAAATAAGCAGCCAAGCCAATGCGTGTCCAGGTTGTGGTGCGCCTGTCAGGCAATCATTCGCTCACACCGGGGAACGGGCTGAAGCAGAGCAGCCGAGGATTGAGATTGGTCCCCCGCAAAAAGAACAGCAACTGCCCCCAATACAAGATCCAGCTATAATCCCCACAAAAACTGAAATCAGCGGACTGGCTATTGCTTCACTTGTATGTGCCATTCTAATTCCCCCCGTAGGCTTGATCTTGGCGATCGTGGCCCTGCGATCCATGAAAGCAAACCCCGCGGTAGGAGGCAAAGGCATTGCCGTGGCAGGGGTGGTGGTTTCGAGCCTGTTTTCACTCCTCACCGTGATGTTAGTCATAGCCGTAGCCATCCCGAACCTTATCAAGGCACGTACAAACGCGCAGGTTAGAGCATGCCAATCGAACATGCGCACCATTGAGTTTGCGATTTCCCAATGGGCCTTGGATAAGCGCAAGAGCAACGATTCCGAGGTAACGCTGGAAGATCTTGAGCCTTACTTCATAGACGGCATCCCGCGCTGCCCTTCTGGTGGTGAATACGAGCTGTATACAGTAGAGGAGAAACCAAGGTGCACCGTTGTGGGGCATACCATAGATTCTGAAGAGGAAGACGATTGGTAGGAATCTACCAATCGGCCTTTAATTCGACCGGCGACTTTCCTTGGGCGCGCAACGCTTGCAAGCTCAGGGCATCGTGACGTTTGGCAAGGCGCTGTCCGTTTTCATCACGCATCAATTCACAGTGAAAAAAGGCAGGCGGTGTGAGCTTGAGCGCGTCGTAGAGAAGCAGTTGGCGCGCGGTGGAGGCAAGTAAATCAGCTCCCCGTACCACTTCGGCAATGCCCATCTCAGCATCATCCACCACCACGGCCAGTTGATAGGACGGGGCACTGTTTTTTTGCCAAACAGGAAAATCGCCAAAATCCCTTCCAGCCACAAATCGTTGCGGGCCAAAATGGCCGTCTTGGAATTCAATCACATTGCCTTCCGGCACGCGAAAGCGCCAGTTGGCGGGCTGATTTTCCGGAGTCGCCACGGCTTGACGGCAAGTGCCAGGGTAAAGTATTTCACCCTCTTCAGAGTGCGGTGCGGTGGAGGCTTCCTGAATATCCTTACGAGTGCAGGTGCATGGGTAGAGGCGGCCTGAATCCCTGAGTTTCCTGAATGCTGCCTCATATTGAGCCATGCGGTCGGACTGATTGATAGGTTCGCCTTCCCATTCGAGACCTAGCCAACGACAATCTTCAAGGGCGGCAGCGTGAAATTTTGGTTTGCAGCGGGCGGCATCAAGGTCTTCATTCCGGTAGATCATTGTGCCACCGGCAGCGCGGCAGCGTTTCTGGGCGATCCAAAAAGTGCGTGCGTGGCCGAGGTGCAGGAAACCTGTAGGCGTGGGGGCAATTCGGCCGCGGTATTCCATTTAATCAATAAAACGTTCAGTGATTCCATCATAGGCATCAATGCGGCGGTCGCGAAGGAATGGCCAATGTGTGCGGGCTTCGTTAACTTGTGTCAGCTCAATCTCCGCGATGAGAGTTTCCGTTTTATCGACAGAGGCGCGGGCCGCTATTTCTCCGGACGGTGCACAGATAAAGCTTTGTCCCCAAAATTCTATGCCGTCACCACCCGCTGGCTTTTCAAGGCCCACACGGTTGACCGCCGCGACAAAACAACCGTTGGCTATGGCATGACTTCGCTGGATGGTTTGCCATGCGTTGAATTGTGTATCGCCTTCTGCTGCCTTTTCCCTTGGATGCCAACCAATAGCCGTGGGATATAGGAGAATATCAGCTCCAGCCAGAGCGGTGAGGCGTGCGGCTTCGGGATACCATTGATCCCAGCAGATCAACACGCCGATTTTGCCGTAAGCGGTATCCCACGCGCGAAAACCTAAATCTCCAGGCGTAAAATAGAATTTTTCGTAATAAAGCGGATCGTCAGGAATGTGCATTTTTCTGTAAATTCCGAGCAACGATCCGTCTGCATCAATAATGGCGGCGGTATTGTGGTACAGGCCCGCAGCACGTTTTTCAAACAGGGACGCAATAATTACGACGTTTTCTTCTCGGGCAATTTGCTGGATGACTTTCGTGCTTGGGCCCGGAATGGGCTCTGCAAGGTGGAAGTTCGCATGATCTTCATTTTGCGCAAAGTATTGGTAGGCAAAGAGTTCCTGAGTGCAAATGATCTGTGCTCCTGCGTGGGCCGCCTTTCGTATGGTTTCAAAGGCATGGGCGAGATTTAAGGCAGGATCGGCGTTACAGGCGTGTTGCAAAAGACCCAATGTGACTTTTTTTGGAGTGTTTCCCATGTGTTATTCGACTCAAACGATGTTGTTCTCAGGGACTGTCAAGTCAAGCTTGTGCTGAAAAAACAGGAATATTTGTGAATATTTTTTCCGGAAATGGTTGTTTTTTCACTTGCGGTAAATTGGAAACGTCTCCATTTAGTGGTCAGGTCGCAGTGCGACGATTTTTAACCAAAGGAGAATATTAAATGGCAAAACTGACTAAGACCCAAACAATCGCTGCGGTAGCCGAGGCGGCTGATCTATCGAAAGCTCAAGCCAAAGCGGCACTGGATGCGGTGGCCAATCTGGCGTGCCAAAACGCGAGAGATGGATTTACGATCCCCGGCCTTGGAAAGGTGTCCGTACGGCAAACCAAAGCCCGTGAAATGGTGATGAGGTTTGGCCCGAGAGAAGGTGAGACTGTGCAAGTGCCAGCCAAGACTAAGCTGAAATTCACCTTCCTTAAGGCAGCCAAAGAAGCTATTGGTATCTAGCGGGAATGATCGGATTTTCACAGCGCCCCGAGAGGGGCGCTTTTTTTTTGGCTTATTGACCATCAAGATAATCGCATGAAAATTGGGGTTGTTGGTGCTGGCGCCTTGGGTGGCTACTACGGAGGAAAACTCAGCCGTAATGGCTCAGAGGTGCATCTGTTACTGCGCACTGACTTTGAGGCCGTGAAAACCAAGGGCCTGCTAATTTGCAGCCCGAACGGTAATTTTACCGTGCGCCCACATATTCACCTTTCGCCCGGGGCAATCGGTAAATGCGATCTGGTTTTGGTGTGCTTGAAAACCACATCCAATGATCGTTACGAGGAATTGATCACCCCACTGGTTAAAAAGTCCACCGTAATTCTTTGCCTGCAGAATGGGCTCGGCAATTGCGAGCGCTTGGCCGAGCTCTTTGGCGCTGGAAAAATTATGGGGGGGCTGTGTTTCGTCTGTCTCAATCGTACTGCTCCCGGCGTGGTGCGCCATGTCGCCTTTGGAAAAGTTATCTTGGGAGAGCATATTGGTCCGCCGCAGGCACGCACACGGGCAACTGCTGAAATGTTCGAGCGGGCCGGGGTGCCCTGCGATGTGGTGGAAAAACTTGAATGCGGCCTTTGGGAAAAACTGGTCTGGAACATTCCCTTTAATGGCTTAGGTGTAGCTGGTGCCGCTGGCCTTGAGGCGTTGTTATCCAAGGGCAAAATCATGCCGAGACAGTTGGGAAATACCTTGTCTGCCAATTGCCTGCTAGGGGATTCCGAGTGGGAAAAGCACATCCGGATGCTCATGCAGGAGCTGATCTCCGTGGCTAATGCCAGAGGAATAGCACTTGAACCGGAACTAGTTGGGCGCATGATTGAGCGTACTCGCACCATGGGATCCTATCGAGCGTCAACAGTGATTGATTTTGAGAACGGGCGGCCAATAGAGCTCCAATCCATGTTTCTTGAACCCCTGCGTCAGGCACGGGAGTCAGGCATTGCTGTGCCGCATCTGGAGGCACTTTGTATTGTTTTGGAGGAGCTGTCCCGCTATCTTCCGCGCCCATGAGTGTACGTGTTCGCTTTGCTCCGAGCCCCACAGGGCATCTGCATATCGGTGGTGCCCGTACGGCGCTTTTTAACTGGCTTTATGCACGACATGCCGGCGGCCAGTTTGTGCTGCGCATTGAGGATACGGATGAAGAGCGCAACACGCCTGAGGCAATTGGGGTGATTCTTGAGGGACTTGGATGGTTGGGATTAAATTGGGATGAAGGGCCCGTCAGCAATGACCCAGCAGGATCCAGCAGGGGCGATTGTGGGCCGTATTTCCAGTCCCAGCGTGGTGATATTTATTCCCGGCGAGTGGAGGAGTTAAAGGAAAAAGGCCTGGCCTACGAGGATGATGGGGCAATTCGTTTCCGTATGCAGCGTGAACCAGTCACAATTCCCGATCTGATTTGTGGAGATGTGGTTCGTAAGTTGACTGATCGAGAGGAAGTTCAACCTGATTTCGTGATTGTTCGCTCTGACGGCAAGCCGGTATTTCATCTGGTGAATGTCGTAGACGATATTGAGATGAATATTACGCATGTAATTCGCGGTGAGGATCATCTTTCCAATACTTCCAAGCATATTGCACTTTTCCAGGCTTTTGGTGCGGAGCCGCCAGCTTTTGCGCATATTCCCCTAATTCTAAATGCCAACGGCAGTAAAATGGGTAAGCGTGATGAGGGAGCTTCCTTGGAATTTTGGCAGCGGTCCGGTTGCGTTCCAGAAGCAGTGGTAAATTACCTGAGTTTGCTTGGGTGGTCGCCCAAGGATGAATCAGAGATAATGCCGATAGATGAAATCATTGAGCGCTTTGATCTACCGCAAGTCAACCGTGCAAATGCCCGTTTTGACACCGAGAAAATGCAGTGGATGGCCTACGAACATTTGCGTCATCTGCCGATGGAGCGCTACTGCAAGCTCGCTGGGGAGGCTGGTGTGGACTTTGGAGAATGCGACGAGGAATACCTCCATGCCTCCTTGGCGACCTGTCAGGATAAAGTGAAGCAAATTGGTGATCTTGCAGGCTTTTGTAGTTTTTATTTCACCGATGACTTTGAGTACGACGAGGCCATGGCTGCCAAGGCCCTGACGCCGAACAATAAAGAAGGGTTTTCAAAATTGCGTGAGGTATTTTCCTCAGTTGAGAATTTTGAAGCGGAAGCCCTAGAAACCGGACTAAAAGCTTTGGCTGACGAGCTGGGCGTAAAAGTGCGCGATCTGGTGATGCCTGCGCGACTGGCTTGTACGGGAGGCAAAGTAGGTCCAAGCCTGTATGATTTGATGGCAGTTTTGGGGAGGGAAAAGGTTTTGGCCCGATTTGATCGAGCACTGGTGCAGATGGGTTGATTTTTACGTTTCTATGGTGTCCAATCATCAAGGAGGAAAAGCATGACCACCGCCAACAAAGTAACCATCGGCCGCGTCATTTTGGTGCCGGTTTTTGTGGTGCAAATGCTCTACTACTTCCGGACGGGTGACGAACTGCACCGCTATTTCGCCATGGCCGTTTTCTTGATTGCGACGATTAGTGATGGCATTGATGGTTACCTTGCGAGGCATAAGGGGCAAGCCACGCAGGTAGGCGCTTTCCTTGATCCCATTGCTGACAAGCTGCTGATGCTTTCAGGTTTGGTTTTGTTGAGCATTGAGTTTGAGAAAAACCCCTTCGGGCAGAGAATGCCATTGTGGCTTACGGGCACGGTGATTGGTCGTGACGTGATTGTGGTATCGGGAAGCGTATTGCTTTATATGGTAATTGGCAATGTGAAGGTAAAACCGCTGTTCATGAGCAAAACTTCGGCGGTATTGCAAATGGTGACGATCGGGTGGGTGCTTTGCAAATTGCCGCCAATAGGCACCTTTTGGCTCTCAGTGGCGGTTGTGGTAACTACGGCAATAACTGGGGTGCTTTACGTAAGCGATGGGATCCGGCAATTCAGTGAACATCCAGCGGCAAAACCAAAAATCGATAATAGCGGCGACACTGAAACTTGACTGGTGCATTTGATTTGTCGCAGGCTCCTGCGTCATGGCTGTTGGTCCAAATATCACACTGAAAGAAGGCGCAAAAGCTCCGGTATTCACGGCTAAGACTAGTGGCGGCGGAAAGGTATCGCTAAAAGGTTTCAAGGGTCAGCATGTTGTGCTGTTTTTTTATCCGAAAGACGATACGCCTGGCTGAACGAAGGAAGCCTGCGCGTTCCGTGATGAACACGCCAAGTTTGAAAAGGCCAAGGCTGTGGTGCTTGGGGTAAGCTGTGATTCAGTGGCCAAGCACGATAAATTTATTGAAAAGTACAATCTACCCTTTGTGCTCCTCTCCGATGAAGATCAGAAAATTGTTCAGAAGTATGGTGCCTGGGGCCCCAAGAAATTTATGGGTCGGGAATATGAAGGCATTCATCGTATAAGCTTTTTGATTAATCCGGAGGGCAAAATTCAGAAAATATGGCCCAAGGTTAAGCCAGAAGAGCACGCTGCTGAAGTATTGGCCGAAATACAGGCTAGTTGAAGCTGGTTATGAAAAAAGCCCCTGAAGAATCAGGGGCGAAATTGGTTGCGGGAGGCGGATTTGAACCACCGACCTTCAGGTTATGAGCCTGACGAGCTACCGGACTGCTCCATCCCGCGCGCAGAGGATACGCGCGGCGGCTTTCACTGCAAGTGATTTTTTAGCCTTCGGCTGTGGATTCATCAGAGTTCTCTAGCTCAGAATCTTTTTTATCCGATTCAGAGTCCGGCTTGTCACCTGCAGGTCCAGTAACAAGAGCCGGTTTTCGGTTCGGATAAAATGCTAGTAGTAGCACCAGGCAAACCGCCGCGGCCCACATGGGATAGCTGAAGAGTTTGGGGAAGTTCATCACGCCATCATCTAGCGCCAAGGCACCGATGCCGGTGGAAATCTTACTGCCGACAATAATGCCTACACCGATAATCACCACGTTGAAGAGGCTTTGGGCACTGGCTCGGATATCGTCAGTGGTTTCCTCATCTACCACCATGTAGGCTACGAAAATAAAACAGCCGAAACAGAAGCCGTGCATTGCCGAGCCGATAATGATGATGGGCAGGTGGAGGCCCTCTGGGAATGAGTTTACATAGGCAAACAGAAACATGCGTAGGCCGTAGGCCACGATCCCGGTGGCTAGAAGTGTCTTACGTGAGAGCCGCTTGGCGACGAACGGCATGGCGGCGAGTACGGCAATCTCGCACATTTGACCGATGGTCATGAGGCCTCCACCGCCGACGCCGAAGATGCTGTTGACCTTCTCCACAAATCCGGCTGCGCCGGCTTGGAATTTTGCGAGAAAGTCTGATGCATACACGAAATAAAACTGATGAATGCAGCTGATTGGCACGGACAGCAGGAATAGTGCGAGCAGGGCGTTGCGCCGCACTTCCAGCTTGAACAGCTTGGGATCTTCATTTGTCTGCCGCATGAACACACTGATGAGTGGTGTGCGAGTGACTTCTTTAAGCGCCTTGGTAGCAGCGGCACCCTTTTCACTCTTGGCGGGCGGGGTCTTGGGGAGTGTAAAACAGAAGATGCCCATGATGAGGCCGAGTAGGGCACTGAAGCGGAAGGCATCGGCGCGGCCTTTGTTTTGGGCGCCAGTTTCAATGTCTTTGGCCAGAGTTTTCATTTCGGCATCGGCCAACGCAGTGGCATTCATGTCCAGCACCGTCAGGGCGGCGGTTTTGGCCGCGGGATAATCGATAACTTTCTTTTCGTTGCCCTCGCCGTCCATCAACGCGGTGCCATTTTCATCGGTAACGGTTTTCTGCGGCACATCTTTCTTGGCATTTTCCAAAATGCTACTGACGGATTTTTCCTTGGCCTTTTGAACGAGTTCGACGGTGAGCACACCTTCTAGCTGCTTGGGGTTCTCGGCCAACGCAGCAGTTACTTGGTTGGTTCCGGGGTCGTTATAAATTTGTTCGAGTGTAACACCTTTGGCGGGCTCTTTTTCGTCGGGGGTCCAGCTGGCCAGCAGCCAATGGCCCATGACGATTCCAGCTGCAATCCAGCCGATGGTCCCCCAAACGCGTACTCGGCCAAAATCGCGGTCACGGTCGGGCAGATGATGAAACGAAAGTGAATTGGTCAGGGAAATAGTTGGTGAGTAAATGATGGAATACGCTAGTGAGAACCAAAAGAACCCCCAGAAAGTACTGATGGATGCCAGTTGCCAAATGAGAATGGCTCCTAGAATGTGGCTGATGCCGAGATATTTTTCTGTGTTAAAATAACGGTCGGCAATTTGTCCTGCTAGAAATGGGGCCACGATTGCGCCTACAGCGCCGATGGCGAATATCCAGCCCACATCACTCAAAGGCATTTCCCTATAACCCATCAGGAAAGGGTATAGAATTGTCAACCAAGCTCCCCAGGTTGCATACTGGAGGAACATCATGGTGGAGAGTTTGAAGTTTAAGCCGCCAGATAGCGGCTCCGCAGTAGAGGTATTGGAACTCATTGGGCCAGACGCGTTATCTGCTCTCTATAATCAATAATTGCCTCAGAAGCAAGCTTGGCTGACTGGACTTTTGATCGATGGTCAATAGACTCACCAGCCGTGGATGCGGTTCAAACGGCTTTTAAGGAATGGGCGGTTATCGTCGAAGCACTCGGCTCGGGTGAGCAGATCATAATTCTTCGCAAAGGTGGGATTGCCGAGGGAGCCGGTGGTTTCCGAGCCGAGCATAATCGGTTCTGGCTATTTCCAACGTGCTTTCATCAGCAAAGTGAAGGCGTGGTCAAATCGGCACGTGGCCGGTTTGGGAAACTCCAGTGGCCAGCGGAAGATATCCTGAAGATTGAGTTTGGCGCAGAAGTGATCGAAGCACGACAATTAGGGTTGCTGGATCAAGCGAAACGGTTGACTGGGCAGCATATTTGGAGCGAGGAAGAGATCGCCGATCGTTTTTCCCGAGGGCAAAAACAGGGGATTTATGCCATGGTTGTCCGCGTGCTGTGCTTGCCGGAACCGATGGAGCTGCCGTTGTTCAAAAACTATGGCGGTTGTAAATCCTGGGTCGAACTGGAAACGCCGATAGATTTCTCATTGGCCGAACCGGTTCTGGACGATTCGGACTTTGCGGCGAAACTGACGGCGTTTCAGGAGGCATTGGCATGAAGAGCATTATTCTCGCTTCACGCTCGCCAAGGCGGCAGGAGCTCTTGAATCAAATAGGCATTAAGTTTCGTGTGAAAACTGCGGATGTGGAAGAGGAACATGGGCAGGGAAGGGCGGCCCGGTCTATTTGTCGCCGAAATGCGTTGGCAAAGGCTCTGGTGGTGGCGGAACAATTTCCCAAACAAACGGTGCTGGGTGCGGATACGTTGGTGCATTTAGGGGATGAACTATTTGGTAAGCCAGCCAGCCTGACAGAGGCGCGCCGGATGCTGCGGAGGTTAAGCGGGCAAACACATCACGTTACCACCGCCTGCGCACTCGTTCAGGGTGCACGCAAAAATGTTTTTTCGGTCACTACTCGGGTGCGTTTCCGGAAGCTGAATAATCGTCAAATAAATAAATATCTCCGTAAGGTATCTGTATTGGACAAGGCAGGGGCTTATGCGGTTCAGGAGAAAGGCGAGTGGCTCATAGAAGCGATACACGGGTCACTGACTAATGTGGTCGGTTTGCCGCTGGAGCGTTTGCAATCTGAACTATTAGCGTGGTTTGACACTACAAGCAGCCGTACCTAAACTGCGCGTGCGAATGCAAGTACTTGTTTGTGATAATGTTTCCCCCAAGGGAGTGGCATGCCTGGAATCGCAGGCTGAGCTGGAGGTGGCCGTCGTAAAGGACGGCCTCACCGATGAGTTGCTGGCTCGTGCAGAGGCCATCATTGTGCGGTCTGCTACCAAGGTTACGCCGGAGGTGATGAACAAGGCTCCCAAGCTACGCGTCGTGGGCCGCGCCGGAGTGGGGGTGGACAACGTGGATGTGGATTATGCAACCAACCGGGGCATCGTGGTTATGAATACTCCGGCTGGAAATACCATCTCCACCACTGAATTGACATTTTCCATGATGATGGCGCTCGCTAGAAAAATCCCACAGGCGCATATGTCGATGAAGGAGGGCAGGTGGGAGCGTAAATTATTTGCGGGTGCCGAACTGAGTGGCAAGACCCTTGGCATTTGCGGCATGGGGCGGATAGGCGGGCAGGTGGCGCGCCGGGCCATTGCCTTTGGAATGCGTGTCTTGGCCCACGATCCCTATCTTTCGCTGAACAAGGCGCGCGAATTACAGGTGGAATTGCTGGAATTGGACGAACTTCTTGGGCGTGCAGATTTCATCACCGTGCACATGCCGCTAACAGATCAAACTCGTGACATTATTAATGCCGAGAGTTTCGCAAAGATGAAAGATGGCGTGAACCTCATCAACTGCGCGCGCGGCGGCATAATTAATGAAGTTGATTTGGTGGCCGCTGTGAATGAAGGCAAGGTGGCTGGCGCAGCATTGGATGTGTATGAAACTGAGCCCTGTCCGGAGGATTCACCCTTGCGTGTAGTGCCGAATATCGTGATGACGCCGCATCTTGGGGCAAGCACCAAGGAAGCACAGGAAAGTGTGGGGATAGAGGTTGCTGAGGCAATCATAGATTTTCTTGTGAATGGTACAGTACGTAACGCCGTGAACATGCCCAATCTTGACGCCAAGACTTATGAGGCGGTCATGCCATACATCCTTCTCGGTGAAAAACTGGGACGGTTATGCGCTCAGCTTGGCGAAGAACGTAATGATCAAATCACAATAACATATGGTGGGAAAGCAGCTGAGGCGCCTGCCGATCCAGTAACGCGTTGTGTGCTTAAGGGTTTTCTTGAAAATGCAGGGGGCGAAGAGGTGAACCAGGTCAATGTACGTGCCTTGGCCAGCTCACTTGGTATTACAGTGGAGGAAGTGAAAACGCACGAAGGGCCGGATTACGCGGAATGGATGCATGTAGAGGTGCGTTCAGGCGAGAGCATTGTTTCGGCCGACGGCACCTTTTTTGGTGGTCAACCACGCATTGTTCGGATAAATGGCCGCAAGGTGGAGAGCGAAGCCGATGGGGTTATTCTCCTGCTGAATAATAGAGACAAGCCAGGAAAGGTCGGTTACATTGGTTCGCTGATAGGTGAGTATGGGGTGAATATTGCCAATATGAGCCTGAACCGTGACGAGGTTGGCGGAGAAGCGCTAACGCTCCTAAATCTTGATCAAGTGCCACCTGCTGAATTACTCGAGAAAGTGGCCCAAGATCCGGACATTACAAACGCAAAAGTAGTAACGCTATAAAGGGGAGACACATGATTTTTTGGCATAAATGCCTGCTCTTTGCCATTTCGGTTGGAATAATGGCAGATGCCGTTCAGGCGGCTGTGCCTGTAAAGGTTGTAGCATCTGGCATTGGGGTTTCCATCACTGAAGCTGAACTCGATAAGACCTGCCGTATTTTTGTTCTCACCCAGGCCAGTTCGGGAGTAGACGTTCCGGCGGGACTGGAGCCAGTGTATCGCAAGCGTCTTCTGGATGACTTGATTATGAATAAGCTCATGGCTCTTCGGGCTAACCCCACGGATAAATGGCAGGCCAGCCAGAAGGCGACGGAAAATTTTAAGGCCCAGCGGGAACAATACGTCTCGGCCGTAGCGTTCGAGTTGAAAGTGGAGGCAACAGGATTGACCATGGTGGAATTTAAACGTCAATTGGAAACCGAAGCCTTGGCGTTGATTGTGGCCAAGCGGGAATTGCGTCCTACTACAGCGGCGACCGAGGGGGATATTCTCAAGTTTTATAACGACCATAACAAGCAATGGCTTGTACCGGAAACGGCGAAAGTAGCGCACGTGTTGCTTTTAAAATCAGACGGGGCGACGGGACGACGGTTAAATCCCGATGAGCGTGCAGCAAAGCAAGCTGCGGCGGCTAAGGTGTTGGGCAAGGCGACTGCGGGAGTCGATTTCAAGCAGTTGGCCAAGGAATTTTCAGAGGATTTATCGACCAAGGAAACAGGTGGTGAACTGGTGTTGGCGCGAGGAACGAGCTTGCCTGAAGTGGAAAAAATGGTTTTTACGATGCAGCCGAACCAAGTTGTGCTCGTGGAATCAGAGTTGGGATATCATGTGGTCAAGGTGATTGAGCGTAAGGCAGCGAAGGTGCGGAAGTTGAATGAGGTTTCTAATGATATTCGCAACCATCTGCAAAGCCAGAAATTTATCAAGCAACTGCCCGAATATTTTGGCCGGTTGAAGAAACAGGCCGGAGTTCGCGTCACACTCAAGTAAGCCCGTTCAAGAATATTTTTTCACGAACCGTTTGCGGCCGGTTTCTTCCTCATCATCGGAAGAGTCATTTTTGGATTTTGTTGGCACCTCTAGATCCCCTGGGGGAGGTTCCAGCGAAGGGCTGGCTTCCTCGTCGTCGGATGATTGATCAGTTAGCTCCTCCTCAGGTGTTTTTCCGGCGGCGCTTACGTAGGCCATGCGCAATTCTTGCAGGCTTTGTTTTATGAGTTGTTGTTCTTCCAAGCCAAGTTTGGCAGCGTTTTTATCTAGTAATTCAAGTTGCTGAATAATGAGCTGGACACGCGGCAAATCTTCGACTGGCTCACCAGTGGTCGGGGTTTTTACTTTGCCCATCAACATGGCAGCCGAACGTACTTGAGTAACGAGGCATTCAGAAAAAATAGCAGAGGCAATTTCATCAGCAGTTTGGGGCATTCTTTGTTCTGGTAAATCCATGCTGTCCATGTGCGGCATCATGACTGCGAAGATCCCCTGAGGCCATCAAAAAGTCTGCGGTGCATAGCTTGTTGGCAATCTAACAACAAACTGTTTACACATGCCGATAAGTTTAACGTGTTAGGTCTTCAAAAGATGCCACTATCTGTCCACCTATGAAGGACAAAAAATCAATTGCTATCGTGGTCTTGGCGGCGCTCGTTGCGGGCGTCGGCATTTTTTCTGTTGTCAACAAACAATCTCAGGACGATGAGAATGCAGGCTTGAAAAATAAAATTGCTGCAGAAATTAAGGAAAAAGCGAATGCGGAAAAAGATTATATAGCTGTAAAGGAAGCGCGCGATTTACTGGGACACGAAGCGCTGCAGCTGAAAAATGACCTGACCGTCTCAGAGCAATCCGTGCAAAAACTGACCGCCGAGAAAACTGCGCTTGAGGTGAACCTCAAGGATAACGACCTGAAACATGTTGAAGAACTAGGCAGGAAGAACGACGAGATAGCTCGGAATGCTGAGAATTTGAAAAAGGCTAATGATGAATTAGTTGTCAAGACGGGGGAGTTGGATCAGATCAGTAAGGATTTGATTAGCGCTAAGGCTGATGTTGAGAGGGAAAAAAAAGCATTAGTTGACCTAAAGACACAGACGGATCTCGCAATCGAAGAAGGAAAAAAAATAATTACCAACCTTGAGTCTCAGAATGACGCCCTAAATCAGGCCAAGGGTGCACTGGAAAATAAGATTGAAGGTCTTGATGGAGAGATCGTAGAAACGAAAAAGAAGTTAGAAGTGTCTGAAGGCGATCGGATTTTTCTTGAGAGGGAACTGCTTCGCCTGCAAGACGAAAAAGCGGAACTGGTCAAGAAAATGAACGATATTGAGTTCATCACCGCGCAGTACAAGCGCATCAAGTCCGATATTAATGTGGCACGCCGCCTTGATTGGATGCGCCGTGGAATTGGTAATTACGCCAAACCAACAATCATAACTGAGAAATTTGCCGAACTACGCAAGCCTAATGTTGTTGCGAAGTCAGCTGGAATCAATGAGGCCTTACCTGAAAAAATACAGGTTGAGCTCACTAGTGATGGCGAAGTGAGGATCAATGGGGAAATTGTGGAGCCAAAGGTGGAAGAATCGCCTGAACAACCCGAGGCGAGCACTCCGGTTTCGCCAACCCCAGCTCCGGTTCCAAATCAGGAATAGGACGGTGACAGCGTTGGTTGACGCGTTTGGGCGAACGATTCGTGACCTTCGCATCAGTATCACCGATCGTTGCAATTTCCGTTGTCTTTACTGTCTTCCAGAGACAGAAGAGGCAGCGGATTTTTATCGTGGCAAATTCCAATCTGATCCTAAGCCCATAAAGCGTAATTGGAAGCCGCGTACTCATTTTCTGAGCTACGAGGAGATTGAGCGTGTAGTGCGAGTGGCCGTTGGGCAGGGCATCACAAAGATTCGCCTCACCGGTGGGGAGCCGTTGTTGCGGCGTGATGTGCCTGAGCTCGTGAGCAGGCTCGCCGCGTTACCCATAGAGGATCTTGCTCTGACTACTAATGGGTTTCACTTTGCCGAATCTGCAGAGGCATTGCGGACGGCGGGATTGCGGAGGGTAAGCTTCAGTCTCGACACGCTCGATCGTAACAATTTCAAAAAATTTACTGGCCGTGACAGGTTGGAGGAGGTGCTTGCCGCCATTCGTCAGGCGCGCGATTTAGGATTTGCTCCGGTAAAGGTTAATGCCGTCGTTATCCGCCAACTCAACGACCAGGAGATTGAGTCGTTGGCGGAATTTGCGCGCGCGGAGGCGTTGAGCTTTCGATTCATTGAATTTATGCCGCTTGATTCAGGGCGCGTTTGGCAAAAAGAGCATGTTGTTTCTGGCCGAGAAATCTTGGAGCGATTGCAATCCCGCTTCGATCTTAGGCCAAGTGGCCGCAAGCATCCCTCTGCTACAGCCGAGCGCTGGCATTTTGACGATAGTCCCGCCGAAATTGGGATCATTACTCCGGTTACCGAGCCATTCTGTGGCAACTGCAATCGCCTGCGTCTCACTGCTGATGGCAAAATTCGCACCTGTCTTTTCAGTTTGCACGAGCATGATCTCAAGCCGCTCCTGCGTGGTGATGCGAGCGATGATGATCTGGCCAAATGGCTTGCTGGCGTCGTGCTAAAAAAGGAAGAGCGTCACCACATTGATGAAGCGAATTTCGAGCAACCCGATCGCACAATGAGTGCCATCGGCGGTTGACAGCTTGAAAGTTGTACTGCTTTGCAGCATTATTACGTCGATGCGATTGATTCGCGATATTCTACGCGAACACAAGGAGGCATGTAAAACTGCCATCTCGTGTGAATTTTTTCCTGCTAAGACATCTGCGGGTGAGACTATTCTAATGGAGAAAGTTGTGCCTCGTCTCAAGGCGGTTAATCCCGCCTTCTTCTCCGTGACCTATGGCGCTGGCGGCAGTACGCGTGATAAGACATTGAATATTGTCGAGACAATTCAACGCGATCAAAGCGTGCCGACCATGGCGCACCTTACTTGTGTCGGTTCAACCCGGAATGATGTCGCCGAGTTTTTAGATGAAGCTCGCAAACGAGATATTTGCAATATCCTCGCTTTGCGAGGCGATCCACCGGAAGGACAGAAACAATTCCTGAAGCACGATGGTGGCTTCGAGTTTTCTTATCAACTTGTGAAATATTTGCGCGCGCGCAATAACCTCAGTGTTGGTGTGGCTGGGTTTCCGGAGGGTCACATTGCCTGCCCTGAGGGGAAAATGATCGATTGGCAGCGCCTCAAGGCCAAGGTAGATTGCGGTGCAGATTTCGTGATCACCCAGCTTTTTTTTGACAACAATGATTATTATGAATTTCGCGACGTCTTGCGTGCCAAAGGCATGAACAAACCGATCCTTGCTGGCATCATCCCTATTCTTAGTGGCAGGCAAATCCATCGATTCACGCAACTATGCGGGGCAAAATTGACGCCTGAGATAATTTCCACGTTGGAAAAATTGGGAGATGATGACGAGGCCATGAGCCGATTTGGAATCGATTATGCCACGCGTCAATGCGAGGATCTCATAGTCAACGGCGTGGAAGGAATCCATTTTTACACACTAAACAAATCGCGGGCTACGATCGAGGTGGTGCAAAACCTTGGGCTTGGCGCATGACTACGACCGTCTACGGGCTGACGGGGGGAGTGGGGATGGGGAAAACAACAGTCGCTAGAATTCTCGAAAAGAAGGGCATGCCAGTGGTGGATTCTGATGAATTGGCCCGACAGGTTGTAGAGCCAGGCCAGCCGGCGCTTGCTGAGATTATTGAACAATTCGGAGATGGGATTATTGACGCCCAAGGCCGGCTTGATCGCGCGAAAATGGCGCAACAGGTTTTTAGGGATGACATTGTACGTGAGCAACTCGAAGCCATCATTCATCCCCGCGTGCGTGAGCGGTGGCAAATGAAAATTTCCGAGTGGCGCGAACGACAGATCCATGTGGGTGTGGTGGTCATACCGCTGTTATTTGAGGTGAAGGTACAAGATCAGTTTGATGTTGTGCTGTGCGTGGCGTGTACGGCCAATACTCAACAAGTGCGCTTGCGGCATCGAAAATGGGATGAAGAGCAGATTTCCTCCCGCAATGCTTCACAAATGGATATTGCAGAGAAGATGGATTTGGCTGATCATGTTCTTTGGACCGAGGGTGATATCAAAGTTACTTTGGAACAGGTAAGTCGGATTTTTTAATGAACAAAAAACCTTGGATTATTGTCGGGATTGTCGTTTGTGTGATATATATCCTGAGTCCTCTCGACCTTATCCCTGAAATTCCATTGGGTCCGATCGGTGTTATTGACGACGCTGGAGTGCTGGCCTTCATGTTATTTCTCATCAAGCAGCTTTGGGGGTTGCGTTATAAAAAGGATGCCATTGATGTTTCCGGCAATCAGTCGGCAATTGACGATGACCGGCGTCCAGGCGATCCGCCCAAGCTCACAGATGAGCAATGATCCTCTCTGATTCAGCCTTTGGCCCATTGCTCAGGAGTGGCATTCGGCGCCGAAACAGGTATCTGAAGTGTGGCAATTGGTGGACGGAGGTTTGATGGGTAAGGTGATCGTTGCTTATGCGTGAGATTTCGGAAAACCTTAGTGAAGATATATTGTCCGAATTCAAGGATGGCAAAGGCTATCGTGTTTACAAGGAACTGGGAGCGCATCCCGGAAAAATAAACGGGAATTCGGGCACCAGATTTGCAGTATGGGTGCCAGGCGCAACAGAAGTCTACGTGGTCGGTGATTTCAATGACTGGAATATCAGTGTGGATTCCATGGAGCCAGTGCCTGGAACGGATGTATGGAAGAAGGTAGTGAGGGGCTGCGGCAAGGGTAGTCGATATTTATTTAGAATAATCACCGCCAAAGGTGAAACCCGCGCCAAAATCGATCCTTTCGGGTTCAGGTTCAAAAACGCTGATCCAGAAGGGCCGTGTAACAAGAAGGGCGGAAAAAACATCGGCATTAATATGGAAGCGCGGGAAAACGCCTCCATTATCTGTGACTTCAGCGGGGAGTTTATTTGGAGCGATGATGATTGGCTGACCAAACGCAAACATGCTGATAATGATCCTCTGAAGGAGCAAATGAGTATTTATGAGCTTCATCTTGGGTCATGGCAAAGAGGCCCTTCCGGCGAATATCTAAACTATGAACAAATAGCCGAGAAACTTGTGAAATATGTTGAGGAGATGGGCTTTACGCACGTTGAATTTCTTCCGGTGGCAGAGCATCCGTACTACCCCTCTTGGGGCTATCAGGTCTCCGGGTTTTTCGCGCCGACCAGTCGCTACGGTACACCGGATAATTTCCGGAACCTTGTCAACGCGCTGCATGAGAAGGGCATCGGCGTCATTATTGACTGGGTGCCTGGACATTTCGCCAAAGATGGATGGGGGTTGGAGTGTTTTAGCGGTGAGCCGGTTTTTGAACATCCTGATAAGAGGCGGAGTGAACACCCGGAATGGGGTACGCTGGAATTCAACTTTGGTAAAAAGGAGGCGATCAGTTTCCTTATCGCTAATGCGCTGTACTGGTGTGAAGAGTTTCATGTGGACGGTTTGCGAGTGGACGCTGTGGCGTCAATGCTCTACCTCGACTACGCGCGGAAGCCCGGCGAATGGGAGCCCAACGAGTATAAGGATAAAAGTCATCGAGGCAGGATGCTTAAAGGCAATGAGAATCTGGATGCGGTTGATTTTTTTCAGGAATTAAACCGTGTCGTGGGCTCTAAGGATTCTGGCGTGGAAATGAAGCATCCAGGGGTGGTGACCATTGCCGAGGAATCCACTGACTGGTCAGGCGTTACTCGTGAGGGTACGCGGGAAAACTTGGCCTTGGGCTTTACCCTTAAGTGGGATATGGGATGGATGAACAATAGTTTGGAGTATTTTCAGCAGGAGTTCAAGGAGAGTCAACAATGGCACGATGAAAAACTCACTTTCGCGATGCA
>CAZTTU010000026.1:0-26920 GCA_964616045.1 uncultured Verrucomicrobiota bacterium | reverse complement strand
CTCTGTAATTTTCTTGCGTTGGCACCGGCCGATGCCGCTCTATTATCGACAGCAATCATCGCCTGTTCCATCTCTTTTTTCTCGGCAGCAAATCCGGCAACAAACAAAATTCCTGCGGCGATAAGGACGGCACAAACTACTGCCAGAATAACACAAAGAATCCACGGGACGTATTTCATGCGCCAACCATACCACCACGCTCACGCCTGTAAACCCGAAGATTCGCAACAATAAATGGCTGCTGACATTCCCTCAAAAGAACCGCTCACCATTCGAGCAGGCGATACCACCAAATAGACCAAGAGCATCGACGACTACAAAGCCAGTGATGGTTGGAGTTTGAGTTACTGCTTCCGCGGCACAGGCGGCTAGGTATCCCCTTCCAAACCGTGCAGGACAAATAACAGTCGCCTAAACCACACAAAAACGGCATTGTTTAGCCGTGTTGAAGGTGCGGTTTACGGTTACCAGTCAACTTCCACCTTTAACTTACCATTACTGTATTTGTTTGTGTAGAAAAGGTGTCCATGAGCTGCGCCGTATTCATGGACGAGTTTTGTTATCTTTACGTCAAACAGGCAGTATTCAGCAATCTCAGCGATCTTGCCTTCACGAAACCAATCAATAGCCTGTAAACCTTCGGCGGTTTTCTCGCAGCCCAACGTGGCCTGGGCAACGGAGTCTAATGGCAGCTTGTGGCCCAATATCTTGTCCAGTTCCACCAACATATCGAGCGAAGGCACTTGGCTAAAATCAAAAATCGAGTAGCCCTCCAACACTTTGTAGTCAAACCGGATTTGATTGAATCCCACCACTAGATCGGCCCGTTGCAGTTCTTTAATCAACTCCTCCACCTGTTCCTCTCCATACACTATGTAACCGCCGCGAGCCGTGCTATAAGTCACACCCACACTCATGCCCATTTGGTTGATATGATTCCACCCCCCGACATCACTCGCGGATTTCTGCGTTTCCAAATCAAAATAGACAATGTTACGTCTCATGTATCAGGATTGCTCGTGCGCTTTAGGTAAATACGTCGGGGACTCCAAAATGCATTTGCCGGTATCGGGTGTCGCTTCATTTAAACTTGGATGGGGAAGAATAGCCTGAGGGCATCCTTCGGCAGTGTCACCCAGTTTCATGGCGAGGTCAGAAACCATATCATTCACACGCACAATCTAGCCGCGTCATCTTCCCAGGCAAACAAAAGAAATTCGGTAATGCTAAAACCGATTGAAAACGAGATATGGATTATCGGCTTTCGTTGGTAGAGGTTTTAGCGTAACGTCTGCGACGCTGATGGATGAGTCCAAGAACAGCAGTGGCGAACTGAAGATTTATTTTCTGCCGAATCTCTTTACGGCTGGCAATCTCTTCTGCGGATTTCTGGCGTTAACGTTCATCGTGGGCGCGCCGTCACTGTATGAAGAGGCCACCTTCGCAGAGGCGCAGATGAAAATCTACTGGGCTCTTGAGTTGGTTCTCCTGGCTTGCGTGTTTGATGCACTGGACGGGCGCGTGGCGCGGATGGGGGGCTACGAGAGTCCGTTTGGGCGGGAGTTTGATTCACTGGCGGACATCGTGTCCTTCGGATTGGTGCCAGCGTTCTTGGTTCACAGGATTGTGTTGAGGGATGTATTTCACGAGGACATGCAGGAGTTGGGCTGGTTTATTGCCTCGATTTATGTGATTTGTGGTGCCCTGCGATTGGCTCGATTCAATTGCCTGTCGGCCATAGAGGAGGAACAGAAAAAAGAGGGGAAGACGGATCGCTCGAGCGAATTTATTGGCTTTCCCATCCCGGCTGCGGCGGGGCTGGTGGCGAGCATCACGTATTTTTTGATTTGGTTTGAGGAGCGTGAATTTATTAAGGGTAACTGGAAATTTGCGCTGCCGGTGTTGCTGATCTTTCTTTCGGTGATGATGGTAAGTAAGGTGAAGTATCCGACTTTCAAGAAGGTGAATCTGCGCGGCTCACGCTCATTTTTCTTCTTCGTGATGGCGGCGGTCGGGATTGGGTTGCTATTTACGCTGGGCCGCAAGGCACTGCCGATAATGGCGCCGCTGGTCTTTATTGTCTACTTGGGGTACGGCTTCATTCGGCCTTGGCTGCCGCGGCGGGCGCGTCGGGACATCGAAGAAGACACTGTGTGAGCGGAATTATTTTTTAGCATCACTGCCGGCACCCGCAGCATTCCCAATCTCCTCAATGAGCTGGGGTAATTTTTTGCTCAATTCATTGAGACTCAGAATTTCCCGTCGTGCTTCGGCGAGACTTTTTTCCAATCCGGCCCTTGTTTCCTCATCTTCCTTCCGTATGCCGGACTCGATTTCCCTTAAAATCTCTTCTATTTCTTTCGCTTCATTCTGTTTGCTCTCAATCTCAAATTCGATGTTATCTTTGCGTTGTTCAAGACCCCGTTTGTAGAGTTTTCCGTTGAGCGCTTGTACATCGGCCTGTAACCAGTTGGGCACCATCCCGAAGCGGGCAGCCATCATGCTGGAAGAAAAGTTGCGTGCCCTTTGGCGCTCGGATTCTGCGGTTCTTTGGAGTTCGGCGGGCGTTGGGGGTTCGCCAGCCTCCACGGCGGAAACATGCACAACGAAACCATCGCTTTTTTCGTTGGCTGCTGGAGTGAATTCAGAAATCCATCCCGGCTTGGCTTCATCAGGATTGAGGCGGATGGCGGACTGGATCTGGTCCAAGGAGGCGAGTCCTTTTAGCCCTGCTACTTGGTTGGTGCTGTTGAGTTTCATGGCTGGTAACTGCACCTTTGGGTTGGGGCTGAGGCGAATGGAGTCTGCAAAACTCTGGCCGGATCCCATGAGTTCCATAATTCCCTCCCTGAATTCATGGGCATCTTCTTTAGTACGGCGTGCGACTTCTTCCTCAATGAAGCTCGTTTTTACCTCGGATTTTTCATTGTCATTTAATTCCTCAAATTTTCGTGGACGACCTGCAATATTGTCCACAAACCCAATCAGGTAAAAACCATCTCCAGGGATCTTGATAAGGCGGGGGTAAAGATCTCCTTTCAGGGCGGAGACAAAAGGTCCATAGACATCGTCTATTACGCCTTGAGGCAGCACCTTGTTTTCGTTGTCGCGGGAAACGGTGGCTTCCCGGTAGTTGAGCGGTTGTTTGCCTTCTCCGACCCATGCCTTGGATTCCTGTTTCAAGCGCGGGATGGCCCATTTTTCTTGCGGTTGGTTTTCAAAAATTTTTCTCAGAAATAAATTTGCCTCATTTTTTGTCGGGGGGTCGGTATGTTGGTTGATTTCCTCTTGGTGTTTTTCACGCATATCCGCTTGTGCAGCGGCAACCAACGCGGGGCCGTTGGGTAACTTGGTTCCATTGGTGTCCCTGAAAAAATTGACTGAATTGGTCGAGCTGTGATGTAGTTTTATTCGATCGGTTACCAAGGTTGGAAAGTTAATTTTCTTCTCAGCCTGCGGCAGGTAGTGGACGTTGGAAATCTTCACGTAGCCGATGATGCGTTTTTCTTCGATACGATACTGATCAACCATGGTTTCGTAGTGTTTGGTAATGATCGTACTGTTGGCATCGATGGCATTTGTGACGCTGGCTAGATGGTTGCTGGATGAGAAAAAGACCGCCTGTGCTGTGTATTTTTTGTTTGCCTCAATCAGGGAGGCTTCTATGGCCTTATCGGGAAAGAATCCGCTGCTGCGTGTCATGAGTTCGTCAAGCTGTTCCATTATGATCCCTTCCAGAATGAACTGCCGGAACTGTTTCTTGCCGATTTCACTTACTTCTTTTTGTTCCGTGTCAAAATGAAGGAAACCAGCTCTTGCTAATGGAGTGAGAACGCTAGTGAAATTTTCCTGGGAAAACCCGCCGCCGGGTTGGGAGAACATTTGTTCAAGGCGGGCTTCTGCTGTATCAAGGCTTACCCTGATGCCCAAGTCGCTCGCTTTCCTCAATCGTAACATCCGCATCTGTGCTTGGAAATCAAGACCAGGATAATCATCTAGATCGCCCAGTTTCTGCTGAGTCTGAAAATCATTGCCCATTAGGTTGTGAGGCTGTATTTGATTAGCTAAAGCGGAAGCATCAAACCCGGGCGGCAACATGCCTCCAAAACGCTGAAAAAGATTCAGGGCCTGCTCCAGTAACACTTGCTGTCGAGGAAATTTTAGCTCGTCAATTGCCTCGGACCGTTGGTCTCCGCTGGGTTGGTTTGGTTGAAAGTAGACGACAAAACTGATTACGATCACAATGATGATCGGAATCCAAAGTGCCTGCGAATGCTTGCGAATAGTGCCAAACATAATGTGTTTCCGAGAGGGCGGAGGCATACCTGATGGAAGTAGAGGGGTCAAACTAATTTGGCCAGTTGGCCACCCAAAACACTTTACTTGTTGTGTTGTTCTTGTAGAGTTGGTGACCCCATGAGGATGAGATACAGTCGGATAATTTGCTTGATGAGCTTGAGTCTGCTGATGGGGTGCGTGCAAACCACCATCACCAACCTCACGCCCAAACGCATGCTCCGAAATGATACAGGGTTTTATCCGGTGGAAATGATCTGGGAAAGCAACCAAACTGCATTACGCCGCGAAACGGTAAAACCTGTCGTGCTTGTTGGGACCAATGCCTATCCCATGAAACGGACCCAGCTTCTTACCAACCGTTGGGAAACTCTGGTGCCAATCGGCACCAAGGCTGAAGAACTGCGTTATCGTATCAAAGTGAATTGGCAGTTCAATGCCATCCCGGTGCCCCAAGCCAACAGCCAGCTCTCCAAAGAATTCCTGTTGCGAGTAGAGAACTGACCAAATGACTAACCACCCAGCCAATTTGCGTGCCTTGAAAGCCGTGGTGCTTGTTGTCATCGCACTTGCTCTAGGCCTGCAATGGGCGGCATTACAAGTGGTGGCATGGACTGGCATGACTCTAACGAATATGCAGACAATGCCTCTTCCAGTTGCAATAGAGAAGGCCACGAGTGGTCAAGAAGCCTGCGCACTGTGTTTGTTTATTCAGGAAAACAGGGAAAACAGCGCCGGTGAGAAGAAAATGACATTAAGGCCCGTGTCTTCATTGGATGCGGTGTCTGCCATCAAAGATAATTTGCTGGTTGTGCCACACCTTTCTTTCTGCTTGCTCCACGATAACTTAATTATTCATGGCGGAGACATGGAATCGCCGCCAAGACCTCCTCCAAAAAATACGGTTTAATTCCCCATTCGGAATTTCAACCAAACTGTGATTGAGTTGTTTCTTTAACGACTGTTGCTGTTTGGAATGCGGCATCAGTGATGTGCATTAATATCAATTAATTGAACCGTTAAACAAAAAAGAAAATGAACAAAAATAATTTTACTCGGAAAAATAAAGAAGGTTTTACCTTGATTGAACTTTTGGTGGTGATTGCCATTATCGGTATCCTTGCCAGCATGCTGCTGCCTGTCTTGGCCAAGGCCAAAAACAAGGCCAACCGTATGAAGTGTGGTAATAACCTTGGCCAAATTCACAAGGCTTATGCCTCCTACGCTTCGGAGTTTGATGGAGCTACACCACAATTTGATTCACAGTTTGCTCCGATTTGGGGGACTGCTGATCATAATCGGCGTGCCAATGCCGTGGGTTATCGCACTTGGACTGATCCGATTCGAGGCGATCGCTGGTTGAATGCCTATACCATTCGCCAGTCACTTCAAGGCTATTCCACAATCGGCTCGCCGCTTGATCAAAAGGTGGTTGCACGGCAACGTCGCAAAAGGGAGAAGAACTTTGATGAGTACAATGCGGGCACCAACCTGTCGCACTCGCGTAATCTTCAAAGCTACTCAATAGCCATGCAGGGTGATCTGGATGTGCAGGACACGGTTTTAGCACTGACTCGTAATGTTCAGGGACATAATGACCAGTGGATGCCTTATTTCATGCAATATGGCGGATACACAGCAGACAAGGCTCGTTGGCTGTATCCTCATTATCCTATGAAATACACGTGGCATGCTTACCGTGCACACTTGTGTCCTACCATGGAAACTAGGAAACCCATGGGTGGCATGAATATGGGTGGCATGAACCATATGCACCATGGAAATTCTTATTACGGTCCGGGAAGCGCCCAATACAGTATGACTGGACTCGGTGCAGATCAAGGCAATTGGGTTACCGGGGGGGGGGCGGTAGCGCAGGGAAGCTCCTCGGAATTTAATGATCAAATGAAACGCGCGAATGATGTTTTTGCTGAAGGTTCAGCGGTTACCACCATGCCCAGCTTGGTTATCCTCAGGCCATACCAGTAGGATGCACGCTTATGAAAGAATATAAAAACGAACTCACATTGATTGTGTTTGCGGTTGGATTGGTTGCTCTGTTTGGCTGTGGAGGGGTTAAAGATGATCCCGATATAGTCGATAAATTGCATCACGAAGCCACAAATGAAGGGGAGGGTGAGAATGAAGAACCACCCGACGTTAGTGGCGATACAATCAAGTTTAAGCCCAAGTCGAAGGATGAAGAGGGCGATCCGGATGATGATGATGAATGATATTCCCTGAATTGCTTGCTCCGCGCGCCATGAGGCGCGCGGGTTTTTTGTCAACAACCCCAACAAATGCCACTTGACCGTTGGGCGCCAAATGCGGTTTCTGGAAGCCGTTCGCTTCCATGAAGGTTAAAGTCATTATTACCCCCAAGAAAGAAGTGCTGGATCCGCAGGGGAAAACGGTCCGGACGGCGCTTGAGCAAATGGGCTGTGTTGGCGTCGAGGACGTGCGTATTGGCAAATACATCGAGATCGAGATGGAGGGCAATCGTGAAGAGGTTGAGGAACAACTCGATGAATACGCCGATAAATTTCTCGCAAACCCAAACATTGAGGACTATCGACTCATGTTTGAGGCCTGATGAATTTCGTTGTTCTCCAATTCCCCGGTTCCAACTGCGATCAGGACTGTGTGCATGTCCTGCGGAATGTGCTGGGCTATCCCGCTCGTTTATTGTGGCATAAAGAAAGCAGCGTGGGCGATGCTGATGCCGTGCTGGTGCCGGGTGGTTTTAGCTATGGCGATTATCTTCGCACCGGATCCATTGCGTGCTTCAGCCCCGTGATGCAGGCCGTGAAGGAGTTTGCCGAAAACGGCGGTCTTGTGCTCGGTATTTGCAATGGCTTTCAAATTCTCTGCGAAGCAGGCCTGTTGCCCGGTGCGCTTATCCGCAACCGCTCGCTGCAGTTTCGCTGCGAACATGTTTACCTGAAAGTGGCCACGCACGACTCTCCCTTTACGAGCCAAGTGCCTGAGGGGAAAATTTTGCGCATTCCCATTGCTCATGGTGATGGAAATTACTTTTGCGATACAGAGGCGCGGGAATTGCTGGAGGCCAATGACCAAATCCTGTTCCAGTACGTCGATGCCGAAGGTGTTGCAACCGATCACGCTAATCCCAACGGTTCGCTAGCCAACATCGCTGGCATCTGCAATGAAGCCCGTAATGTGGCGGGCATGATGCCGCACCCTGAGCGCGCCGCCGAGGCCTTGCTGGGCTGCGATGATGGCCGCCTTATTTTTGAGAGCCTTATTCACACCCCGAAATCGCAACCTGAACCGATGCCCGCCTAGGTGTCTGCCGAACCTTCCATCACCCCAGAGCTGATTGAAGAACACGGCCTCACGCCGGAGGAATACGAACGTATTCAGGAGCTGCTTGGACGCGAGCCGAATTACACTGAGCTGGGTATATTCAGCGTGATGTGGAGTGAGCATTGCTCGTATAAAAATACTCGACCATTGTTGAAAACCTTCCCCACCCAGTCACCACGCGTGCTCGTGGGAGCGGGTGAGGAGAATGCCGGCATTCTTGATATTGGCGATGGGCTGGCCATTTCGTTTAAGATGGAGAGCCACAATCATCCCAGCGCCGTGGATCCGTTTCAAGGCGCTGCCACTGGCGTAGGTGGCATCATCCGGGATATCTTTACCATGGGAGCACGGCCGGTTTGTGCAGTTAACTCCCTGAGATTTGGCGAGTTGACCAATTCAACGGTGCGCCGGCTTTTTGGCGGAGTGGTCAGTGGCATTGCGCATTACGGAAATTGTTTCGGTATCCCGACTATTGCGGGCGAGGTTTATTTCGACAAATCATTTGAGGGGAATCCCCTGGTGAACGTCTTTGCACTTGGTGTACTGCGGCACGATCAAATTGCCCGCGGTGCAGCGAAGGGCATCGGCAATCCCGTGTTCTATGTTGGTCCGGCCACCGGATGCGATGGGCTTGCAGGTGCATCTTTTGCCTCGCAGGACCTGACTGAAGAATCCGCAGAGCAACAACGCAACGCGGTGCAAGTGGGTGATCCGTTCTTGGAAAAACTTTGTGTGGAGGCATGTCTGGAGCTGTTGGCGACCGGGGTGGTTGCAGGCATTCAGGATATGGGTGCGGCCGGTCTGACTTGTTCCACCTGCGAAACCGCCGCGCGCGGTGGTACGGGCATTGAGATTGATTTAGCCAAGGTTCCCCAGCGTAGCCCCGGCATGACGCCCTATGAGATACTCCTCAGCGAATCACAGGAACGCATGCTCATCATCGTGAAGAAAGGTCGCGAGGAAGATGTCAAACGCATTTTCGATAAATGGGATTTACCTTGGGCGGAGATTGGACGAGTGACCGATACCGGCCAAATGGTGGTGAAAAACAATGGAAGAAAAGTCGCCGATTTACCTGCCAGTAAACTAGCTGACGAAGCGCCCGTTTACCATCGGGAGGCGAAAAAGCCCAAATACCTCTCCGATGTGCACTGCTTCACACTTGATGAAGTGGATGATCTTGACGATCCCCGGAAAGCGCTGGAGAAACTGTTAGAATGGCCGACCATCGCGTCGAAGAACTGGGTTTATCGTCAATACGACCACATGGTGCGTGCCAACTCGATGGTGAATCCCGGCAGTGATGCAGCGGTGATTCGTGTGAAGGCTGACAGCATCCCGGGTGTCGATGATAGGGATAGCTTTCCGGAAAAAATTCTTGCGATCAGCGTTGACTGCAATGCTGCCCAAGTGTACCTCGATCCCTTTGAGGGAGCCAAGGCGGCGGTGGCCGAATGTGCTCGCAATCTCGCTTGCAGTGGCGCGCTTCCCATTGGTTCCACTGACAACCTGAATTTTGGAAGCCCACACAATCCTGAAATATTTTGGCAGCTTAAGGAATCAGTGCGCGGCTTGGCCGAGGGTTGCAAGGTTTTCAACGCGCCAGTCACTGGCGGTAATGTCAGCCTATACAACCAGAATCCCGACGGTGCGGTGGATCCCTCGCCGACAATTGCGATGGTTGGACTTATCGAGGATGAGTCGCATGTGACCACGCAGTGGTTCAAGGACGAAGATGATGTTGTGATTCTGCTGGGAGAGCCAGTCGATACGAAGGATTTGTTGGAAGGTCTGGGGGGCTCGGCTTATTTGCAGGTGTTGCATGACATTAAGAGCGGGCGGCCGCCACGTTGCGATCTGGACGCCGAACGAACACTGGGGATCACGTTACTGGGCCTCATCCAGAGTGGGCTAGTTAAGAGTGCCCATGACTGTTCTGAGGGTGGCCTAGCCGTGGCCTTGGCCGAGTGCTGCTTCTCCAAATTTGAGTCACGGAATACCCCCCGTTTTCTTGGGGCGGAAGTGGACTTGAGCGAAATCATGGATACTCGTCCTGATGCCTTGCTCTTTGGAGAAACTACCGGTCGCGTGATAATCACAACTTCCGAGCTTAATTCGGTGAAGGCAGTAGAGCGTGCCCAGCTCATGGGCGTGCCGGCGCAGCGGATTGGCACAGTGGGTGGCGCGGAGTTGAGAATCAAAACTCAAATCGATGACTACACATGGGAGATTGCGGGTTTGCATGATCTCTGGTGGAATGCCATCGGCAACGCGATGGCGTGAAGACAATGGATTCGAACTTACATTACCCTAAGCATTACTGCGGTGTCTTTGGTGTGTACGGTCATCCCAACGCCGCCGAACTTACCTATTACGGGCTTTATGCGTTGCAACATCGTGGTCAGGAAAGCGCCGGTATCGTCGCTTGCGATGGCAAGCTGTTTCGCCAGCACAAGGGCATGGGACTAGTACCGCAGGTTTTCAAAGGAGAAGGGTTGCACGCGTTGGTCGGGGAAATGGCTATCGGTCACACGCGTTATTCCACCACGGGTTCCTCGAACATCAGCAATTCACAGCCGCTAACGGTGGATTGTTCGAGAGGTCAGATTGCCATCGCCCATAACGGCAACCTCACCAACGCCGCAGCATTGCGCTTGGAGTTAGAAGAGCGAGGTTCAATTTTTCAGACTACGGTGGATAGTGAAATCGTTTTGCACTGGCTAGCGCAACCAACTCAAAATGGTGAGAATACGCTGGTCTCCACCATCCGTAAACTTGAGGGGGCCTTTTCCCTGTTGATCATGACCGAGAGGGAAATGATAGGAGTACGCGATCCTCACGGTTTCCGGCCGCTGTGTATCGGCAAGTTGGCCAATGGCTCTCATGTGCTCAGCAGCGAGACGTGTGCGCTGGATCTGATTGAGGCGGAGTTTGTGCGTGACGTGGAGCCGGGCGAAATTGTTATCATCGATGACAATGGCCTGCGCAGTATTCAGGCTTTTCCCGAGCAGGAGAAACGGTCGTTCTGTATCTTTGAATACGTTTACTTCGCACGGCCGGACAGCAATCTCGCTGATCAAAATGTGTACAAGGTGCGCGTGAACATGGGCCGCGAGTTGGCCCGCGAGAATCTCGTTGACGCTGATATTGTGGTGCCCATTCCGGACAGCGGCAATTGCGCGGCACTGGGTTACTCACTCGAAAGTGGTGTTCCGTTTGAGATGGCCTTTGTTCGCAATCACTATGTGGGGCGCAGCTTTCTGCAGCCGAGCCAACTCATTCGCGATTTCAATGTGCGCGTGAAGCTCAACCTTATCACTGGGTTGGTGAAGGACAAGCGCGTGATCGTTGTCGACGATTCTATCGTCCGCGGGACCACCTGCAAGAAACGAGTCAACAGCCTCAAGGAAGCGGGTGCGAAGGAGGTGCACGTGATGGTGAGTTGTCCTCCCCACAAAAATCCGTGCGTTTACGGGATTGATTTCCCGGATCGCAACAAGCTTATGGCGGCAAACCATACGCTCGATGAAATTTGCACCTACCTGAATGCCGATTCGGTAAATTATCTTTCGCAAGAAGGGATGGTGCGTGCCACCGGCAAGTCCAAGGATTCCTTTTGCATGGCGTGCTATGACGGCATGTATCCAGTGGAATACGACCCTAACGTGGATAAACACATCATGGAAGGCCGGCGCGCGCGGACGGAGAGTCTGGTAATGGATGATTCGCAGCCGAAGCTCCTGTAAATTTCATGGCAGATACCGCATACGCAAAAGCAGGTGTGGATCTCGCTCTTGGCAATCAGGTGAAGGCGCGCTTGTCGCGATTGCTTAAGTCTGCTACGCGCCCGGAGGTTCTCGGCAAAGTAGGCGGCTTTGGCGGGCTCTTTGGATTCAACACCCGAAAATACAAACAGCCTGTGCTTGTTTCCAGCGTGGACGGTGTGGGTACCAAGCTGAAGATTGCCTTTGAGATGAACCGGCACGACACTATCGGGCAGGATCTTGTGAATCATTGTGTGGATGACATCGCGGTGCTTGGCGCAGAGGCGCTTTTCTTTTTGGATTACCTTGGTACGGGAGTTTTGAAGCCGCACGTGTTTAATGAAATCATAACGGGCTTCGCCAAGGGCTGTGCGGAAAACAACTGCGCACTCATCGGCGGTGAGACCGCGCAGATGCCGGGCTTTTATCAGAAGGGCGAATACGACGTGAGTGGCACCATCGTTGGTGTGGTCGATAAGGTTGCGATGCTCGATGGACGCGGCATCAAGCCGAGCGATACTGTGATCGGCATTGCTTCCAGCGGGTTGCACACCAATGGCTACTCGCTCGCAAGGAAGGTGTTCTTCGAGACGATGAAGTTTAAATCTCGCAGTCGCGTGCCCGAACTGGGCTGCAGTGTAGGAGATGAACTGCTCAAAGTGCACATGAGCTATGGGCCGCTGGTGCAGGCGTTACTCAAGAGTTTCAACAAGCCCGGCCGTGCGCGCGCCATCAAGGGGCTTGCTCATATCACCGGCGGTGGTTTTATAGACAATATTCCGCGGGTTTTACCGAAAAATTGTGGAGTGATTATCCGTAAGGGCTCTTGGCCGGTGCTCCCGGTTTTTGATTTGATTCAGAAACACGGTAAGGTTGATGAGAGGGAGATGTATCAGGTGTTCAACATGGGCATTGGCATGACGGCCATCGTTAGCGGTCCGAAAGCTGATGGTATATTGCGCAGTATTCGCCGTCGTGGGTTTGGTGCGTGGGTGATTGGAGAGGTCACCAAGGGGAGAGGAAAGGTTAAACTGATTTCATGAAGGTTATGTTGATTGGCGGTGGCGGGCGTGAGCATGCGTTGGCTTGGAAGCTGGCACAGAGTTCCCGTGTGGATAAGTTGTGGGTGGCTCCGGGCAATGGGGGTATTGCTGAAGAGATGACTGTCGATGGCGAACCTGTTGAGTGCGTATCAATAGGTGCAGATGATCTGCCGGAGCTATTGAAATTTTCGCTACAGCATCAGCCGGATCTCACGGTGGTGGGACCGGATAATCCTCTGGCGGAGGGCATTGTCGATCTCTTTGAGGAGCACGGCTTGCGCATTTGGGGGCCGAACAGGGAGGCTGCACAGTTTGAATCCTCAAAAGTATTCGCGCAGGATTTTATGGCGCGCCACGGCATTCCGACGGCCAAGGCGGGCACATTCAATTTTCCAACGGCGGCCAAAGCGTTTGCGGCAGAACTTAATGGTCGTTGTGTGGTGAAGGCCGACGGGCTGGCGTTGGGCAAAGGTGTACTGGTATGTAGCACGATGGAGGAAGCTGAAGCGGCAATTGACTCAGTGATGATCGACAAGGCGTTCGGGGAGGCGGGCAATCATATCGTGATCCAGGAATTTCTTGAGGGGGTGGAGATATCGTTGCACGTATTGTGTGACGGGCGTACTGCCATACTGTTTCCCACATCGCAGGATCACAAACGCGCCTTGGACGGAGACAAGGGACTTAACACGGGAGGAATGGGTACGTACTCTCCAGCTCCTTTTTTGAGTGAGGAGGAATTGCAGGCGGCGACTCGGGCGGTGGTGGATTCGTGGCTGGTGGGGTGCCGGTCCGAAGGAATTGATTTTCGTGGAATGTTATATCCGGGTCTGATGCTTACAGCGGATGGTCCGAAGGTGTTGGAGTTTAATGCGCGCTGGGGTGATCCGGAAACGCAGGTGTATCTGATGCGCTTGGAAACCGATCTGGTTGACCTTTTTGAGGCATGCATCGACCGAAGATTGGCCGAGATGGATGTGCGCTGGAAATCTCAGGCGGCCGTGTGCGTGGTGATGGCCTCAGGCGGTTATCCGGGCAGTTACGAGAAAGGTCTTCCGATTTCCGGCCTCGAAAAAGCTGACGCGATGGAAGATGTAAAGGTTTTCCATGCGGGCACGAAACTGGATGACGGCCACCTTGTTACTAGTGGTGGACGTGTGTTGGGGGTAACGGCGCTGGGCCTGACCTTACTGACGGCGCGCAATGCGGCCTACGCGGCGGTGGATAAAATAAGGTTTGAAGGGTCGCACGTTCGCGGGGATATTGCCGCTAAGGCGCTGGAGGATTGAGTAACCGGTGCACGATCCTAATTAGGGCATGAAAAAAATTCTCTTTGTCTGCACGGGCAATATCTGCCGTAGTCCGATGGCCGAAGGATTTTTCCGCGAACTCATGAAAGAGCGTGGAGATTTCGAAGCGCTGTCGGCCGGCTTGGCGGCGGTGAATGGCCAGTCACCCAGCACCCATGCGGTTACGGCAATGCAGGAACTGGGGCTCGACATTGCGAAGCAGCGCAGCGCGTTGGTCACGCCGGAGATGATGGAAGAAGTGCATTACATTTTTGGCCTGGCCAGTGGTCATGTGGATAATCTGATCCGACTTTTTCCACAGGCACGGGAAAAGATTTTTCTGCTGAGAGAGTTCGTGGAGAAATTGCCGGCGAGCGGTAAAGATATTGCCGACCCGATTGGTGGCGATCTGGAAATTTACAAGGTATGTCGAAACCAGATCAAGGAGGGTGTGGAATCGATCATTCCATTTATCGAACAACAATCAATGACTGAAACAAGCGACAGCAAAACAACCCTCGCCATTGGGGCAGATCACGGGGGATTTGAGCTCAAGGAATCCCTCAAGGAACACCTCAATGCGCAGGGAATCGCTGTCCAGGATTATGGTCCGATCAATGATGAGGCCTGCGATTACCCAGATTTTGCCAAGGCTGTGGGCAGGAGTGTGGCTAGTGGCCAGCATACGCTCGGAGTGCTCATTTGCAAAACGGGTATTGGCATGAGCATGGCCGCCAACAAGATTGCCGGTGTGCGTGCGGCGCTGGTGGCCAATGCTGAGACGGCGACCCTGACCCGCACTCACAATGATGCAAACGTTCTCTGTTTCGGCGCCACCCAGACGGGTGTGGAAACGGCGAAAGGGGTTGTAGATGCGTTTGTGAAGGCTCATTTTGAGGGCGGCCGCCATGAGAAACGCGTGAACAAAATGGAATCTAATCTTCGTGTGGAAGTGGTGGATCCGGATATCGACGAGGTATTGCGCCGCGAGAAACTGAGGCAGCAGGAAAACATTGAACTGATAGCAAGCGAGAATTTCACCAGCCCCGCCGTAATGGAGACGCAAGGCTCCACGCTCACCAACAAATACGCCGAGGGTTATCCAGGCAAGCGCTGGTATGGCGGCTGCGAGCATGTGGATGTGGTCGAAGAGCTCGCGATCGCGCGCGCGCAGGAGGTTTTTGGCGCGGAATACGTGAATGTGCAGCCGCATTCCGGCAGTGGCGCGAATATGGCCGTGTATTTTGCAGTGCTTCAGCCGGGCGACAAATTGCTTACGATGGATCTCAGCCATGGTGGACATCTTACCCACGGCAACGCGGCCAACTTCTCCGGCAAGTTTTTTGAGATCGTCCACTACGGTGTGCGCAAGGAGGACGAACGGATTGATTACGATCAACTCGCAGCGTTGGCGCTGGAACATAAGCCACAGATGATCACAGTAGGCGCCAGCGCCTATCCGCGCGTGATTGATTTTGAGCGCATGGCCGAGATCGCGCGAGAGAGCGGTGCGATGTTATTAGCCGATATCGCGCACATTGCGGGGCTAGTCGCAGCAGAATGCCACCCGAATCCCGTGCCGCACGCGGACTTTGTTACAACCACAACGCATAAGACTCTGCGAGGTCCGCGTGGCGGCCTGATCATGGCCCGGGGAAAATACTCTAAGCCGCTCAGTAGCATGGTGTTTCCCGGTATTCAGGGCGGCCCGTTGATGCATGTCATTGCGGCCAAGGCCGTGTGCCTCAAGGAGGCGCTGGCGCAGGAGTTCAAGGAGTATCAACAGCAAATCATCATGAACGCAAAGGCACTGGCTGTGGGCATGGAGCGTAACGGCTTCCGCCTCGTGAGTGGCGGCACAGATAATCATTTGCTACTGGTGGATGTGCAGGCCAAGGGTCTCATCGGCAAGGATTGTCAGGAGGCGCTGGATCGTGCGGGCCTCACCGTGAACAAAAACACGATCCCCTTTGAGACGCTTTCGCCCTTCAAGGCCAGCGGTATTCGATTAGGCACGCCGGCGGTCACCACGCGCGGAATGCGCGAGCCAGAAATGGAGGCTATCGCGGACATGATCGCCGAGGTTCTGTCGGATATAAATAATGTTGACGCGGCTAAGAAAGTACGCCAGCGTGTCCGCGAGTTGACCACGTGTTTTCCGCTCCCATATTGACTTGCTGAGTGGAGTGCGAGGTTTGGTTTCCAACAAATAATCCCACTGAATTGAAGCTGAATGCCAGCTTTCTGGTGCGGGTTTTATTGTTTGATCTACCGTATACAAGCCATGCCTAGACCTTCAAATCACAATCTCAAACGCCGACCGCAGAAGCGCGGTGGAGGTAGTCGCAAGCGCGGCAGCAATCTTCCTGCCGGCCTTCCGGCTGATGTGGAAGAACACGGTGAGGATCTTGCCGCACTGGAGGACGCGGATGGTGAGGAGATCAACATTGGAGATCTCCAAAAAAAGGATATCGCCGAGCTCAACAACATGGCTAAGGAGATGGAGGTGGAAAACTTTGGCACCATGCGTAAGCATGAGGTCATTTTCCAGATTCTCCGCAAACACGCTGATGATAAGGGAGTGCTCATTGCCATGGGAGTGCTGGAGATTCTCCCCGAAGGCTTCGGTTTCCTGCGCTCACCATATTACAACTATTTGCCTTGCCCGGAGGACGTGTATGTTTCGCCCTCACAGATTCGCCGGTTCGATTTGCAGACTGGCGACCAGATTCAAGGTCGCATCCGGCCCCCGAAAGCGAAGGAGAAGTTTTTTGCGCTGCTGAAGGTGGATTTGGTTGGTGATGAAGATCCTGAGAAAGCGAAAGACAAGACCCATTTTGACAATCTTACCCCTTTGTTTCCAGAGGAACGTTTTATTCTTGAAAATGATCCGGAGGAATACTCCACCCGTGTACTGGATATCGTGTGCCCCATTGGCAAGGGGAGCCGTGGTGTGATCGTGGCGCCCCCTCGCACGGGCAAGACTGTGCTCATGCAAAAGCTTGCTAACGCCGTGCTGAAGAATAATTCGGAAGCGTTTCTGATTATACTGCTTATCGATGAGCGCCCGGAGGAAGTGACTGATATGCAGCGCACCTGTATTGGGGCTGAAGTGATCAGTTCCACTTTTGATGAGCCGCCGGAGCGGCACGTACAGGTGGCCGAGATGGTTATTGAAAAGGCTCGCCGCATGGTGGAGCACAAGAAGGACGTAATTATTCTGCTTGATTCTATCACCCGCCTCGCCCGTGCCTACAACACTGTGCAGCCGCACTCGGGAAAGATTCTTTCAGGTGGCGTGGACGCCAACGCCCTGCACAAGCCTAAGCGTTTCTTTGGTGCTGCGCGAAACATTGAGGAGGGCGGTTCACTCACCATTATGGCCACGGCGCTCGTGGACACCGGAAGCCGTATGGACGAGGTGATCTTTGAAGAATTCAAAGGCACCGGCAACATGGAGGTGCACTTGGATCGATCGTTGGTGGATCGCCGCATATTCCCCTCCATCAACGTGGCCATGTCAGGCACTCGCAAGGAGGAATTGCTCTATCATCCGGACGAATACGAGAAAGTCACCATGCTTCGTCGCGCCCTTACTGATGTGCCAGCAGTGGAGGCGATGGAGTTGCTGCTCTCCAAGCTGCGTAAAACGCCCAACAACATCGCGTTTTTGATGGCACTTGACCTGAAGTAACTGAATCCCTCGCGGTTTCCGCGCGTCTGACCTGACGAATATCATCCTAGAGTGAAGATTTGGCCTTATCAGTTTCGTGGCATAGTCCACAGCCTCATTGCGGTTGTTGGATTGGTGGGTTGCGCGCCGAAAAATCAGATTCAGGTTTATACCATTCCCGCCGAGCCAACCCCGCCGGAGAGTTGGGACTTGGCATCAGCTTTCGGCCCGGAAAAAGTGCGTTTCAGTATCAAGGATGCCAATGGGACCGCCAGCGTTACCATGACTGTGCTGCAGGGTGATGGTGGCGGCCTGTTGGAAAATATGAACCGCTGGCGTGGGCAGCTGGGTCTGGAGAAACTTGAAGAGAAAAATCTGGCTGGGGCCATGGAGCAGTTGAAAGGACTGGGCAAAGAGGCCCACATGATTGATATTTCCGGCATCTCGCAACGCACGCAGGATGAAACTCGCCTGATTGGTGTGATTGCTCCTGGCAACGAGCTTACGTGGTTTTATAAACTGATGGGAAGTGCTTCCGTGGTGGAAGAATCAAAGGGCGAATTTCTTGAGTATCTGCCGCACTGGCGATAGCAATGAAGAATAATCCTCTATTCAAATTCTTCACTTCCTTGAGACTCACTGTCGCGTTGTTGGCTTTTTCTTTGTTCATCATTTTCTTTGGCACCATGGCGCAGGAACCGATGGGCTTAAACGAGGCAGTGGACCGCTATTTTAAAAGCTGGTTCGTGGACCAGGTGGCAATGGAAGCGGGGCTCAACAAGACGGCTCAACTTTTCGGTTGGCAATGGGCCCCGATAACGCAGGATAAAATCCTCGGTGACTCCGTCTGGACGCCAATCCCCGGTGGTTATCTGGTGGGTGTCCTTCTGCTGTTTAATTTGCTAATGGCCCACTATGTGCGCTTTGAGTTATCATTCAAGAAGGGGGGGATTTTCCTCACCCACCTCGGCATCATCACTCTGTTGCTCAGCCAGTTATTTACGGATATTTTTCAGGTCGAGAGTTTTGTCAGCATGGAACGTGGCGATCGCCGCAACTATTCGGTTTCCTTTGGCGATAACGAACTTGCATTCATTGTTCCGGTTAAAGGCGGATCAAACCGGGTGGTGTCCATTCCGGAGCAAATGTTGAGAGACAAGGAGCCGGCGCAACACGCCGAACTCAATGGTCTTAGGATTGAGGCGGAGCGTTATTGGGTGAATGCCAAGCCGATGACGGCTGAGCAATTGATTGATCTGGATGGGCAAGATCAGCAGGGTTCGCAGAACAATGTGGTGGAACAGATCTACAAGGTCATTGATATGCGTGTGGGCAGTATGGAGAAGCATCTCTTGAGAAAGCCGGATCCCAACAAGCGCAAAGGTTTAACCACCTTGAAGAATATTTTATTTGAGCAACGGGCAAAGGTGATGGACATGCGTCAGGTTGCGGAATCTCTTGGGCAGGTGGGCGAGATGGAGATGGGTATTTATGGTCTTCAGGAAAATCATTCGAAGATCATTTTCAATGATAAGGGAGTAAGAGATCTCATAGTCAAGATGCGGGGTTTCGAAGTTCAGCGCACCATTGGCCGAATCTTCAAACAGGAAACGAAAGGACAGCTTGGAAAAGGGACGTTGGATGAATTCAATCGGCACGCAGACAATTTTTTGGAGAAGCACAATAAATCCACCGGTGAGGAACAAGAGTTGATGATCAAGAATATAAAGGACTTTTCCGGGCGAATTAAACTCAAGGCCAAGCGGTATTACACAGGCACCACGGAAGGTAAGCTCGGTAATTTTTATCGGTTTATGAAACCGCTGCCGGCTGATTTGGAGGACGATCAAAATCTGCCAGCAGCAGTTATCAAAGTAAGCAAGGGAAATGAAAGCCTCGGCAAGTGGCTTATCTCTTGCTCCAGTGACTTCCAGCAATCGGTTAATGCCGGTGAGGAGTCATGGGGAATCATTATGAGACGCAAGCGGCATTATCTCGATTTTCATCTCACGCTGGTGGATTTGGCTTGGGACAAATATCCGGGTTCCCAAATTGCCAGAAATTATCAAAGCCGCGTGATTGTGGAGGACGCTGGTGGATCGCGTCCTGTTGATATTTACATGAATAACCCTTTGCGCAATGGCGGTTATGCATTTTATCAGAGCGGAATGAACCAGAGTCGTTCGGAGGGCACGATGCAGACCGTGTTGCAGGTAGTGAAGAACCCGAACTGGCTCACCGCTTACGTTGGTTGCATCATCGTTTCGGTAGGTTTGCTCTATCAATTCCTTTTTCACCTTATTGGTTTTGCCCGTAAACGAAAGGAGGCCGCTGCATGAGCAAGAAGAAAAAAAATAAAAAGCGTAAAGCTCCTGCATCTGCTGGCGAGAATGCTCCCCCCAAACTCGACAGCAGCAAAGAGGATGAGCCCAAACTTGATGACAATAAGGAGATTTTGCCAACACTTGGAAAGGCGGGTATTGGATTGAGGGGTATTGTTGGCAAGGTGGTGGCTTGGTCCATTTTCGCCATCTTTCTTCTGTTGTTTGTAGTGAAGCCCATGGCATTTCCGCCCAAGGTCAAGCAGGGATTTGATTACCTTTCCTTCGGGACATTGCCGGTCCTGCTTGATGGCCGAATTAAGCCGATGGATACAGTTGCCCGTAATTCGCTCCTGCAAATCGCCGGTCAGCAGAAGATTGCTCTGGATGGGAATGGCCCCAACAAAGAGTGGGGTGACCTTTATGACCTGAGCCAAAAGGGGAATGGCGAGGGATTGACTCATCAGAAATCCCATCAGAAGTTCTATAAGCGATCGAGAAAGCTACACCCCACAGAGTGGCTGATGGAGGCAATGATGAAACCGGATGTGGCTGACAAACGGTTTATTTTTCGGGTTGACCATCCCGAACTCTTGAGTGAGTTGCAGCTGGAAAAGGTGGGGGTCGATAAATCAGGCCTGCGTTATTACACCTTTGAGCAAATGAAGCCTTTTGTGGTATCGCTCCATGGCAAAAGACGCGTGATAGGCAATAAGAAAGCTATCAACCGCACGCCCTACGAAAAGGCTGCCTATAAACTGGCTAATGCGTTGGAATTGTATATCCAGCTTCGTTCCAGCCTTCAGCCCAACCGATTGGATTTGGGAAATGAAGCAAACTCTGAATCTGCGGGCTTTGCTGACTATGCCGGACATCTGCTTCAATTGGAGCAGAAGGGAGCTGATAATGCTGATGCCTATCGTGCCTTTGTCTCAAGTCATCCCGGTGAGTCTTCAACATTTGCCGGATTATTTCACGAATTACGGCGGTTTGGAGATGTGACTCAAGCTGATCTTGATAACCCTGACCCCTCCCATCTGGTCATCAGGGTTCAGGATCGTTTCAAACGGTTGCAGACAGTCAGTCAGGAGCGACTGCCTCAGATGCCTGCTTCATCAAGGAGGCACTTCCTGCGGATTAATCAGGCAATTGAAAGTTATCTCGCCCTTGACGAGCCCGAACAGGCCAAGCTAGCCCGTCATCTACTTACTGTGGAGAGTCCGCTGCAGAACATGAAAATACGGAGCAATCTTCATATGATTCCCGAGGTAACCGACGATCCTGAATGGGATGCGCACCAGTGGATGCAACCGGTGATCGACGTTATGAAGGATGAAAAAGATGCGCGCAGATTGCCGCAGGGATTAGGGCGCTGGAATAAATCCAAATGGAGCGAGATGCTCGACTTGGTGATTGTGCAAATCAAGAATTCAAAACTGGCTGATCCAACCGAGGGGGCATGGACTGATGATGATGCAAAAGCGGTCAAAGAATTTGTCATCAAGCAAATCAGAGCACGCCAACTGAAGTCACCGGACCCAGATTGGGAGTCATTCATCTGGCATAAAACTGCCGATTCAATACTCGCTGGAATTCCCAATAAAAAGCTCGACGCGCCGGTTCATCGTTTCGCTGAGATGAGCAGCGCTTATGTGGGAGGGAAACCTGAAGATTTCAGGGAGGCCGTCAAGAAACATACCGACTGGTTGCAAGGTAATTTTTTTGCAAAGGAAATGAAGAAGAGTAAAGCAGAACATTATTACAATACCTTTGCTTTCTTTCCGCGTGCTCAGGGCATCTACGTGATCGCTTTATTGCTCGCCTGCCTTTGCTGGCTTTGTTTCTTCTGGCCGACCATTTCACGTATGCTTTCGGATACCGCGTTTTACCTGATTGGTCTTGCATTTTTGCTGCATACTGCAGGTCTGGTCTTTCGCATGTATTTGGAGGGGCGCCCGCCGGTGACTAACCTGTATTCTTCAGCTGTCTTTGTCGGTTGGGGTGCGGTCATGCTCGGTTGGATTGTGGAGTGTATTTACCGCAAAGGTATAGGCAGTTGCGTGGCGGCGTTGGTTGGATTTTCCACCCTCATCATTGCTGCTGCCCTCGCAGAGGATGGAGATACGATGGCAAAGTTGGTGGCGGTGCTCGACACTAATTTTTGGCTCGCAACGCATGTGGTGATTGTGACCATAGGCTATGCAGCCACATTCCTTGCGGGTTTTCTGGGTGTGATTTACGTATTGCTAGGTGTTTTCACCCCATTACTCATAAAAGAAATCGCCAAAAATATGGCGCGCATGGTGTATGGTATTGTCTGCTTTGCGACGCTATTTAGCTTTGTGGGTACAGTATTGGGTGGCATTTGGGCGGACCAATCCTGGGGCCGATTTTGGGGATGGGATCCAAAGGAAAACGGCGCGTTGTTGATTGTGGTTTGGAATGTCATCATCCTTCACTGTCGCTGGGGGGGGATTGTTAGAGATCGCGGCCTCATGAATCTGGCTATCTTCGGCAACATCGTTACCGCATGGTCGTGGTTTGGCGTGAATATGCTCGGCAGCGGTTTGCACAGCTACGGGTTCATGGACGGGGCGTTCCATACGCTGCAATGGTTTGCCGTCGGCCAGGTGCTGCTCATTCTTGCAGCGGCGCAACCGTTGCGTCACTGGCTTAGCGGTCGGCATATTGCCAAGGAATATAACAGCATGATTGCCATCATTGTCGCGGTCTTGATGGGGCTTGGGATTATGCTCCATGTGGGGTCATTGTGGGGAAGTGGTTTGCTGAGTTATCTTGGCCTCGCGCTGGTTTGTGCTGGCTTGCTGGCGTCATTCTTGCCTTCGGGAGTGGCAGGCACTACTGAGAAAAAAGCCGGTTGAACGCGGCTGTCGACAGCACGGGCTTTCCCAAGGGGGTCAACTACCTGTTCGCCTTTTTCTTTTTCAACTTTGTCTCGGTAATGATCGTGATGGAGACGCCTATTTTCCTCTACGCTGCAAGCCTCGACGCCAGCGCGACGGTGGTGGGTTTGATCGCCGGTCTCACGCCGATCATGGTGATTTTCCAGATTCCCGCCGCGGACCACGTGAGCCGTGTCGGCTATAAACGATTCATTACCATCGGTTGGACGATCCGCCTACTTTTTGTGCTTCCTCTGATTGCCGTGCCTTTGCTTCATGAAAATATCAACAAGCAGAGCCAGCTCGCATTGGTGGTTGGATCGCTCTTTTGCTTCAACCTCATTCGCGGCATTGCCAGCACGGGATGGTACCCTTGGATCACTGGCTTGATTACAAAAAACGTTCGAGGACGATACCTCTCGCGCGAGACCGCCTCCAACAACATCGGTAGCCTTGTCGCACTGCTCATTGCTGCACTGTACCTCGGCAAGGAGCCTGGCCCCAATAAATTTGCTGTCCTCTTTGCCTTCAGTCTTGTGATGGGACTAGTGAGTCTGTGGTTTATTCATCGCGTGCCTGATGCGCCCGTGACCGAGGAAAACGCCAACAACAAGCAGCCTGTGCCGTGGCGAGCCATCCTTGAACATCGGGCATTCCAAAAGCTTCTCTGGGTGAGCTTCACTTGGGCCGTGCTCATCGGTGGACTGATGGGGTTTATGGTGAAATTTTTAAAGAAGATTCCGTCCAAGGAGGAAGTCGCGATAGCTGAGGTGCCGGAGGCAATGGCTGATAATCTCGTGCTGTATGCCAGCGCGGCCAAATTTGCCGGTGGTCTGGTCACGTTTTGGTTTCTGCACTCGCGCTTGGACCGCCTGGGCAGTCGACCGCTGATGTTCCTGGCGCTGGGCATCTGGGCAGGGGTATTAATGGTGTGGATTGGCATGAGCGGCGGGAAACTTCCGGTTCACTTTTGGACGGTTTGCGGTGCCTATCTCGTTATGGGGTTTGCCTTCGCCATCTTCTACATGAGTCTCACCAAGCTGGTCATGGCCACCGTGCCGGAGATGGGCAAGAGCCATTTCTTCGCACTATACTCGGTGGTTGGCAGCCTTGCAGTTGGCGTGTTCCCAATCCTCTGGGGTGTTCTCATCGACACGCTTGCGGGAGCGGATATTTCCTGGATGGGATTGAGCTGGAATCAGTACAGCATTTATTTCACCGCGCTCCTCGTGGTGCTGGGGATTGTTACGGTGTTGGTGATGCGGTTGGAGGAGAAACAGGCTGTCCGGGTTAATGAACTTCTTCGGGATCTCATTCGCCACAATCCGTTGCGCGATTGGCTAAGGCGCTGATAAGGGTCATTGGGCAACCAGAACCACCGTGCCCACACGCACCATTTTAACCAGGTGTTGTGCGTTCCAGTTGGATAATCGAAAACAACCGAGTGAGGTGGTGCGGCCGATTTTTTCCGGGTCCGGAGTGCCATGGATGCCGTAGCCGGCTCGGCTGAGACTCATCCATGTGGTACCCACGGGATTATTCGGCCCCGGCGGGATGGTGAGTTTACCTCCACCAGCCAATGCCTCGGGCGATTTTGGAAATCTGGCGGGGTCAAATGTGTAATCGGCCGCTTCCGCCACGTTGGTAATTTCCAGCCGTCCCACCGGTCGCCTGTCCATTCGCGTGGCAATGGAGCAGGGAAATCTCGCGACCAGGTTGGTGGCCCCGTCATAAACATCCAGTGTGCGTTGGGATAGCTGGATATGGATCAGCTCAGCCTTCATTTGTGGTCGGGGCATGGCGGTATTTGGCAGTTTTACCTTGGTGCCGGGCGTAACCTCATTCCACGCTACAGTCGGGTTTAGCCGCATCAGGTAACGCGGTGAGCAATGATGCTCTTCGGCGAACATTTCCAGTACACTCTCAAATTCCAGTGCTGTCTGTTTTGATTTCTCCGTCCAAGATAGACCCAGGGAATGAAGGCGTGCGAGGTCCTCCGGCATCACCGTGCGTTCCAATAGAGCGGGTGCGGTGAGTAGCAACTTGTTGCGTGTGGCTTGGTCGACGATGCCGGTGACGGGCAGACCGTTGCAATGTTGATACGCCTCGAGGGCGGCCTTGGTCTGTGGCCCGGTTAGTCCGTCAATGGAGCCGGGCGAAAAACCCAGTCGATCCAGCGCCACCTGCACCTCAAAATCCGTTTGTGCCGCGCGCGCCACAAAGTCAATGGCTGCAACATCATGTCCGGGTGCAGCCCGCACGGCTTCATTGGGGTCCGTAAGCCCGATGCGAAGGGCAGCCGTGCGGTTGGTTCGCACCGGCACACCACGCTGGGCGAAATAGTTATTGGTGTTGGATGGTAGATTGGTGATCTCTGAGCCGACTTGAGGTAAAGGGTTTGTGACCGGCATGCTTACAGTCACAGTGTTGGTACGGTAGATGATCTGTGGCACCTCAACTATTTTTTCGACTTCTTTGGCAGAGGGGCTATTAAGCCAATAGCCCAGTAGGCCGGTTGCCATCATGCACGGCAACGCCCACATCAAATGATGCCACCATGGTTTCTCCGGTTCGGGTGGAAACATGCTGCAAACCTCCTAGCCCAGAAGTGGAGCATATTTATCGGTAGTTTGCGAGCTTGAAAGTGAAGGCGTCCCTGATCACCGCAGTCCTCGGACTTACTTCATGTATTTCAACACAAAGGGCAGCATAGCGGCGCAGGCAGTTTTTATGTCCTCAGGCTTGCCGCCCCCAAGGCCATGTTCGCCGTCCTTTACCGAGATCAACCGGTAGGGCACACCGTGCTTCTTGAATTCACGCGCCATGATGAGGCTTTGTTCATGCGGTACATCAGTATCCTCGGTGCCATGGATCATCAGTGTAGGCGGGTACTTGGGAGAAACATTTAGAGCTGCCATGTAGGGGGCAAATTTCTTGGCATCGGTCTCGGCAAAGCCACTGACTTTTTCGGGCCAAATCCCCAGCTTGCGGCAGGTCTGGTAATACGCCCCGCCATTACCCTTACGACTGTAGGAATTGGCCACCGGTGGTCCAGCTTCCACCGCTTTCATTTGGGTTGGGATAAGGGTGCGGCTTTGGTGCCTTGCATGCGGGCTGGGTTGACTGAGCCACGGGCCAATCAGGTCTCCATAGCCCCAGTAGGCCACCAGTACTGTGGGCGGTGGTTTCACGCGAAAGCCGGTGGTGAAAGTCAGATGCCCGCCGGCTGAACCGCCCAGGACGGCAATCTTGGAGGTATCGGCCCAAAATTTTTCGCGGCCATGTTTGCGAATCCATTTAAAGGCATCCTCCACATCAGCAATGATTTCAGGCAGCTTGGTTTCAGGCGCCAGTCGGTAATCGATGGAAACCACCACAAACCCCGCCTGCAACAATTGCCGCCCCGGTCCGATGCCTGAACGCCCGCCATTAATCAGTGCCCCGCCATGAATCCAAACGGCCAAAGGCCGGATCTTTTTATTGGCTGGTCGATGTACATCCAGTTTGATTTCCAGTTCCTCAACCTTTTTATAGGTGTAGGTGGTGAGAGTGGTCTTTTGTTTTTGGGCGAGAATGGAAACGGTGCTGAGAAATATTAAACAAAGGGTAAGTCCCGGAATGGACACAGTGTTTTGCACGGGAATAATCGTAGGACCTGTCTGCTTATTAAGCCAGCACGTCTTGGATGACGTGACCGTGGACGTCGGTAAGGCGGCGCTCGAAACCGTTGTGGTAGTAGGTGAGTCGCTCGTGGTTGAGACCCAGAAGATGCAGGATGGTGGCGTGCAGATCGTACACGGTGGCCACGTCCCGTTCTGCCTTCCAGCCGAAGGGGTCAGTGGCTCCGTAGGTGTAACCGCGCTTTACGCCTGCACCGGCCAGCCACGCAGTGAAGCCATCAGGATTGTGGTCACGCCCACTGGCGCCTTTCTGGAAGGTGGGCATGCGGCCAAACTCGGTGCACCACACCACCAGGGTATCCTTCAAAAGACCCCGTTGCTTTAAATCCTTGAGCAGCGCCGCTGTGGGTTGATCGAGCACAGGGCCGTGCTTGGCGTACTGTTCCGCAAGCTTTTTGTGGCCATCCCAGTTGCTGGTGCCTTCGCCGCCGGTTTGGTAGGCGCCATTAAAAAGCTGCACAAAGCGCACGCCTTTTTCCAATAGGCGCCGGGCAAGGATGCTGTTCTTGGCGAAGGCCGCCTTGAGTGGGTTGGTGGCATCATCCGCGCCATACATCTTGAGCGTGGCCCTGGTCTCGGTGGATAGATCGCTGACCTCGGGCACACTCAGCTGCATGCGCGCGG
>CAZTTU010000025.1:8507-27215 GCA_964616045.1 uncultured Verrucomicrobiota bacterium | reverse complement strand
CCGCAGGCCTGTTCGCGCCATCTCATCAAGCACGGGTGTTTTAAGATGCGGATGGTCGTAGTAACCGGTCTCGGCCCAACCATGGTCATCACCCATTAGGAGGATGATATTTGGTTTTTCTGCAGCCACCACCGGTAACGCCGAAAAGACAACCAAAAGGAGAAAAAAGCGCATGGCCCAAGCAAACAGTTATCTGAATTAATCCGCAAGCGCGAACGCCAAAGTGTTAGCATGTAAATTCACTTTTTCTTATAGCGAATTTCATCTAGTGATATCTTATATTCAAGGGGCTGAGCTTTGCCGGGTGTCGATCGTCCTTTGTCCAGATAGCTTTGCAGTAGCAGGGATAACTCAGCTGCCACCTTGGGATGTGTCTGAATTGCGTTATGTTTTTCACCTATGTCAGCATTCAAATCAAACAGCTCACGCTTATTGTCGCCATGAACGATTAACTTCCATTTGCCCTTGCGAATCGCTAGTGCCTTTTTCCCACTTTGTTGAACACTAGCCTCTCGAAAGGGACCCACTTGTTGTCCGTATAGGCAGTTGAGAAAACTGACACTGTCTTCACCTGCATTTTCGGGTAAATATTTTCCAAGCAGACTTGCGCAGGTAGCGAAGATATCGGTTATGGAAATAATCTGATCACTGGTTGTTCCGGGCTTGATCCTGCCGGGCCACTTGGCAAGAAAAGGTTCACGATGCCCACCTTCATAGATACTACCTTTGTCGTCGCGAAGCGGTGGATACTCCCTTCCAGCAGCTCCATTATCTGCTGAAACTAGAACGAGCGTGTCATCTGCTAGACCTGTTGATTCCAGAGTATCGAGCAGTTGTCCCAGCATATCGTCTCCTTGGTATATCCAATCTGAATAGGATCCTTTGCCAACCCTACCTCCCTTACCTACATATTGAGGGGCTGGAACTACCGGCTTATGCGGGGGGCACATTGGAAAGTAGAGAAAGAACGGCTTTTCTTTATTAAGCGAACGTTCCTTCAGAAACTCAATTGCCTTGGCAATCATAAGTGGTTGATTTTCGACCGGCTTAACTTCTTTCACCACGGTGTCCTGTTCGATGATGGTCTGGATGTTTCTGGCATGGGTAAATCCGTAGAAATAATCAAAGCCAACCGCATTGGGTCCACCTGTCATCTTTTCTCCGATCTTTAACTCCTTTTTGGTCTTGTTCTTTCCCTTAGTCTTTGGTCTGCCCCAGTTCATACCCAAGTGCCATTTGCCTACACAAGCCGTGGCATACCCATTTTGTTTTAGAAAGGAAGCCACGGTCAGCCGAGTCTTAGGAATCAGCGGTGGCGAGAAGGTGCTCAATACACCGAATTGCCCGATTCGATGCGGATAACGACCTGTGAGGAATCCATAGCGGGTAGGCGTGCAACTGGCGGCCGAGGAATGAGCATCAGTAAACCGAATGCCCTCCTTTGCCATACGATCTATATTCGGTGTTTTGAACAGGCTTGCAGGCCGGTAAGAGGTTGGCTCCCCGTAACCCATGTCATCGAAAAGAACAAAAAGAATATTGGGCTTATCGGCAGCCTGAATTGAAAATGTGGTAGTTAGTACAGTGGTGAGTAAGGCATAGAAAAAGCGCATGATGATTAATCGGTTCAGAGATGAATTAGAGAGGATAGAACTCACTTGTTATTTCCCTTAATAAGCTTCCTGGCGGCTTCGACATAGCGTTCGCCAAGCTTCCTGTACCCTTCAGGCCTGACATAATGAAGGCTGTTTTTTTCACCGTTAAGATCATCGGTATCCACCCAACAGGCACGAGGATTTTCATCAGCCAACGTCATTTGCACCTTGCGCATTTCCTCCCATTTTGGGTTCGAACGCTTCTTTAAACCATAATCGCTCAGGCGACCGATAATGATATTGATATCCTTACGTTTAAGGTCCTTTTCCAATTGCCCCAGAAGCCCTCTAAAGCTCTTGGCATATACATCAACATTCCCGGCTTTGACATCGGCTTCTCCCTGCATCCATATAAAGGTGACACTCTTAATTTTAGTGCCGGCCGTTTTCTCTTTTATATTTTCAATCAGAGAATCATAGAGCTGGCCAGTTTTCTCCGGCTTCTCACCTTTACTAGAAGTCCAAGCCTTATACCATTTTGAGATGGGTTGCCCTCCTTGAGCATTCTTGATGACGATCACGTTATCCGCTCCGTACGCAGCTTGCACTGCCGGAGTGAAGAATTGCTTGTGCTGGAAACGCTTCATGTTTGACTGGCCAGAAAGCAGAAAGAGATGTTTGCCCACATCAGCAGCAGTTACGCGCGGGCAACTTAGAGACAAAAGAACGGTTAGAACTAGGGATTTCATTGCTGAGAGAATACTACCCCACCATCCTGATTCAGAGAAGGTCAGAAGATTTTCACTTCAATCTCACTACTCTCCCCAATTCTTCCGAGAAACACAGAGATTCACTCAACCGAAGAATCCCACACCCCAACATCACTGAGACATAGGGAGAATTGGGTCTCTCAGCGTTTTCTGTGAGAAGAGTGTGATAGCCGTATTTCCCCTAAAAACTGGGGATTTGATGTTCGTTGGATTCGATTCCCAAAACACATCCTACTCTTTTCCACACTGTCCCAATTGGAATTTGTGAGGGAGCCGCGTAATTAATGGAGAGGTTTTGTATTGGAGAAACTTCAAGACTATTTTCTCGGGCAGGTGGAGATAGTCTCGCGGTAGTCCTTGTACCAGCCTCCGAATTTCCACCAGGCACCAAAGGTATCTTTCTTCATGGTGGCGAACACACGGCGGTGGTAGAGCAGCGCTTCATCTACTGTCATGTGGTAAATGCGGTCCGGATCGCCGTGCAGGCCGGGAATAGCAAGCCATTGGTTGCCAGCGACTACTAGTGTGTGTTGCGCGTCGGGCTCCTCGTCACTGGGGGACTTGAGGTTCACGTGCGTCACGGGCTCGGCGCCCAGAAGGAATCGCACCAGTTTTCCGGAAAGCCGCTTCTTCAACGTGGCGGCCGTGGCGGAAGTGAAAAGGACGCAAACAATCCTATACTTTTCAATTTCATCAATGTCTTTGTCGTGCGTGTGTGTCACCAGGCGATCAACCTGAAAGGATTCGATCTCCACCGTGTAATCCACTGCCTCCTCGTCCAGCCCCTTCTTTAACTCAATCTTGTCACCGCGATGGTGGCAGGTGAATTCCTCGTTGGTATCGGTCACCCGTACCCCGAGGTTCTCAAAGAGGTTGTCGAAGAACTCCACAATCGCAGGGGCACTGGTGAGAGCGGCCCATTTTTCGATACTGTTTTTTTCGCTCATAGTTTTATTTAGTCTAATTAATTGAATCTTATGGCTGCCGCCGATTTGCATTCTTCAATTTTCTTTGGGTTACGCAGATGACGTATTATGTAGCTGCCGTTGGACATCACCATCTTTAACTTATGGGAAAAATCCGGGCGCTTGATTTTCTTGAAGGAATCCTGAGTCTTGGCCGTCCAGCAATGGCCGCCCCAGTTGATCCACTCCGTCTCGCATTTCTCGCGTTCCAGAAATTCTCCTAATGCCTTCAGCTCATTCTCCAGCCCCATGTCTCCAAGTATTTCATCAAAGACAATAATGCTGCCCGGTTGCAATCGGTCGCATGTGAGTCTCAGAATATCAACTGTAGATTCATACGTGTCACAGTCAACGTGCATTAGCCCGATCGGCTCATTATGCTCTTCTAGAAATTTTGGGAGGGTTTCACTAAAAAATCCCTTCACCAAATTCACGTTGGGCTCAAATTGAAGCTTGTCCGCATCCACAGCGAGAAATCCTCTCGGGACCTTGAGGTCACCCACAACCCAATCGTCCGGCAAGCCTTCAAAGGAATCGAACCCGAATACCTCACGCGGCTTTAATGCCCTGGCCAAAAGGTTAGTTGATCGCCCTGTACACACGCCAAATTCGCAAATTATCCCATCCCTGATAGATTCCGTTTTCAGCACATTGCCCAGCGAGGACTCCGTCGGTTTCATTTCCGCCAGTAACGCGTACTGGGCGTTGGCCCACGAGGCGAAATCTTCTGATTGCCGATCTACCAGGTCGCGATACCTGTCGAGGTCCTCTTCCATACAGGCCAATTGAAACGGCTGACTATCAAGCAGGCTATTCATCTCGCGTTAATGATTGCATCATGCCGGAAGTTGTTGGATTCAAGCCAATTGAAAATATAGATTTAAACATTGATTTAATATATTCTGATTTTGCGTTCGTTTATATTTTAATCATATCCAATGACAATTGAGTTGAAGACCGCCCCGGGCCCACAAGGCCACTGGTTTCTGGGCATTATTCCGGAATTCCGAAAGGATATCCTGGGGTTTCTCGTCAGCTCCTCCCATAGATACGGCAACGTGGTTCGTTTTAAGGTCGGCCCGTTCATTTTCCATCTTGTCAATCATCCGGACCTTATCCGGAATGTACTGCAGGATAATCGAGACAACTACACAAAGAATACGCGCAGCTCAAAATATCTAAAAGGTATATGCGGTGAGAGCTTGCTCACAAGCAACGGCGACTTTTGGAGAACGCAGCGTCAACTCGTGCAGCCAGCATTCCATCGAAATATCCTGCCTGGCTATGCGCAAGCTATGGCCGATTGCACCACAACGCATATGGCTCGCTGGGGCCACATCGACCGAAAAGGTGAAACTCTCAACATGGTGCCGGAGGTTATGGAATTGACATTCACTGTTGTCGCCCGCGTGTTGTTTGGTGCCGATCTGACTGGGAAAGCTGCCGGTCTTTGTAAATTGATGGATGTGTTGACCGATCATGCCTACGCGCGTAACCAGCAGGCCATCCCAATTCCACTGTGGGTGCCAACCAGCAGCAATCTTAATTTTAAGAAAGCCTTCTATGAGATCACCGCCGTCGCGGATGAGGTTATTGCAAGCAAACGAAGGCAACTGCAGAAACATCCGGAAGACAATGATCTGCTTTCGCTATTGATTCGTGAAAAGTCAAATACCACGGACACACAACATCATCAGTTGTTGCGTAATGAGGTCATCACTTTTTTCCTCGGCGGCTATGAGACGACAGCCAACTCCATCCTTTGGACACTCTACCTGCTTGCCAAACATCAGGACACCCAAGATCGGGTTCGTATGGAAATCAATCAAGTCCTCAACGGGACCCAGCCTGAAATGGAAGAGCTTGAGAAGATGCCCTTCACGCGGAATGTCTGGTGGGAATCATTGCGGATGTACCCCACTATTTGGGTTGTGGACCGTTTCGTACATGAAGATGACATGATCGGCGGATTTCATATTCCTAAGAAGAGCAATATTGTAATCAGTCCGTTCTGCCTTCACCGTCACCCGGAATTCTGGGACGAGCCCGATGATTTCAAACCGGAACGATTTGGGGATGAAATGCCCGAGGCATTCATGCCATTCGGAGCTGGGGCACGTTTTTGTGTGGGTCATGAGTTTGCTAAAATGGAATCCATGATCATTCTATCCATGCTTCTCAAGCGCTTTAAATTTACACTGGATGGTGGAGATAGCATTCGCCCGGCTCCCAGTATCACCCTCCGGCTTGGTCCTGCTTTGCCCCTCAAAATTGAACGAATGGATTGAATCGAAATTGATTAGCATTGAAGGATCATTGAATTTATCGAATAACTCATCATCACCTTTTTTCCGTATGATACCCCCGTGCAAGTCCAATCGGAAAACAGACCGAAAACCAGAAGTCAATTATCTCGTTACTGGGCACGTACCCATCCGCTGATGAAGGTTTTGCTCGTCACCTCGGATGTTACGTATATGCCACGCAACTACGCTAATGTGTTCGAAACTTTGCTGGAGCAGGTGGGTGATCACATCGCTGGACTGGTGGTTTTGAAGGAATTTTCCTGGAGCCTTATTAAACGCACGGCTGGGCTGTACTCCATCAGCTGTACTCGGTTAGCAGGCACTTTAACTCGAAACATGCTTGGACTGCTACTGGAACATCGAGATAAACTGTTCCGCAAGAAACACCTCCCGGTAAAGCACGCAGACACGATAAATTCTCCAGAAATGTGTGAATGGGTTAGAGAGCAACACATTGATCTAATTATCAACCTGCGCACCCGTTGCATTTACAAGAAACCCATACTCGAGGCTCCGCGCCTAGGCTGCATCAACGTGCATCACGGCTTGCTGCCCGAATATCGAGGCACGCTTTGCGATTTGTACGCGCTTAATGAAAACCGTCCGACCGGATTCACCATCCACCAAATGAACGTGCGCGTGGATGCCGGTCGTATATTGGTCAAAGAGATAGTTTCCGAGCCAGGCGAAAAGGATTACCTAACCTATCTTTCCCGCACGGGCAAGGCAGAGGGTGAGGCGTTGGCACGCTTGATTCATCGGATTGCCGAGCAGGATATCTTGCCAATTGGTGAACCCAACATATGTGAAGATCCCGTCTTCACCAGCACGCCGAGTTCGGAGGAACTGAAGGCACTACGCGCGCAGGGAATGATCTTATAGAAAAGAAACCGGATGGAACGCATAGGGTACAATGAAGGCGTAACGCCGGACAACAACGTGGTCTCGTTCCTGCAGGGGAACACGGAGGCGCAACCGGAGGCCACGGCTTACCACTGGGTGGCGCCGGATGAACTGCAACGCTGGATGAAGGGCAAGTGCGCCGAGGATCCCATCAAGCACCAACGAACTAGCTTCCGCGAATTTGCCGAGGGAGTCGAACGTGCAGCAGGCGGTCTCCATTCACTTGGGCTGAGCAAAGGCGACTGCGTGCTGTTGTTTCTGCCAATGTCGGTGGCGCTGTACACGGCAATGCTGGGACTTCAACGCATTGGAGCTGTGCCGGTGTTTCTCGACTCATGGGCACGCTGCGATGAGTTGGACACCAGCGCCCAGGCGGTAGATGCCCAGGCGATGATTAGTTTTGAACAGGCTTTTGATCTGGCCGCTGCCTCTCCCACGCTCAATGCTCTATCCATCCGGATTGCTTTTGGGCCGGTCAATGGTGAATACACCGCACGGCTTGAGGAATTGATTCAGCATTCAGATCCCGCGCCCATCGAGCCGGTGGAGCAAGAGGACACTGCTCTAATTACTTTTACCACAGGTAGCTCTGGTGCGCCCAAAGGGGCCAATCGCACGCACCGTTTCCTCGCTGCGCAGCACGAGGCCCTTGATGATTTTTTGCCGTACACGGAAAAAGATGTGGACCTGCCCGCCTTCCCGATTTTTTCGTTGAATAACATCGCTGCCGGTGTGAGCACGGTGATCCCAGTCATTGATGTTGGGGCACCGGCTGATTGTGACTGCTCGCTGTTATTCGCGCAAATGAGTGCCTGTCAAGTGACCTGTACCACTCTTTCGCCATGGCTGCTGAACTCGATGTCTTCGTTTTGCTCCAGCAACGGATATCAACTACGTGATTTGCGCCGCGTAGTGACTGGTGGCGCCCCGATCAGCCCGAATAATCTTACGGACTTCATGAGCATTGCGCCGAATTCAGCCATCTGGGTGCTGTATGGATCCACCGAAGTGGAGCCGATCGCTCACATTGAAGCAGAGGAAATGCTTGGCCTGCCAAGTCGCTCGGCGAGGGATGCCGAATGGGTGGAGGATGGCGTAAACGTTGGCCGCCCTGTGCCGGCATTACGCATCAAGTTTGTCCGGATTCATCCGGATCCGATTGAGATCCAAACCGAGTCCGACTGGGCTTCGCTAGAGGTGAACCCAGGGGAGGTGGGCGAGCTCATCGTGGCCGGCGAACATGTTTGCCGGGATTATTACAATAATCCTGGGGCTTTTTGCCGCACTAAAATATGCGATGCAGACGGTACTGTCTGGCATCGTACCGGCGACCTCGCACGATTGGATGCCAACGGATTTCTGTGGATGGTGGGCCGTGTGCACAATGTTATTCAACGTGATGGTCAGTATGTGTTCCCGGTACGTGCGGAGATGGTTTTACAGAAGCTGCCTTTTGTGCGCCAAGCCGCATATTTGGGTCTGCCTGATACTAAATTGCAAGAACGCACCGCCTGTGTGGTAGCGTTGAATACCGTCGAGTGTCCGCAACAGCGGAACGAAATTGAACGTATCATGAAAAAGCATGATTTGCCAGTGGATGAACTTCATATAGTCGATGAGATCCCAATGGACCCGCGCCATCACAGCAAGGTAGAATATGCCATTCTTCGCCAGCAACTGGATGACACCATCGCATGAGCCCTTCCGTGACCCACCCTGATGATGCAATCCCCGAAAGCCTAACTGGTCGCTGGTGGGTGTTTGTACGCCAACGTTTTGATCCAGTGTCACATCTAGCTATGATAGTTGCGCTATTTCTCGCGCATTACGGGGCCTTTATAGCTGGCTGGGTTGGTGAATCGCATTCGGTGCCACTGCCCTTACTCTTGCTTGCTGGCCTCTCCACACTTGCGTTCTTTTTTAAACTTCGCCTTTATGATGAACTGAAGGATCATGAAGAGGACGCTCAAGTATACCCGGATCGCCCGCTGGTATGTGGTGTGTTGCAACCTAAACATTTGAAGATCGGGATCGCCGTCTGTTTTGCTGTGGAACTCGCGGGCATGGGCGTGCTGGGCGCGGGCGCACTGGCAGGCATGGGGATGACCATCGCATACTCAATGCTGATGTACCGAGAATTTTTCCTGAGTGGTTTCCTGCGCCCGCGGCTGACCGCTTATGCTGTCGTACACACGGTTGTCACGGTGCTGCTCACGCACACGTTGTTCGCAGCATTCACAGGGCAAGCTCCGTGGAAGTTGGACGGCCGCGCGTGGCGGTTTGCGCTCGGCTCATGGTGCCTGTTCAACCTGTTCGAATTTGGCCGCAAAACGTTTGCTGCTGAGGAAGAGCGTGACGAGGTGAATTCCTATTCCAAAGTGTGGACTCGCTGGGGAGCGGTGGCGCTCGCGTGGATCATGGCTGGTGCGGCGACGTGGCTGATGCTGGGTGAGCACCTCGCTCACTCACGGCTGTTGCTGGGCTGGGCCGCAGCCATCGGCACCTTGCTACTTGCGGCTGGGCTGGCCTACGGGCTTCTCAACCGGCCACCGTTCGGTCAAGTTTATCGCGGCGCCACGTCCGGGTTTCTTGTGTTGTTGTACCTCGGGATTGCCGTCGCCTGCGCCTATGCTCGTCAATCCCGATAGTACCGAATATTTTGCCCGGCGAGAGGCCGGAGGCAAGGGGCTGCACTTGTTCCAACTCCACCGTGAGGGTTTTCCGGTGCCGGCGTGGCGCGTGCTGGGCGTGAGCACCTTTGCCGCTTACTGCGCGGCCAACGACTTGGAGGCGGCCATTCAACAACACCTGCAAACGCTGGCTCCCGATGATGGTGGGTCACCGGAAAAACTCGAAGCCGTGTCCGCTGCCATCGGTCAGTTGATTGCCGCCGCGCCGATGCCACCGGAAATAGAGTGCGACATTGAGTCGGCCTTCGAGTCGTTGAGGTCGCCCATCGCCGTGCGATCTTCGGCGGTCGCCGAGGATTCCGCACAGTATTCCTTTGCGGGCCAGTTGAGTTCCTTTCTCAATCTGCCCACGCTGTACGATGCCCGTTCGGCTGTGCGCCAGTGCTGGGCTTCCGCCTATTCCGCGCGCAGTCTTGGCTATCGCCTGCAACACGGTTTGCCGCTGGTTATGTCGGCGGAGGTAGCCGTGGTGTTTCAGGAAATGATTCCGTGCGAAAAGAGCGGGGTGCTTTTCACATGTGATCCCGTGGCTCAGGATCCCACTCGATGCATTGTTAATGCCGTGCACGGCCTCGGCGAAGGACTAGTATCCGGTGCACTGGATGCCGACCAGTTTGTACTTGAGAAAGCCACCGGCAAGCTGATTGAACAGGAAGTCGTGTGCAAGGAAACGCAAGTAGAAGTTGCCAAACAGAGCGGCATCGAGACGCGTGCCGTGTCGACTGATTTACAGAAAACCCCCGTGCTGAACGCCTCTGAGCTGAAATCGCTGTCTTGTCTTGGTCGGAAAGTGGAGGAGTTTTACCAATACCCGCAGGATATCGAGTGGGGCAAGCACAACGGCAAATTTGTTTTGCTCCAGTCCCGTCCCGTCACCACACCCATGCCAAATCCCGCCGGGAAGTTATTTATTTGGGATAATTCCAATATCGTGGAGAGCTACGGCGGCATCACGCTACCGCTTACATTCACGTGGGCGCGCTTCGTGTATGGGCGAGTATATGTCCAGTTCTGCGAAATCCTCGGCGTGCCTGCGGCGGAGATTCGCCGGATGGACCCCACGCTGCGCAATATGCTCGGCTCATTTCACGGACGCATCTACTACAACCTACTTAACTGGTACCGTCTCACCAGCATCCTGCCCGGATTCAAGTATAACCGCACGTTCATGGAGACAATGATGGGGACCGACGAATGCCTTGCCGACGAGATTGCCGAACGCCTCCAGCCCTCCGGGTTTCAAGGTAAACTTTCCTCCAAGGTGCGCCGCTTTTTCACGGGGTTAAAATTTCTCGGATACCATTTCCGCATCCAATCGATTGTAGATGATTTTCTGAAATATTTCCATACTGTCTACGACGAATTTCGAGCGCGCGATTACAGCCGAATGCGAGCCGATGACATTCATGGCCATTTCGAGGATTTGCTGGCGCGCCTGTTGACTGAGTGGAAGGCGCCCATCGTGAACGATTACCTATGCATGGTGCACTTTGGTTTGTTGAAAAAGCTCACCCAAAAATGGCTCGGCAACCTCGAGGATTCACTGCAGAACGACTTGATGTGCGGCAACGGCAATCTCGAGTCTGCCGAACCCACCCGCGAACTCATCCGCATGGCTGCATTAGCTAACCGCACTAAAAGCTTGCCAGAGCTTCTGAAAAACACGCCGGCGGCAGATTGCCATGAGGCACTGCAGCAGTCGGGCTTTGGCGAGTTCAAGTCGCGTGTGGTCGATTATATTTCCAAATATGGCTTCCGTTGCATGAACGAAATGAAACTGGAAGAAATTGATCTGCATCAGGACCCTACTTTCTTATATGTGTGCCTGCGCAATTACCTGCGCACCGGCGAATTGGACTTGGATAAATACGATCAACGCGAAGAGAAAATCCGCACGCGAGCCGAGGCACAGGTGCGTGAACATCTCTGTGGTTGGCGTTACTGGATCTATCGGTGGTCGCTTAAACATGCCCGCAAGGCGGTGCGCAACCGCGAGAACACCCGCTTTTGCCGCACCCGCATCTACGGAGTGGTACGAGCAATGTTCCATGGCATTGGCAGGGACTTCGCTGTGCACGGCATTCTGCAGGAGCCGGAGGATATTTTTTTTATCACACTTGAGGAACTCAACGGTGCAATGACCGCCCACCTTACCGGGCAGGATTTGCAAGCGCTTGTGTGCCAACGGAAAACCGAGTATGCCACTTATGAATCGATGGAACCCGCCGCGCGCTTCACCACGCGTGGCCCTGTCTATTGGCAAAACACTCACGGTGCCGAAGAGGAAGTTGCGCTGGTTTTTGACGAAACATCCAACACCATCCAGGGCCTCGGCTGCTGCCCGGGCGTGGTAGAAGGAAATGTGAAATGTGTGAAGTCACCCAGCGATGACCTCGATCTCAATGGGGAAATTTTATTCGCCCCACGGACCGATCCAGGTTGGATTCCTTTATATCCCTCACTGTCAGGTTTGTTGGTGGAACGTGGCGGCCTACTTTCGCATTCGGCGATCGTGGCACGTGAAATGGGTTTGCCCACAGTAGTGGGGCTCAAAGGTGTTGGTCATCGCCTTCAAACCGGTATGCGTGTGCGAGTGGATGGTCGAAGTGGACACGTGGAAATATTGGAGGATTAAAGCCCCACCCACGCAAAATATACCAGAGCCGAGCCCAATAGCACCCAGCTGCTCCGGCAGATCCAGTCCCACCCGCGAGACTCCTCCCCGCCATCTTGCCGCCACCATACTACTATGCCCGCCAGCAGCAGTGTTGCCAGCGCCGTGCCCAGCAGCAGGCTGACTTGGGCTTCTCCTTTCAACAGCCAAGTCAATGACACAAGCATTATGCCCGCCGGCGGAAAGGTCGCTTTGGCAAGCGCAGCACCTCCACTTATTGGCTGTCCGTTGTGTTTGATGCGCGCCAGCCAGATCACTGCCAAGCTAGCCGTGAAGGCATATAGGTACGGAAGAAAAAACTCTTCAAGTTTCCATGCTCGATACAGCAGCAACCAGATCAAGCCTGGTCCTACTATGGTCAGCAAAATCTCGAATGAGTATTTATTTTTTTCCACTGCATACTCAAAGGGAATGAATCGGGGGTATAGAAGCAAGAGAGTCATCGGCGGCAGGAACCATTTCCAGCCGCCTACCATGAAGGCTACATACAGGAAAAGTGCGGCACCGATGCGAGCATTGTCGCGCAGCACGAATTGTTGAGAGCGCTGTCGCACGGTAAAAAATAACAGTGCCACCAGCACTGTCAGTCGAAGTAAAAGTTCCGGGATTTTCAGTTCCAGATATGTTTCCAGAAACACATGACCAAGCAGAGGTAAAAACAAGTTGTCTAGCCCTCGCCATGATATCGCTTCTACCAACATGCCTACCAGGCCCATCATCAGCGAAATAAACAGCTTCTGTGCCCAACTCATATCCGGCGGCGGCCACATCAGCAGGCCTGTCATCGTCACCAGGAAGGTTACTACAAACATTGTGCCAGCGCCTTCCCAGCTCTTCCGGCCTTCACCGGTCTGAAATTTTACCATGCCAAATCGTCGACCCACCAGCGCGGCTAGCGAATCACCAAATGTGAGTATTGCTATCGGCACGCAATAGAGCAGCGGATGGCCGTCTGACATTGCAAACACCAACGCCACGGCCGCTGAAAAAAACACCGTGCCCCACGAGCGCCGTTGTACGCCCGCCACCACCTGTCCCACGGAATTTTGCCAGCGCGGCAGCCGCTCTATGGCCGTGAGAAAAAGCGCCGATAAAGTCGAAATCATTACCACCGCCCACGTTGATTTGAACAACCACGGAAAACTCAATGTGGTTATGCCCATCGCCACGTGCAGACTTTTGCGTACCACCTCTGGTGGTGGAGTCCGTCGCACCTGCCATTGGCGTAGAACCATCACCAACGCCACTAACAGCGAGAAAACGCCTATCACACCAATGGTATCCGCACCACTCATGCCACCACCTCCTCCAGCACGAAGCGGCTGTAAAAGAACGTCTTGTCCTCGAGGTGTAATCGCTTTGACAATTCCGTCCGCGACTTTAGTTGCTCCGCCATAGACTCCGGTCGCACGCGCGGGACGAGCATATTCCAGTAGGCCAAACGCGCGCCCGGCCGGCCGCGCGACACTAGCTTGGCCAGCAACGTATGATACTCGCCTTCAGACATATACTCGAAAATATCACTCAAATTGAAACAATCAAACCCGTCCGACGATTCCTCCACTACTTCCTCCACCGAGGCCTGTCGTAGTTCCAAGTTGTCAAGGTTGGCTCGGATGGCTTCGAAATTTTCCTCCCGCAGAGAGAACGGGAGTGATTCACTGTGGTAGCCATGGAAAATCCAATGCAGGTATGGATTCACCGCCGGCGACAACTCGGTAAACGCATGCTCCGTGCGCGAGAAAATCCGTTTCGCAACACTACCTTTCACGTAGTCAAAAAATCGGGGATTCCGTCCTAGTCGACCCATGAAGAATCGTGAGAAAAAAACTTTAAACAAAATCCGCCAACGCCACGTGTTCCAATGGTTGCGATAAAAGTCTATCCGATTGTCCTTGGAACGCGGCATGAATAACTCGGTGACCTTGGATCGCGAATGCACCCATGGCACTACACGTTCACAAAACGTTTTGAAATAGCGCTCAAATTTCCCAGCGCCACCGATGCCTTCTTTAACAAGATTCTGGTTAGCATCCCAAAATCCGATCGCATCTTTCGGTAATCCTGCGCGACAATGCTCATACAGTTTCATTCGGCGCTCGCTGTGCCGTGAACCGATTAATTCCAACAACTCGCCATGTTGTAGTTTCCGATATGCTTCGCGGCGAAGGGCCACGCAGTGGAGCTGGGTTGCATTGAGATCGAGTGCGATGACCTTTCCTGCACCATGGGCAAGCAGGGCCAATGAATTGTCACCGGCCGAGGCAATGGAAAGACAGTGATCCCCTGTCTGTACATCCAATCCCTGTAGCAACACATCAGCATCCTCCCAGCATTGGGCATAGCGGATTTCATCGAAGTTTGCCTTCCTGGCGATCGCGGATGCTCTGCTAATGCCTCCCATCAGTTTTTTTTCACGCGCAACTGCCGTTTCCGCAAGCGTCCCAGCAGTTCATGGCTGCGCGCAAATTCGCCCGAAGCGATGGCGGCGATAATGGAGAGTTCCCCTGCCAACACCACTCCTGCACACACCTCGGACAAAGCTCTGGCATGTCCGGCACCCGTAAGGCCCATCAATTCCAAACAAGCCTGTTGCGTGGGCAATCCAGTCCCTCCGCCCACCGTGCCCACCACCAAGTTTGGCAATGTTGCAGAGCAGTACATGTTGCCGTTCTTCCTTTGTTCAAAACGCGTGACGCCCACAGCGGATTCTGCCACGCAGGCGACATCCTGCCCGGTGGCCAGATACAGCGCCGCCAACCCGTTTGCATAATGCGCCTGTGCCCCGATGGTCCCGCTCATGGTGCCACCCAAGATCATTGTGCGCCAAGCTGCCACTAATGCCTTGCTATCTGTGCGTAAAACACGTTTGAGCATCTCCGCGGAAATTTCCGCCTCTACCGTGACCTTGCGGCCACGTACTCCAAGGAAAGATTGGTTGCTCGCTTTCTTGTCCCCGGAGAGATTCGATTCAATGATCCAGCGTGACGGCTTGACGGGCGAATGCTCCGCGATGTATTTACAAACGCGCTCAGCAGCCTTGGTCACCATATTTTGCCCGGCCGCATCTTGCGTGAGCATTTCAAATAGCACATAGACATTGTTGCCTTCGACGGTGAATCGGATGTCATTTAGCATTCCATGCTCCGTGGTGGCGGTGGCCAGCTCCATGAATTTCTCACGTTGCATCAACGACCATGACATGAACCCGGCCACTTCGCCCAGATTGGCGAAGGTAAATACGGGCGCACGGCCCATCGCCTCATTAAGAAACAACACGCTACAGCCGCCGGAACCATTTAGCGCCATGATGCCGCGATGATACGATGCTACGAGGGTGGCCTCATGGGTTGCCAGCGGAATCCAATACAACCCTTGTGCATGCACCCCGTTCACCTGCAATGGTCCGGCTACGCCAAACGGAATGCGGATCGTACCGGACAGGTTTTCAATCGCTTCAGCATACGCGCCAAAATTCTCACGCGTGGATTTATCCAGCAAAGTGCCCACTCTTTTTGGATTTAGTCCGGCATGCATCAGGCGTTGTTCCGCCTTCTCCATCGTGTTCAGGGGGTCGGCTGGCGACAGATCAGGGATGCCTTTTGGCTTGGGTCGCAAAGCCTTCTGAACTTCTTCCACGTCACCTGAGCCCACCATGGCCCGCGCTATTTTCCGTGCGTTTTCATAAGATTCAGACATCGTGATTATTCTTAGAGGGGAAAATAATCAAATCTGCTGCTTTTGCCCAATTGATAATCCACCCTAATATATTGATCAGATCAATATATTAGGGTAGTGACAAGGTCACATAGGGTTGTGTTTCAGGGCTTACAGAAACGACTGAATCGTTCATCTTTTGCTCTCTATCCATTTGACCTTCATTAGTATAAAAGAAGTAGTATTTTAGGCTCCCTGCCTAACACTAATCCGGTGCCAGCCTCTACGAGAAAGGGCACTAGGTGGTTCCAATTTCGGTTAAATTCGGAGTTTTTAGATAAAAAATTCAAGGCAGCCCTTTTTTCAGATTGCGGAATTTGATTTGTATGATACTCTCCCCTAGCTGTGAAAGAGCCCCTTCAAATGGGTTTGCTCGTTGTAATGGTCGGCGCTCTAATGGGCGCAGGCTGTAATGGTAATTCCGATATTCAGGTTGAGACCCCGTCTTTGGGTATTCCTGAAAGCCAATACGAATTCTTCGCCAGCCTGATTCGCAATATTGATACTGCGGAAAAGGAAGTGGAACGGGTCATTCTGACGAAAAATCGCGTAGCTATTCGCAAAGCCAAAGCCCAGCTGGAGAAAGAACGAGAGTCGCTCAAATTGCTGTTCACAGATAAATACGGGGAGGAGACAATCTCCCGATGGACAACCATGGTGTACGACGCGGATGATTCCATGGCCAAAATCAAAGCTTCACAGATCCGAGGCAAGGAATTGCTCGAGCAATTCCAAACCCTAGGGGCCAAGGGCAGTATGGATTCGGATGGTTATATCACCCATCTCAACTGCCGAAATATCACCTTGCCGGATGAGTTGATTGCGCGTATCGCCAATTGTTCAAAGTTACAGAATCTCAATCTTAAACACACTGAATTCAAGGATAGCCAGTTTGAACATCTGGCAAATCTCACAGAAATCACCAATCTTGACCTTTCGGATAATCCATTTTCCGGTGAGGAAATCAACAAGCTCGGGTCACTCACTAAATTGATCAGTCTGAGCCTAGCTGGTGCGTCAGTGAGTGATGCTGCAGTAAATCAGTTTGAATCCATCTCCCACCTCAAGAGCATTCGTTCGCTCAATATTTCCAACACCAAGCTCGGGACCGAGAGCTACGAAAAAATCACCCGCCTCTTCCGCCAGGCGGATGTGAAATATTAGCGTGGCCGGGATTGCCATCACGTCAGGGGGGCGTTACCCTCGCAGCATGAAGTACACCTTGCTGTTGTTGACCCTTGCCCTGTCCTCAAGCCTTGATGCCGAAGAACGAGGACTTGCCCCTATCTTCAACGGCAAAAATCTCAGCGGCTGGACGCAAAAAGGAGGTAAGGCCAAATATACTATAGAGGATGGTAATATTGTTGGGACCGCCGCACCCAACACTCCAAACTCGTTTCTGTGTACCCAAAAAATTTATGCAGATTTTATTCTGGAATACGAATACAAGTGTGACAATCGACTCAATTCCGGCGTGCAAATTCGCTCCAACGCTTATGATAAGGAGGTGACCAAGAAACTTGCTAACGGCAAAATCAAGAAATTTCCAGCCGGTCGCGTGCACGGCTATCAAGTGGAGATTGATCCAAACAAGCCCAGTCGCATGTGGAGTGCTGGCATCTATGATGAAGGCCGGCGGGGTTGGTTATATCCTGGTTTGGGTGGAGGTGACGGCCCAGCCTTCACCAAGGCCGGTCAGAAAATCTACAAGCCCGATAAATGGAACAAGGTCCGCGTCGAATGCCGCGGCGATTCCATCAAGACCTGGCTTAACGGTGTTGCCCGTGCTGATGTTAAAGACGGGCTCACCTCCAAGGGCTTCATTGGTCTTCAGGTACACGGCATCGGCGGTAAAAAAGATCTCGTTGGTGCCCAGGTCCAATGGCGCAACTTGCGACTTAAGGAACTTAAATAACCTGCATTGGCATTGCATGGATTTGGAGGGTAGAGCTTCTCTTGTCACCGGAGCCTCTCGTGGAGTAGGTGCCGCGACGGCGTTACAACTCGCAAAAGCTGGTTGTCAGGTGGCCATTAATTACAACCAATCTACCGATCGTGCGGAGTCGGTCGCGGCGCGATGCCGCGAAGTGGGAGTGGAAGCTGTTCTTGTGCAGGGCGACGTGGCGAAGGATGCCGCATGCCGTGCGATAGTTCAGCAGGCAGTGGAGGCCTTTGGTGGGCTGGATATTCTTATCAACAACGCCGGCACTACGCGCTTCATTGATTTTCCCGATCTCGAGGCGGTCACGGATGAAGATTGGGAACGTATTTTTGCAGTGAATCTAAAGGGCCCTTTCCAAATGGCGCGCGCCGCACGCGTGGCCCTGGCTGCGGGCGCGGACGGGGTGATTGTTAACACTGCCAGCATTGCCGGTATGGTTGGTGCAGGTAGTTCCATCCCGTACTGCGCCAGTAAGGCGGCCCTCATCAACCTCACCCTTTCGCTCGCACGCACCCTTGGACCGACCATCCGAGTGAACGCCGTGGCCCCTGGATTTATTGAAGGTGAATGGCTGCAAAAAGGGCTCGGGGAAGCCTATGAACAGGTGAAGGAAAGGAAGGCGGCCGGCACGGTGCTGGGTGCGGTGAGCACGCCGGAAGACGTTGCACAAGGCATCCTTGCCATGGTCACATCGCCAAAAACCACCGGACACACACTTGTGATAGACGGTGGAGACACAATCGGTCCGCGCATCGCGCAAGGGTTGAAGTAGGCAGCCAAGAGCCGATTGAATAATGCAGCTAAAGTGGTCCTAATTTTTGCCGATGTACCATAGGTTGGCCGAGCGTATTTGAAATGACACCATATATGATCCATGGCGGCATAGCGGGCTTCTTGCTAGTGTTCGCACTGAACCTGCTGAATGGCAACGGTTACGGCACATCCCTGATGTGGAGTTGCATAGCCACGGTAGCCTTTGCGTATGTCTCAAGGTGGTTCATGCGATCTGCTCTAAGTGAACTGCATCTGAGCATCTGGGAACAGCAGCAAGCAGCTGCTGCTACTCAAGCAGCTGCTGCTACTCAAGCCGAAGCCGCCGAGACCGGAGCCGCCGAGACCGGAGCCGCCGAGACCGGAGCCGCCGAG
>CAZTTU010000025.1:0-8407 GCA_964616045.1 uncultured Verrucomicrobiota bacterium | reverse complement strand
AGCCGCCGAGACCGGAGCCGCCGAGACCGGAGCCGCCGAGACCGGAGCCGCCGAGACCGGAGCCGCCGAGCTGTAGCGCTGAAATCTTCCGTAACAAAATCTTGCTAGCAACCTCGTCTTGGGCATAGTGGTGCGGAACCTGTGTTGTAACCCCTTAAAGGAAACTGTATTAATATGAAGAAGATTATATTTCCCATAATTGCCTGTAGCTTGGTGATGTCGGCCGTGGCTAAAGACAAAGATGCCAAGACCATAAGTCCACGTACGCCCTCGCCCAAGGGTGCGCGGGTGATGATCATCCTCCCTAGAAATGGCAAGACTGTGAAGGGTCCGGTGAGGGTTGTATTTGGCTTGAAGGGCATGGGCGTGTGCCCCGCTGGGTTGGTGCTGCCCGATGGCAAGCCCAAGGAAAACACAGGACATCATCATTTACTGGTGGACACAGAGAAGTTGCCAGCGATGAACCTGCCGCTTGTAGCCTCTGAAAAATTGATCCATTTCGGCGGTGGCCAAACAGAAACCATACTGAACCTGCCCCCGGGCGAGCACACACTGCAACTAGTGTTTGCGGATTTTGCACATATTGCGCATGATCCTCCAGTGGTCTCGAAGAAGATCACCATTAAGGTAGAAGCCAAGGCAAAGAAGAAATAATTATCCAAACCCAAGTAGTCACGCGGCGGGCCAAGGCCCGCCGTTTTTACTTCTCCATCTGAAGCAACTTCCATCCTAAAAGGAAAACAATGGTGCCAAAGATGATGCAGAGCACGCCAATGGAACCCATGGGCGTGAGGGAGTTGGCTTCCGCATCCACGCCGCGACTAATCAGGGCGATCCCCACGATGAAAAGCAAGGCGCCACCGTTACGCATGCGAACGTTGGTGGCTCGGAGTTTTTTTTTGCGTGCGCTCAGGCTTTGGCTGGGATCATCCCAGCGCGGCCCTTTGGCCATTGAGGAATCACACCGTGGACACACTTCACGCGGATTCACCACATCCATACCGCACTGCGGACATTTGCGCGTGCGCGCCATCGGCGTTAAAATAGAGGGAACCCGAGTTATCAGCCAACGATACTTTCCTTTCAAAAATTAAAAAGTTATTCACAATCCGGCATAAAATGTGCTTCGTCCACCCTTGTCACTTGGATTGCCGACAAGGATGTCGCCGTGAAAAGTGGCTGTTAACATGAAATACATGCAAAAACATGGTTTTTTTGCCTTTTGCGCCGGCCTGTGTGGGCTTCTTTTGGGGCTCACAGGCTGCGCATCGGTGAAAAATGTGATGAAGAAAACCTCCTCCGCTTTCAGTGGCGTTTTAAAGCAATCCGCATCCAAAAATCGCCGGCAGGATGTCAAAAAATGGAGTGGGAAAAAGGCCCAAGAATTAGCGAAAATTTTCCCACGCGAAGTTGAGGCTCAATACCTGGCTCGGCTGGATGAAAATCGGCAAATCGTTCCCATTATTAATAGTCCGAATTGGGATGGTTCTCGGTATTATGCCATCCGGCCTGAAGCCCGTAAGATCCGGGATCCGAATTTTGATTCCTTGGCTTACTCGGTCGACTTAGACGCCGGCACAGTGGAGATTTTGGATGCGGCCTACGAGACGGAACCGTTTACCGGCACGGTGATAGTCAAGCACCCGAATAGCGAGCAACAAAGGCTTGTTGCCTATGTTAACCGAGGGATCATGGTGGAAACTGGGTCCTTATGGGATTCAAGTGGCACAAAGCGACTGCGTAATGTGTACGATGAGAATGGAACTTTGAGGGAATCCTGCAACTTTGATGTAAATGGCACTTTAAGCCTGTGTAGAATATACGATGAGAATGGAACGCAAGGTGAAGTCCGGAACTATGGTGAAAATGGTTCTTTACGACTATCCAGTTTTTACGATGAAAATGGAAGCGTGAAGGAAGACATCGCTTATTATTCCCATGGCATCGTAAGCAGGCGGAGGACATACAAAGAGGATGGGAGTATTGATGACACTCAGTTTTTTGATGAAAAAGGAAAACGAGATATACGTAAGGAACGCTCCATTTTAGTTTCTGATGTGAGAATCAAAATTGTTCGATTAAATCTGTACCCGAATCCCACCCAGGATAATGTTCCTCAGATTTTTGATCGGCGTGAACTTGACAAAGAGATTCTGGGAGATCCGAGCACGTTTGCGTTTGCCTTCACCGGCAAGGTGTTGGAATTTTATGATGCGGAATACAAAATCAAGAAGCGCCAAGAAGAGATAAAAAATGGAGTGCATGATGGCAAATCGATCTGGTGGCATAGTAACGGCAAGAAAAGATTTGAAGCGGAATATGTGAAGGGTGTACCGCAGGGACGCACCGCATGGTATCGCGAGGATGGCTCTATGGAATATGAGGGGGATTGGCAGGACAACAAACTCGTACGTGCCACCACATGGGATGCCAGTGATCAAGAAACCGGTCAGGTTCTCGACGGCACCGGCACGCTAATTTACCTGCATCCCAATGGGGAGAAACGGCTAAAAGAAATCTACACCGAAGGCAATCTCATTGAAACCGAGTGGTGGGATGAACAAGGCAATCAGGTAGAGTCTGTTGATCCCGCTAAATATATCCCGCTCATTCCACGTATACCGTAATCATCGAAGGCGTAATCTGTCTCTCTATTCCACTTGGATAACACATGTATGCCAATCGTGGATTTATTCTCGTTTGGTCAGGGCAATTTGGGTGGAGACCATCTGCCGGCAAGATTCCCTGTCCGTTATTCAACCGTCTTCCCTTGATTTGGGTTTCCTAAACAGTGGATCGCACCTTCATATCCTATCAGAAGTAGCCCTTAGTTTTATGCAAATTGTCCGGAAGTTAGGCGAGGAACCGCAGGTCGCCGTCAAGCCAAACGGCTTTTACCTGGAACCGATTGTTAAACCACACGAGGTCAGCGCGTTTGCCTTTTTCCAGTGAGCCAAATGCGTCATCGCGTTCGAGTTGCCGCGCCGGGTTAAGCGTAGCGGCCAGCACGGCGTCAACCAGTGGCACATCAGATTGTTCAACGACGGTTTGGATGGCGCGCATCATGGTAAGCGTACTACCGGCCAGCCCTTTGCCATCGGCTACGAGGGCCGTGATGGGTGTCAACTTACACTTGATCCCATACAGTTCGAATTTTGTGCCGGGCTCGAGCCCCGTCCCTTTAGTGGCATCGGTGATGAGGATCACCTTGTCGCGTGGCTTGGAGTTAAAGAGCATTCGCATGCAGACCGGCGGCACATGCATCCCGTCGGCGATCAATTCGCAGGCGATCTTGTCATTTGCCAATGCAAACTCAATCATGCCTGCTGAGCGAAAGGCGCCACGCTTGAATACGCTGCTCATGGCGTTGAAGGTATGCGTGCTTTGATTCATGCCTGCCTTTAGGGCCGGCTTCAGTGTTTTTTCATCGGCGTTTGTGTGACCGCCGCTAGGGATGCTGCCGTTTCTTCGGAGTGCCTTGATGAGGGGAAGGGCCCGTGGTAATTCCGGGGCTATCGTCATCTGTGTAATCAATTTGCCGTGTTTCAAAATGGGTCCCCATTCCTTGGCTGTGGGGTTGCGCACAAACTTGGGATTCTGTGCGCCGGCCTTTTCTTTTGAAATGAAAGGGCCTTCCACGTGGACGCCCAGGATTCGGGCGCCACCAATGGTTTGGTCGCGTAATGGCGCAATGGCTTCCAGTGCCCTTAGGATATCCTTTTGCGAGGCTGAAAGGGTGGTGAGAGTGAGTGAGGTGGTGCCGCCGTGAAGGTGAAATTCGGTGATGTCTCGGAAGGCGTCCAGGCGCGCCTCCATGGTATCGCGGCCCATGGCTCCATGGATGTGCATATCAATGAATCCCGGTGCGAGATAACCGCCACGCAGGTTGATTATATTTGCTCCTGCTTTTTTTGTGGCCGCGCGATCGACTGAGAGATTGTGGATTTGTCCGCTGCGGATGCTCAGTGAGCCGCGCCGGATTTCATCCGGCAAAATGAGCCGTGCGTTGGTTAGCTCCATGCGCTGGATGATGCGCCGTGTACTAGAAGCGTGCAAGCGGGCTTTTCATTTACGCATGCCATTGGGATTCTCAATTTAAGCCATCAACTCGCTGACGGTTTTGCCTTCTCCATTTTTTGTCACGTAAAAGGGGCGACGTTCGATTTCCATGCTGTACCTGGGCGAGATGCCCATGGCAGTGTAAATCGTGGCGTGCAAGTCCTCGACGCTGATGGGGTTTTCTATGGCCAGACACGGCCGCTTGTCGGCGGTGCGGCCATAAAGGAACCCTTTCTTCACGCCGCCGCCGAACATCAGCACGCTGGAGGCACCGGTGAAGTGGCGGTGCAGGCCGTAATGCTTCATCTCACGGATTACGTCGGTGTTCACGCGCGCCTGATCCCGGGCGGTGCTGCCGGGTACACCCTCGATGATCATGTCGCGGCTGAACTCACTGGCCAGGACAATCAAGGTGCGGTCCAGCAGGCCACGTTTTTCCAGGTCAAGCACCAGCTGAGCGATGGGTCGGTCGATCTGTTTCTTCATCTGACGTGCGCCGGTGTGTCCGTCCTCATGCGTGTCCCAGCCAAGGAGGGGAACATATTCGGAGGTTACCTCGATAAAGCGCGCGCCTGCCTCGGTCAGGCGTCGGGCCAGCAGACAGCCTTGGCCGAACCGGCCGGTGTTATATTTGTCGTACGATTCCTTGGGTTCCAGGTCCAGGTCAAATGCCTTGGCTGCTGGTGAATCAAGCAGCCGATAGGCGTTGTCAACCGAGCGCAGCAGGCTTTCTCTCTGGAAATCATCGGTCCGCTCGAAGGCCGGTGAGGCTTCAACCATTTTTCGATACGCCTTGTACCGCCGCCTGAAGCGTTCCTGGCTCATGCCCTTGGGCGGGCGAACGGTCTGGATGGCTCCCCGTGGCTCAGGCACCAGAAAGGGTCCGTACTCCGATCCGAGAAAACCGGCAGTAAGGAACGCCTTGAGCTCTTCTTGCTCACCAGCATCAACGAAGCCACCAAAAATGAAGCGCTGGCCAATTCCGATAAAGGCAGGGATGGCCGGGTTACGCGGTCCCAGTGCCTGCGCCATCCATGCGCCCATGTGCGGCGCGGCCACGGTTACGGGAGGAACATAACCGGTATGCCAGTGGTACTGGTGGCGCGAGTGCAGGATGTGCCCGAGGTCAGGCAAGACATGCGAGCGGATCAGGGTGCCGCGATCCATGACTTGGGCAATATTTTCCAGGCCCTTGGTGAACTTGATATTGTCCACCACCGTGTCAATCGCCGGGAAGGTGCTCAGGATTTTGTTAACGTCCAGGCCCATCTTGAAGGGCTCGTAGTGTTTGGGATCAAACGTGTCGGGCGCGGCCATCCCACCACCCATCCAGAGCAGGATGCAGGTGTCGGCGGTCGGTTTGATCTTGGCCGGCTTTTCCTGGGCAGGCAGGGGCATGCCCGTGGCCAGCGCCCCCAGGGCGGCACTGGTGCCTTTTAGGAACTCACGTCGGTTTTGGTTCAGGTTAAACTGCATGAGTAGCTTTCCTTAGATTAAAGAATTAGCGGATCATCTGGAAATCCGGCAACATGGTGATGATCCATAACAAATCCTCAATGCTCTGTTGATTGATCGGCTGCCCCAGCAGTTCATTGGCGATTTTTGCTTCCTCGCGGCTGGGTGAACGCCCGAGGGCCTCACGGTAAACCTGATTCACCAGAGCGGCAGACTTTATATCTGCACGGCTCATCCAGTAACGTGCCCCTGCTTTGAGCTTTTTGCCAAGCGTGTCACCGTTGGTTAGCTCAAGCGCCTGGAGAGTAGTGGCCAGTGAATCCCGTTGAGTGACTACCTGTTCGCGATTGGGTCGACCAAGTGCCCGGCTTAACGGATCATCGTTGACTAGCGATGCGCGCACACCGCTGATCGTTAAACGCATATCGCCCAAGGGACCAGCGAGGCTCCATGGTTTCATGTCGCCAGCGCCCAACACACTGGCATGCTGCCAGCCTTCCGTTTTCAGGGTCAGTTTTTCCCAGCCATTAATTTTCCGGCTGGTCACTAGCCACGAGCCATCACTCATCAATATTTTTTCACCAAGTTGCATCCGAAATGCGAACCCGGCTGGGCCGGCCGAGATGTTGGTCGCTTGTACAGCAATGACATTGGGCCCAGCACGAAGGCGCTTGGCCAACTCCGTTTGCACAGGCCGATTCCAGTCCTTGCCGGCTGTCACGCGTCGGCCGTTCACAAAGAGGATGAACTCGTTGTCGCAGGTAGTCACGGCTGGCGCGGTTTTGGGTGGGCTTTTGAGTATGAATTCTTTGCGGAAAAATACCGTCTCCAGCGGAGCCGACCGGGCGGCTTTCTTGTTTGCCCAAATCCAGCGAGGCAACGGTGCGGAGCCAACACCCGGGACGGTTATTCGAGCAGCCAAGTCGCCGGGCGTGGTGCGGGTCAAGGCGCAAATTGCATCGAGAAACTGTTCGGCCGACATTCGGCGGGTCATTGGTCCGGCGAACACAAACGGGTCCGGCGCCTGGGCCGGGAGCTTGGTCGCGTGCATCTGGTAAACCCGCGACGTGCAGATGAGCCGCAACGTTCGTTTCAGGTCATAGCCGTGATCGGCCAGATCCATCGCCAGCCAGTCGAGCAGGTCTGAATCCCATGGAGCCTGATCCATGTCATCGACCGGCTCGACGATACCCCGGCCCATCAGGACTGCCCAGAGGCGATTTACCATCGTGCGAGACAAACGACCGTTTTTTGGGTTGGTGAGGATGCGGGCCAGCGTCGCTACACGTTCGGTTCGTGGCCCCTTGGGATCGATTTTGCCCAGTTCCGGATAGAGGAAAGCGGGGGAGGCAAACTTGCCGGTTGCCTTGCCGCAGCCATAAATCTCCAGTGGCTTGTCGGCGAACACACTGGCCAGTGCCCATGTGTCAGCAATTCGCCAGTGGTTGATGAAACTGTCGTGACAGGAGGCGCACTTGAGGTTGGTGCCAAGAAAAACCTGACTGATGTTTTGGGCGGCCTGCATCTCACGGCGCTGAGCGGCACTGACCACACCACGCCATTTGATGCCGTTAATAAATCCCTCTGATCCCTTGGCCGGGCTGATTAGCTCGCGCACGAACTGGTCATAAGGCATGTTCGAGTACAAGGCGTCGTAGAGCCACTGGGTGATCTGCTTGCGACCGCCGTCAATGAAGCCGGTGCCCCGGTAGGCATTGCGCAGCATGTCCGACCAGAAGGTCAGCCAATGTTCCGCGTAGGCCTGTTTGTCGGCCAGCAATCGGTCGACCAGTTGGGTGTGCTTGTCGGGCGCGCGGTTGCCCACAAACGCCTCCAGTTCATCCACCGGCGGCAGTGTCCCCACCAGGTCCAGCCAAACCCAGCGGACAAAAGTGCGGTCATCGGCCCGTTTCAATTGGGCGGTCACCTTTTGTTTCTTCCAATACGCGCGAACCAGCCGATCAACCGGATTCTCCTTTGTCTCACCCGGCGGCAATTCCACCTTGCGCGCCGCCATCGGCGCGCGCCGCCACTGGGTGAAGCTAAAATCCTCCGGCCCCGATAATCCCTGGTCGATCCACGCACGCAAGAGACGGATCTCTTCAGTCGTTAACGGTTTGCCCTTGGAAGGCATACGCTCATCAGGATCTTTGGAGGCAACCAGTTCAATAAGCAAACTTTTGGCACTGTTGCCGGATACGACGGCAGGGCCTGACTCGCCGTCCTGAAGAAAAGCGGCGCGATGATCGATGGAGAATCCGCCCTTGCGCTTGTGCCCCGAATGACAGCGCGAACATTTGTTTTTTAAGAGCGGCTGGATGTCTTTCTCAAAATCAACCTTCCCGGGTGCCGCAGTAGCGGGTGTCGACACCAAACAAAACAAGAGAAGTGATTGAATAAAAAGCAGTGTGATTGATTTCAATTTTCTCGTGATTCCATGGCAACTGGTGGCCAGTTTAGTCTTTTTATGGCCTTTGGACAATTTTTTGACATGCGTTATTTGCATTTTAATCAGTATGTTTTCAGAGTGGCTTCGCGAATGCTGACAATCATTGTAGATTTAGCTCTCGCACCTTCAACACACCGAAACAATGCTGTTTTTGTGGGGTTTTGTCAGTAGAAACTTGTCCTGCACGGTCCTGCACGGTCTGGAAGGGGGTACCTAAAAGGGGTACCTAATCGCCTGTGCCGCGGAAGCTGGAAACTGTGATCGGCGCACGCCAACCGCGGTGGCGAATTATCTTGGCCAGCAATTCAACCTGAGCGGCTGAGTGTGTGTTGGGGTTGCGCGGGTTAGGCACCAGTTCCTCCGCTGGCACGATCTTGTCGTGTGCGCAGTTGATCTCAATTTCTGTTATGCTCATCTCTTTTTGGCCCATAAATGCGTTGTGTG
>CAZTTU010000024.1:0-28008 GCA_964616045.1 uncultured Verrucomicrobiota bacterium | reverse complement strand
CGGTCACGGTCTCTATCTAAGCACGGAGAAAAACTACGGTGATTTCGAGTTACACATCGATTACAAGACCGTGGCCAAGGCCGATAGCGGAATCTACCTGCGTGGCGTTCCACAGGTGCAGATTTGGGACACCACCAAGGAGGGTGGAAAATGGAAGATTGGTGCTGACAAGGGATCTGGCGGACTCTGGAACAACTCCAAGGGCGCACGCGGAAAGGATCCTCTGGTGTTGGCCGACAAGCCTTTTGGTCAGTGGAACAGCTTTCGTATTCGGATGGTGGGGGAAAAGGTAACCATTCACTTGAATGGTTCATTGGTCGTGGACAACGCGCGGCTGGAGAATTATTTCAACCGAAAGGGTCCACTGCCAAAAACCGGTCCCATTGAACTACAAACCCACGGTGGCGAAATCCGTTGGCGCAACATTTTCATCAAGGAACTCAACTAGGCCCAACGAACATGAAATATCTCATCACACTGGCAATTACAGTTTTCCTTTCCTTTGGAGCGCAAGCCGAGGAGAAGGGGTTTAAGATAATTTTTGACGGCAAGACCCTGTCCGGTTGGGCGGGTCCGGTGGACAACTACCAGGCCGTTGATGGCACCATCCAGTGTAAGCCCGGCAAAGGTGGCACGATTTACACCAAGGAAGTCTATGGTGACTTTGTGGTGCGCCTGGAAATAAAACTGCCCGCAGGCGGCAACAACGGCCTGGCTATTCGTTATCCCGGCAAGGGAGATACGGCCTACGTGGGCATGTGCGAATTGCAGGTGCTCGACAACACTTCCAAGAAATATGCCAAGCTGCATCCTGCCCAGTACCATGGATCCGCCTACGGCATGTTTGCCGCCAAGCGCGGATTCCTGAAGAAGCCCGGCGAGTGGAATGAACAGGAAGTCACGGTGAAGGGTTCCACCATCAAGGTTGTCCTCAATGGAGAAATAATTCTGGATTGTGACCTGAGCAAGGTGGAAAAGCCGATGTATAAGATCGGTAAATTCAAGGGGCGCACCCGCACAGAGGGCCACTTTGGATTTGCCGGTCACGGCGCTGCGGTTCAGTTTCGCAACGTGAGAATCAAGCGGCTGGACTGAGGGGTATTAATCAGTGATTTGATTCAGGCGTCCTTCTCGGGGGACGCCTGAATTTTTTCGCGCAAACGCACCAACATCCCTTGACAGCCATTGAGCATGTTCTGGTAGATGATGTATGATTCATCGGCGGCGAGCTTTTCATGGACCAGTTCGTCTGAGGCGCGCTGGCGAATCTTCAGTAGCTCGCGCTCCAGCTCGTCTATATCATCCAGGTCCGTGTCGTCATGCAGGCGGCGGATAACATCATCGACAGCCTCGTAGTAGGTATCGATTCGATTCTTTTTCCTTTGCAAGTACCAGTTTCTAAGCCAGTCCGCGCCGCTCCATCCCAGCAATGCCAAGGTGAGAATGAACCCCATGACTTCCGCATTTTCAGTAAAAAATCCAGGCTCCTTGCGGTGATAAAAATTTTCGGCTCCCTCATGCAACGGAAACTGTAGTCCAGCTTGGGCTCTGGATTCGTCGAGATAAGAGAAGGCAGGGTCATTTTGCGATAGTACAGCGCGCTGCGTAAAAAGCGTGCGGGTAATGCGCCCCATGATCTCATTGTCCAAATCTTTTTTGCATGCCAATACCGCCCACACACTGAGCGAAGGTACCGGTGTAACCGGACGCCCATGATAGGCCATCTGTGGAATTATATCCGGCGCAACGTGCGGATAATGCACCCGAAAACCGTCAGTGAACTGCTTGGCTATAGTTTCGGCCTCAGCGTTACTCTCGTGAATTTGAACGCCCGAAAGCCTTAGAGCCTTGTTGGTCATTGCCTTGCTAATGGTAGAGGAACCGAGGCCGGTGAGAAAAAATGCCGCATCAATTTTTCCCGCCTCGAGCCCTTCAATGGTATCTCCTAATGAAGAGGCGCGAGTTTGGTTATCGCTAATGGACACGTTGGAAAAAGCGAGGAGTTTAGTGGCGATTTGGGCGGTACCACTACCCGGTGCGCCAATACCAACACGCTTACCAGATAAATCCTTGAGTGTCCTGATGTTCGCGTTGGTACGGCTGATGATATGGAGCACCTCGGGATATAGCGCGACTAGGCTGCGGACGCTTTTCCCGCCCAAGGCGTCGTTCTGGACGAGGGCGAGTTGGACTTTGCCGGTATCGAGCGCCCTAATGTTTTCGTTGCTGCCTGCACTGGGCTTGAGCTCAATGCGGAGGTCAGGATGGTTTGTTTCAATGACAATTTTTATCTGCATGGCCAGCCGATTGTAAAGACCACCTTCCGAGCCGGTGGCGAAAAGGAGCACGGTGCGGTCAGGCGCACGCAGGAAGTACCAGATGAATGCCCCGACAATCAGCGCGAGGGTAACAGACACGATCGTGCGCAGACCGCTAATTGCCGCGATGAGCTTAAGGATGCGGATGATGCGCAGCATGCGCAGGGCTCGCAACACGAACAGGTACTCAATTTCCGCGCTAGGAATGAGACCGATGTATGCCGGCAAGATGGCGAGCAAATCGATGATGCCAAAAAAGCTGAGGGCATATTTACCGGGTGAGTTGACCGTCCACAATCGCAGCGCATACTCCATGGTGAACAGGATAGTAAAAAACCATTCAATGCTGTTGAGAGGTTCAGCCCAGTGCTTCATGCCGGGATCGATGGTGAATATCACCACGCCAACGCTAGCAATGATGGCAATGATAATTGCCACGTCGAAAGTCTTGCCCGCGGGCGTGTCTATTTCATGGATGATCTTGCGCACGCGCGTACGCAAATCTATTGGAAGTGCCTCAACTTCGTTCATGTGTCACATTACCGGCAGTAGACGCGTTTTTTTAGTATCACCTCATTCATCGCGTTTGGAATTGGGATTGGCGTTACAGAACCACATCACGGTCAATTGGGGTGACGTACGGAAACCAAACACAAAATATGGCCTTTGTCCATTATTGTCCTCGCGCATTTAGCACTGTGTCCGCCAAGCCGGCAACGATGATTGACGCGGTGTGTTGAACACAATTGAGCAAGGACAATCTCGTGCCGAAATAGAACATTGATAAGCACCGAGGTGAAGCACACGCGGGCATTGCCTATGCCAGTTGGAGCAAGATCACTCTTCTCGCATCTGTCCTTACGGACGGACGGGCTCTCCATGCGGGAGGTATAACTGAATTACTTGCCAACGGCCCAGTTGATGTAGCCGGAGGCGGTGCCGATGAACCCCTCGCTGCGACGTAATATTTCGCCATCTCCGTTCAGGATAAGTTGCGTTGGCCATGTGGTTATGTTGTAGCTTTGAGCCAAACGTTTGTTTTCACGTTTCACCTCTCCTGAGAGTTGCTTGGCAATTGGGAAATCACAAATGTGTGTGAGCATATTGCTGGTGGCAGCTTTCCAGCGTTGGCTTTGAAGGACTTTTTGATCGAGGTTAATGCAACTCACGTCCGAATCGGATCCCGTAAAAAGCAGATACACTAATTTTTTTTCCTCCTTTGCCCGTTGAATTTTTCCACCGAGGCTGTTGCGGGCCAGCCGTGTCAGTAATTGTCCATTATTACCGTGGATTACTTGTGTAATGCCGGGACCCAGATATTTGCCACCGTTGGATTCGAGGTGGGGCTTGACGATCATTCCGTTTGACTGCAGGTCACTATCTTTGGCGAGGTGTGTACTGCCGTCAGCCAACACCATCTGGCCCTGGCTTTCGAGCAGGTTGGCCATGGTATTGGGATGGAGTTTGCCCTGATCATCTGCTTGGTCGGCCCCCACCCAATTGGCTGTGGCCAAGTCATCGGTGGAAAGGTTTCGTGTGGTGGCCAACACTGTGGTAGGCCGCAGGAGATCGCCACCCTTGATAATCACGTAGCTGATGGCCTCATTTGGGATGGGGCGGCCCTCTCGAGCACTATAGGTTTTCCATTGGTCAGCCACGATCTCGTGGGCTGCAGCCCGGGTGGGATCGCAGGGGGACAATAGGATTTTAGGCGTCACTAGTTCACGTTTCAAGCCTCGGCAAGCAAAGATAGTGCCAGGATCCTCCGTGTAGTTTCTAGCGAAGTGTTCGGCTTTAATACTGAAGGGTGGACACCAGTCGTTCCAAGGGAACCAGTCGTCGTTGTCTTGACCGAACATGATCATCGCTGTGCCGACTTGTTTGAGGTTGCTCATGCACTTGATGCGGTGGGCTTTCTGCTTGGCCTTCGCCAAGGCTGGTAAAAGCAAGCTGGCTAAAATACCAATGATGGCGATCACCACTAGCATCTCGATGAGTGTGAATGCCCGACGGGAGGAGGTTTTGGGCGGTAGCATAGGACCAACTTACCTCCGCATTCGAACGTTCGCAAGTGATTTGCCTTGAAAAACAGGCCATTATTGTCATTACTCCAAAACTCGTACAATGGCCGAGGATTTTCAGGATATCACTCGTCGACCGCGTCGACTTAGACGCAATGCACCTACACGTGCGGTTTTCCAAGAAACGCACTTGAGAGTTGAGGATCTCATTTATCCGCTCTTCGTAAAGGATGGTGAGGGTGATCCAGAGCCTGTGCATTCCATGCCCGGCGTAGTGCGGTATACCATCAAGGGGTTGGTGACCGAGTGCTGTGAAGCGGCGGCGGCGGGAATCCATGCAGTGGCTTTGTTTCCGGTGACTCCACTCGAGAAGAAAGATAATGCCGGAAGCGAGGCACTGAATCCGGACTGTCTGATTCTTCGAGCTGTGCATGAAATTAAATTGGCCTGTCCGGATTTGGTGATAATCACTGATATAGCACTCGATCCGTACACATGCCATGGCCATGACGGAGTACTTGATGAGGCGGGATCGGATGTGGATAACGATGCAACGGTCTCGATTCTAGCTGAAATGGCCGTTAAGCAGGCTGAGGCTGGCGTTGATTGGGTGGCTCCTTCGGACATGATGGATGGCCGTGTAGGTGCAATCCGACGGGCACTCGATGCAGCAGGACATGTTGATGTGTCTATATTGGCTTATTCAGTAAAATATGCCTCGGCCTACTATGGGCCATTTCGTGATGCTGTAGGGAGCCAGCAGGCTGCTGATAAATCTTATCTTGATAAGCGAACCTACCAGCTGAACCCAGCCAATCCGCGTGAATCAATGGTCGAAGCCATGCTTGATATTGAGGAAGGAGCCGATGTTCTGATGGTGAAACCGGCCGCTGCATATTTGGATATCATTTTCCGTCTTCGCTCCATGACCGATCTTCCAATTGCTGCCTATCAGGTTTCTGGTGAATATTCTCAGATTCAGGCTGCTGGCCAAAACGGTTGGTTGGATCTGAAAGCTACTCGGGATGAGGCACTGTTGGCTATAAAGCGTGCAGGCGCAGATCTGATTCTGACTTATTTTGCTAAGGATATTGCGTTGGCTGAGCAGTATCATGGAGAATAACATCGAGCTCCTTCACGCGTTTGATTTCTCTGGTTTTCCGGAGGCGTCCTTTGGTTCAGCTCGCGAAACACCTTGGCAGGAGGGATTACCTTATTCCAGTGGCTTGTGTAAAGCGGTTGAACATCTCCAGGAAATGGATGGTGGCTTGCCTCATTCGGATTGGCGTTACGGAGTTTATCGATTCCAAATTGATCTGATACAGCGAGGGTATCTCCAGTCGTTCCATTTGAGTACAGGGCATACCATCTCTACACGGTTGTCTTTTCCTGCGGGTGGTGACGAGGTTTTAAATCCAATCTTTTATCGCTTTGATGAACCTGAATTACATTATTTCATAATTGGATTCCATCCGCCTCGGTTGGTTGGGTTTTATTTCCCGGAGCTCAAACAGGCGGTGAGTCTGATGAATCACAACCATTCAGTAATCCGAAAGGGTTGGGATCCGGACCGCATTGCTCTTAGCTGTGTGATGCTAGAGGAACTCCTGAAGATTGACCCGAATGCAGTGGATCGGTACTGCGCGTCCTCGCAATCACACCGGCTGGTGTTGACGCAGGCTTTCCACCCCAATGCAGGCCATCAATTGCGAGAAGAATTTCCTCTCTTGTGGAAACTATATACCAAAACTGATTGTGATGCTGCGTTGCTAACGGGTCCACATGATGTCCTTGATTTGTCTGGGCAACTCCCCAGGTCTATCCCCCGTGAAACGGTTGTATTCGATGAATCCGAGGCTCCATGGCCGGTGAATTACTTCAATGCCGTGCTTAACGGTGGACTGCTCTTGGGCCGAATGGGATGCAGTTCTCACATGCCGCTTGAGATGCAACAAGCTTTGCAGTCCGGATTTCAAGCGAAGCATCTTGATACATATCAGGAGCTCAAGAAAAAGCTGGAATATCATTGGCCAGTGGTCTGGTTGACCTTGCGAGAACACAACCGAAAATGGGTTGGTGAGGCGGCTCATTTACGCCAACTTGTGGATACTGTGACGGGAAAATATCCTGATGCGGCCTTTATCTTGGATGGTTTGCCGAATGTCCGAAGGTCGGCTGATGAAATTATGACCTCCAAAGTGCGAGTGATTGATTTCACAGGCTCCAAATTTACGGAGGCCCAAGCCTGTTTTCGTTTAGCGGATGCTTATGTGATGCCCTACAGTAATTCCTGTGCGCTGCACATGGTGGATCCGCGGCCAGGTGTGGTGCACGGACTCAAAGGCTGGATTCCTGATGAGTCCTTCGAGCCGGCAGTTACTGAAAATCCGGTAATGGCTAGGGTTGTCCACGGCATGAAACGGGAGACAGGCAATGAAAGTTACGATGATTGGGTGACCACCTGCGATTACGAACTAGATTCGGAACCGGTGATTGCTGCTTTGCTTGAGGTTTTGTCTGAGTTACCCGAACGTGTTTCCACAACGTGAGTTGTGGGAGTGCTTACGCTCAATCCAAATTGATCCTGCAACTTGTAGGCCGCTAGGTTCACAGCATCGCGCACGTTAAGAATCTGGGCCGGATCCTTTAAGGAGTATGCCAATCGCCAGCGGGCAGCGTGGTCTTCATTCTCTTTTAAAGAAATTATGGGGCGAGTTTCACACTCCATGCCCTTAGCAGATTCTACGACCTTCTCGAATACGGCTTCCAAAAATTTATGTACTTTCTCCGATGCCGTGCTGTAACCGATCTTGAAATCAACAAAATCCTTGAAGGAACCACCGGGATTTGCCTTGTAGAGATCTACACGATTCTTGAGCAGGCAGGAATTGGGCAGCATGATGTCATTGCCACGCACGAGATCCCGCACATGAGTTTGTCGGCCTCGGATTTCCAGAACAATACCCAGCACATTTTCAGCAGGAATGGAAACAACATCGCCGCGCCTAAGGCGTTCACTGCTGATCAGGAGAATGCCACCAAGGAAATCATGCATCCAGTAGTCCTTGGTGGTAAACATCAGTAGCGCGAGGAAGCCGATCACACCGGTTGTTTGCAGAGAACCGGTAAACCCCCAGATGTTGATAAGCACCACCACTGAACTCACTAGAATGATGCCGAAGGCAAGCAGTTCCAGTGTCGCAGAAGTGGAGGTTTCCACTCGGCGCGTGAAACCCATGACAGTGAGCTCTTCGCCATATCGTTTCAGCAACAGTGCCTCGGCAAGATGTATCAGAAGATATGTTATCAGTAGCGTAAGGCAGGTTAGGCTGATGTTTTCGGTGGGGAAACTCTCATTGCTTACTACCACGGAGAGGATGAATGACAAAAAGACTACGAGGTTGAACCCATGAAGGATGCGTAACCGAGAGCGCATGTGCTTCTCGTCCTTGATGGCACCGTAACGCGATGCGATAAATCTAGAGAAAGCAAAGACAATCACATTTATAGTAAAGGTGAACCACTCGATCACCTGAACTTCCACTAGGCGCGGGAGAATTAACTTGTTCCAGAACTCCATTATAAATTGCGGTTGCGTAGTTCGATTTGCTTGTCAAGCGGGAGCAACCTCTTCTTCAAGCACCGACTGATTGCGTCCTCATTCTTATATTCAAGCAAAATGGAGGGCTGGCAGTTTTTTTCTTTATTGGCACCATCACCGACACTCTCATCTTGCTGTTTAGTATAGTACCTTGATTGGAGGAAAAGGACAATGAGGTCCACATACCAAGGGGGGACATGGGCTTTAATTTTCTCGGTGAATTGGAAAGGTTTTACCAAGTTATTTTTTTGTTGGAGCAAATGAATCAATCAGGCGTTGCACGCGAATTAGTTCTTCTGGTGGCAAGGCTTTTTTACAGGAATCGATAGCCTTTTTAAGATTATCAACTTCTTTATTAAGGCGATCTAGATTTTTTTTTATTTTGTCAGATTGTTCACCATTTTTATTTGAATTCAGATCGCCCTTTGTATTATCGCGAAGCGCAGAAGTATATTTCTTAGCTATACCAAACCACTTGTAAGCTTCGCTGAAGTTCTTCTTCACTCCCAAGCCGTGAAAATAAAGATTAGCAAGATTGGATTGGGCTATGGGAAGACCCTGTTCAGCACTGAGCTTGTACCAGTTAGCAGCTTTCTTGTAATCAGCAAAAACACCTTGACCTTTCTCTAGGGCATAACCGTAGGAGAACTGGGCTTCGGGATATCCTGCTTCGGCTCCGTGATGATACCATTTTGCCGCCTCGGCAAAATTTCGATCCACACCGTTCCCTCCGATTTCGTACACCGCGCCGGCATTGTACATGGCTTCCGGCAGACCGGGTATTGTGAGTTTCGTGCCGACCTTCAATTTTTGCAGGTCCAAGCCCTTGTTGCTGCCTTTGATTTGGTAGGTTTTTAACTTGTAGCGACTGACAATGCTGACCAGATTTTCCCCTTTTTGAACCACGTGATTGGTTGGGGTAGCGGCGGCAATATACCAATTTAGAGCAGAAACAAAATTGGTCTCGCCTTCGCTGCCGATTTGATAAGCCTGACCTAATTCATTCTGGTATTCACGGTGGCCAATTTTGGCTGCGCGTTTGCGATATGAATCGAAATCTGGTTTATCGCCGCAGGCAACGCCCAGTGCGAGCAACACGCTCATCCCTATGCACCTTGGCATCATGCCTTTATCCTACCGGATGACACACACCACGGCAAGATTTCCCGTTTCTGTCACAAGTTGGGCTCACGCACTCCGGATATGAATAACATTTGGAGTGCTTTTGGGAATTTTGATTTGGGACGGCTGCATCGAATTTGCCTAACAGGCGATAAAATCTATAACACCATTTTCTATAAACGATTTCACTTGTGATTTGGCAGCAGTACGAGGGCCTTTATGGGAGTGCTCCTAATTACATTATATCAAATAATCCGCATTGTGGATAATACGCCCTTGCTGGGAAATTACACCTCTCTATCCTCTGATGTAAGGAGGTTAGGGAGATGGAGAAACCGTCTTTTTTGTCGCGTGCCACCGGCACATTGGTCAACCCGCTTTCCAAGGCCATGGATTCCATGCGCGATGTGATTGAGCATCATGCGGGAGACACGGACGGGAAGCAGTTGTTAGACGACATGCTGCAGCTCTTTGTGGTGGTACTGCAGGCCGATGGGCAAATTTCCTCTGTTGAACGGCAAGCGGTGGCTAGGCTAGTGCGGGATGTTTACGGTGAGGCTGCCTCCAATCAACTTCAGAAACTACTTGATGAAGACAAGTCACCAGATCTGCACGAGGTGTGTTCCCGGCTAAGTAAGCTGACCGATGAGGAAAAAGAAACCCTTTTGCGTGCCTTATTTACCGCAGCCTTCTCAGACAATCAATTTGGGCAGGAAGAACAGGAGTGCCTTGCCCAAATAGCGGAGGAGTTGGGCATTTCTGATGAGGCGTTCAATCGCGAGGAATCTGCCGCGTTGGAGCAACACAATGGTCGTATGAAACTGGTGCGTAGCAGCACCGGACTCATTGCCTCGGTAGTGGTCATTGGGGTTTTTATTCTGGCGGCTACATTTCTCAAGTCAGTGCTTTTTGGCCTGATCCTTGCCTATTTTTTTCTGCCTTTACAGCAGCGATACCAGCGTAGCTTTCTGGAGAAAGGTTTTCTGGCTGGGTTATTCGGTTTGGCCAACCTTGTTTGTGTGAAGCCTTTTGCCTTTATCATTCAAAAAGTGCGCGGTGTGTTTCGACGCAAAAAGGAACCGGAACCCAAGCCGGCGACTGAGGCAGAACTCACCCAGTCCGCCATCTCCAAGGCATGCAATGCGACTGTGTTAACGGTGGCGTTAGCATTGCTCTTAGTTGCATTTGGCTTAGTCATTTTAACCCTGAACGGGATAGCCAAAGGTATGGGCGACCATAATAGCACCGACCATGAAAAAGCGCAGAAACACTTACTTGTATTAGTAGAAAAAGTGAAAGAGTGGCCGTTGGTTGGAGATGGTGCTGGTAAACTTGCTGCAAAGTTGAAAGAGGATGACAAGGCTCTGAGAAAAATCTTTGAGGGTTACGTGCGAAAGGCTAGTGAAGATGAAGAAGCGAAGCGATCACTTTGGGATGGTGCTGCTAAAGCATTGGGCATGGCAATCAGATTCCTGGGGGCCGTGGGGAGTTTCTTTCTTAATACGCTGATGTCCCTGTTCTTCTTCTCTTTCTTCCTCGGGAAGATGGCTGTCTTCCGCCATAAACATGGTGGTGACATAAAGGAGGGCGATTATCTCGTGCAGAGCCTGTTCCAGACCTCATGGCTGCCGACGACCAGCGAGGAAACTCTCCAAAGCGCTGCTGATGTAATCAATGAAGTTTTATATAAACTCAAGACGTGGGTGCGCGGGTACATGTGGATCATCATCATTGAAACGTCGATTTATACCGTGGCTTTCCTCCTCCTGGGCGTTCCCTATGCGATACTGCTTGGGGCTATTGCCGGGCTGACTGTGCTGCTGCCTTTCCTCGGACCTTTGATCAGCTTGGCGATCACGATTATCGTTTGCCTGGTGACGGGGAACGCCGATCTCACACTTTGCCTCTCACTCGTCGGATTATATTTCGTAATGAACTCCATCATTGAGCAACTCTTCCTATACCCCGCCTTCGTTGGGGAAGCACTGGGCCTCAATGTGCTGGAAACGCTGATCGTGGTGCTGCTCGGCGGTTTGTTTGCCGGCTTGGCTGGAATGATTTTTGCTGTGCCTGTGGCGAGCGTGCTAAAATTCCTGATCCCGCGCTTGTATCAAAGTTTCTTTCAGGCTGATGAGTTAATAATGCCCAGTAGCGATGCAGCTACACCTACCAGTGAAGCCTAGGCTTTACTGGTAGGTGTAGCTGCATCAGGAAACTCCGCAATCCTCCATGCTGGATTCATAGCAAGCTGAGCCCTCGACTAATTTTGCAGGCGGCAGGGATTTGTTGCCTTGAAGGAAATCTCGTCGATACGCTTTAGCTTATCTAGCTACTTTGTAGATCTTTGTGTTGCTCCGAACGTAAATCGCTCCGTTAGCCACGGCGGGAGTCGCGAGGATTTGGTCGTCCAAGTTCAGCTTGCCCACCACTTCGCCCTCTTTTGTGGTGGTGTCCACAACCTGCATCAGTCCCGTCTCATTGAAAATAAACACATGTTTTCCCGCCGCCACGGGCGTGGAACTAAAGGGCCCCTTCAATCGTAGCTGCCATTTGCGTTTACCAGTCTCCAGACTACCCGCCGTCAGTACGCCCGCCCGATTGACGGTGAACACATTCTGGCCCAGTACGATGGGGCTTGCGGTTGCGGGTTGCAACTGGCCACTTTGCCAAACCTCGTCCGGGGTATTGCCATCCGAACGCGGTCGTAGGGCGGTGATGCCGTTTGATGGCACGTACAGCACGCCGTCATGAACGCACGTGGAGGCGGTGGTGGAGGCGCCATTCGTAAAGTCCCAAATCATATCACCGCTCTTGGGGTCAATGGCTCGCACTCCTTTACTCGACTGTAATGCAATCAAATCACGCCCCTTGTAGGCGCCTCGTAGGACAACCGGTGAACTCCAATTCGCCGCCTTTGGCCGGTCGAGTTTCCAGAGGTTGCGGCCGGTATCTCTGCTGATGCCGATGGTATAGGATTCACTGTCGTTCTCCACTGGCACAACCAGCACCTTGTTCACGATCACCAACGACGAGGCCATGCCGAGGCTGTTGCTGACATTGCGGTAGTCATGGGTCAGGCCACGTAGCCACTGTAGGTTGCCGTCGAGGTCGAGGCACACGAGATCGTTGGAGGAAAAGTTGGCGAATATGTACTTGCCATCACTGCACGGTGTGGGGCCGGCCACACTGGTCTTGCTGTGGCACATTGTCCGGCCGGTTGCCCAGAACTGCCGGTGCCAACGAGTGCTGCCGTCCCCGGCATTCAGGCACACGACGTGCAGGCGGTTCTGGCGCGGACCGCTGCTGCAGGTGACAAACACCCGGTCGCCTACCACGATGGCACCAGATAATCCGCGTCCCGGTAGATCGACCGACCACTTTAAATTATTCTTAGTTAACTTGATGGGCAGTGTGCTGTCCTCGGCCACACCGGCCCCGTTCGGCCCGCGAAACTGCAGCCAGTCGCCCGCCTGTGCGGCGGTTGTTAGTGTAAGGGTAACAATTAAAGCAATGTGATTCATGTTTGGTTCAAATTAATTCTTTTTGCGCTTGGGGGCTGGCCCGGAGTTGTTAGTGCCCTGTGTTGGCGTAGGGAGGCGATTGACGGCGAGCAGCGCGGTCCCGGTTGGATCGCATACGCGCATTTGGAATTCCCATTCCTTTGTCCACGACTCAGTTTGGTGATTTTGGCAGAGCTTGATCAGGATGGTGTTTCTGCCTTTCTTGAAATCGGTGTCGAGCTGATAATGATCGATGCGTGTGCCACGATGATATTCGTCGCGGGCAAAGACGAGTTTGTTGTTCACCCAAATCTTCCAAGCGTTCTTGCATCCGAGTCGAAGCTGCACCTCGCGAGTAACGGCTGAGTTATAAGTGGTGTATGCATAGGCTGTTACCTCCTTGATCAAGCCGGGATAGGCTTTGTTAATGTCTACCTTGCCGTACTCATCGGCGGTGATAAATCGACTCCATTTTACATCGTCGGTTTTGCCCTTGTACGAGGCGGCAAGCTTTACGTCTTTTTCCGGCGGGAAAACCATGGCGAAGCCATCACCCTTGGTGTTATCAAACGGCCCGATAATCTGCCAGTGCATCAGGAAACCAAAGTGCTGGGGCAAATCGACTGTTTCACCAAGTTGCCTTAGCACAGTAGTGCAAGTCTTGATTTGGTCAATGTCGCGTGCTGCGTTAAGGGCATTTTTATATGCCTTTGTTGCTGCCGATTTTTTGCCTGCCTGTTTTAATATTGCTCCCTCATCAATGACGCGTTGTACCGCATCGCGTCGCAACTCCACGCTTGGGTCATTGAGCATGCCGGGGATGAGTTTCTCGGCGAGCTTTGGCTTTGAGCGCTGGATTATTTCAAAGGCCAAACGGCGCGCGCGCGGATCATGTTTCTTATTCGAGAGAAATATCTGCAGACTTTCCAGAGGAAGAGTGCCTTTGCGCGCAGCTATTGTGTCCACGGCAGCGCGCAGCCAGTTGGCAGCCAGCGGGTTCGCCCCGTCCATCGCCTCCAAAATTTCAGGGAGGGCCGACGCTTCGGACTTGGTCAGCCGTTGCCATGCCTGCGCGGCGGCTGCATTGCCTTGCCCTTCCCTGCCTACTGCGCGAATGGTTTGGATGGAATCGGAAATCGGTGCAGCCACCAATACGTGGTTACAAACAACGCAAAACACTAGGGCCAGCAAGCCCGATGGAAGGAGGTTCATGGGAAAAGTTTAAACACTCGCGTTGAAGTTGGCAACCCTGCTTCGTCCATTAAGGGGAGGCTACATTTACTCCCAGCAATCCCTGCAAATATAAATTAGCGAATTGGCGATTGTGACAATGCTCCCCGCAACCAAGAATACGGACTGGATGTTAATCTTCTTCAAGCCCTTCACGAAACGCTTTGCGAAGATCATCGGTAAACTTAAAAGTGGGTTTGGTTTGGGCAGAGTCGGCATCATCGGAAGATTCTATGCGGAGTTTGGGGCGCTTGAAGTAAAGTTCACGGCGGTCCTCATTGCCGGGGAGTACAGCGACCAGTTCCCAACCCTCCAGCCCAAGTTTCTCGACCTCGATGTTGACGGATTTTTTCCATACGCCAGAAAGCATTTTGCCTTCCCACTGTTGGCGTGTACTCATGAACGTAGTCTAACTCATTGGGACCAGTGCGCCAGCCCGAACTGAGGGTAGAATCGGGTGTTTAGTCGTCGGTTTTTAGTTGGCTTTTGAGGGTCTCGATTTTTTCCCGCAAATTTTGGATTTGCTGGTCACGCTCTTCCAAGGCTGTAGCGGTCATCTCGGTCGCCTTTGCAAGCGCGTCGGCTAATTGAATGAGTTGTTGTTCGAGTTCATCATTTGTCAGACTCATGCCTTGATCTGAACACAAACGCACGGGGATTGGGAGAGAAAACATATGAATGATCAGGCAAGTTCTTTTTACAAGATTGCTCTCGTTAAGACAAAACCCTCGCGCCTACGGTGTGCCACTTTGGGGGTAATGGAGTCGGTCTGGATAAAGGCAAGTCACGCTGGGACAGTAAATGTCCACCCGAGTTGGTAAACTTGGGTCAGTATGATTTTACTTTTTGAACCCAGAAAAAGAAAATGGAGCGAGTGATGAGATTCGAACTCACGACAGTCTCGTTGGCAACGAGAGGCTCTACCACTGAGCTACACTCGCCTCCGTGGTGGCGGAATCATATGTGCAGATGCTCTGTTGGCAAGTGGATTTTAGTCCTCGAAGTCGTAAACGACCACGCGATCACAGCAGGTCTTGAAGATCTTTTCCACAAATTCCACATGCAGGGGGTGCGTCTGATAAGCATCCTGTGCGGCTTTGTCTTCAAAAACAAGATTCAGCGCAACCTGATAGGATTGATCGACAACGTCCCGATGGCTGCTGGCCATTTTGCCGCAGTGATAGTGCAACACGCCGGGGCAGGGCTTGAGGTATTTTTCAGCGCCGGCGAGAAGTTGTTCGGTGGCGTTGGGGTCGTCGGTCTTGGTCCAGAAAATAACAATGTGTGAAAACATGGCCGGGAAGATACGCAGCGGAAAGCTCTCTGAGCAAGAGCATTTGGGAAGAACAAGGGCTTGCGAGTGAGCGACGTCAGGCGCATTATCAAATCGCCAGCAAGCTCTCATTGAGGAGAAAACATATTATGGCGGAAAAGAAAGCAAAGAAGACGGCAGGCGATAGTGCCAACGCGCGGCAGCAAAATCTGGATAATGCGATGGCGCAGATCACCAAGACATTTGGTGAAGGCAGCATTATGCGACTGGGCAGCGCGCGCGCGCAATCCAGCATAGAGGGCATTTCCACCGGGGCGCTTTCGCTCGATCTTGCACTCGGCATTGGGGGTGTGCCCAAAGGGCGGATTGTTGAGATTTATGGGCCAGAATCCTCGGGCAAAACGACAGTGATGCTGCATGTGGTTGCCAACGCGCAGAAGGCCGGGGGCCTGTGTGCCTTCATTGATGCGGAGCATGCGCTTGATCCACAATATGCCAAAAAGCTGGGAGTGAACCTCGATGACCTGCTCGTCTCCCAGCCGGACAGCGGGGAGGAGGCATTGACCATTTGTGAAACCTTGGCGCGCTCCGGTTCGCTGGATGTGATCGTGATCGATTCGGTGGCTGCGCTGGTGCCCAAAGCTGAGTTGGAGGGCGACATGGGTATGGCCACCATGGGGATGCAGGCACGACTAATGAGTCAGGCGCTTCGGAAGCTGGCTGCAATCTTGAGCAAGGCTCAAACCACCTGTATTTTCACTAATCAAATGCGTGAAAAAGTGGGGGTAATGTTCGGTAGCCCCGAGACCACGTCTGGCGGAAAGGCACTGAAATTTTACGCGAGCGTGCGCATCGACATTCGGCGCCGCGAGGCGCTTAAGGATTCCGCCGGCCAAGTGATCGGCAACCATGTGAAGACAAAGATTGTGAAGAACAAGGTCGCACCGCCCTTTGCCGAGGCGGAGTTTGACATCATGTATAATCAGGGCATCAACTGGGAGGGCAGCATCATCGACGCCGGGCTCCGGTTTGGAGTGCTCGTCAAAAAGGGTGCATGGATCCAGCACGATGGTGAGCTTATTGGCCAAGGCGTGGCCGCCGCGCAGCGTACATTGGTTGACAAACCGGAGCTGGCTGAACTGATCGTGAAACAGATCATGGACAAGAAGAACGGTGTGGAGCCGGAAGAAGAAGAAGCGGAGGCCGAAAAAGCGCCTGCGGAAGAGACCGCAGTGGCTACAGAATAGCTCAATAGCAGGATGGCGGATTATTGAGAGCAATTTTTCACGGCTAGACTGTCTGGCTGGCGCTGTTCATAAATAGTAGGCAAAATGAGCGACGACGCGCTGCTGCATGAATTCCAGTCAATCACCGAGCCACTTTGCTTGGAGGATTTGTTCCCTGTTCAGCAGCCTGTTGAGCTGGAAATCGGGTGTGGCGATGGTGGGTTTCTGTTCCAAATGGCGCAGCAGTATCCGGAGCGGAATTTTCTAGGAGTGGAAAGACTGCTCGGTCGCATCCGGAAGCTTAGCAAAAAAGGGCAACGCGCGGGACTTAGCAATCTTTGGTTGGCACGGATAGAGGCGCGGTACGTGATGAAATATCTTTTGCCAGAGAAAGCATTTGAGGTGATCCATGTTTATTTTCCTGATCCGTGGCCCAAGGATCGCCACGCGCGCCACCGGCTAATAGACGGTGAGTTCCTACAGGCTACCGCCCGCCTTTTAACAAAAGGCGGGGTTATACACCTCCGTACGGATGATGCGAAATACTTCAAGCAAATGCAGCTGGTTTTCCAAACGCATGGTGGTTTTAAGGAGGAGGAAACACCGAGTGAGCTGGCTGCACGGGTGACAGAGTTCGAAAAAGAGTTCAACGCGCAGGGCAAGCCGACGAATCGTGCCTCGTGGCGCCTGCCGTGATTTAAACATCAATCACTGGTCCGTCATCATCATCGTGTCGGTTGGATTGGGTATCCTTCGCTTTTACCCGCTGAAAGCTCATTCGTGAACCACCTCTCTTGGTAAGTGAGTTGGCAATGAGAGTCACGATGGATATCACCAGAGCACCCCAAAATGCCGTCCAAAATCCTCCTGCGATATTAAAGCCTTCAACCAATTCGGCCGTGAGCAATAGGAGCATGGCGTTGATGACCATGAGAAACAGTCCGAGAGTCAGGATGAGCAGCGGCAGGCAGCCCCACAATAGGAACGGGCGAATGAAAGCGTTCAGCGCGCCAAGCACGAGTGACGCGAGCAGAAGATGTATCGGAGTATCATACGTTATGCCGGGCACCACATTCACCGCAATGAGTACGGCAAAAGCACCCACCACGAACTGATGGAGGAAGTCGCGTATCGGTTGTTTGGGCGAAGGCTTACTCATGCGGCTTGGGTGAGGAGAAATTGCGCGCCATCACCTTGAACGATGGGCGCTTCAACACTGGTTGGCACAAGGGCGAATTGGCCGCGCGCAAGTGTAAGTGTTTCCTTGGTGCCATCGAGCATGATTTGGCCGTGAGTCAAGGCTAGCATTCGCATGCCTCGGCCGGGAAGCGGAACGGAGCCTGCCGAATCTAAACGAACATGGTCAATCCTGAAAACGGCATTTTCATCAGCGATGGTTTGAAATGAATGGTCGGTTGCCGCATCCCATGTGGGCGGCAATGCATGGGGCTCAATGTCATTGAAGTCAATGGATTGCAAGGCTTCGTCGACGTGCAATTCGCGCGGTTTGCCGTCCATTCCGCTGCGATTCCAGTCGAAGACACGGAAAGTAGTGTCAGAGTTTTGTTGAATCTCAAACACGACTGTACCCGCACCCAAGGCATGCAGGCGTCCGCTCGGGATGAAAACAGAATTGCCCTCGTGGGCGGAAATCTCATGCAAGCATGATGGGAAATCCGACTGGCCCAACCGTGCTTCAAAATTCTCAGGTGTGGTTCCACTTTTGAGGCCGGCGATAAGTCGAGCGGAAGGCTCGGCCTGGGCGATATGCCAGGCCTCGGTCTTGGGTTCGCCACCGAGTTCTGGCGCGATATTTGCGGGAGGATGCACTTGCACGGAGAGATCCTCATTGGCATCGAGTAATTTGGCCAACCACGGGAAGCGTTCGTCATGACTCGAGACCTCTCCAAGTAATTCCTCGGCATGATTTTCCATGAGCCAGCGTAGATCACGTCCAGCCAAAGGACCATTTGCGATGACGCTGACCGCATCGGGACGATCGCTGATTTCCCATGATTCGCCAATGCGTTGGGCGGGCGGAAGTGATTTTTTGAAGAGCGTTTCCAAGCGTCGGCCGCCCCAAACACGTTCTTGAAAGATGGGCTCAAACGTGAGCGGATAGAGCATTGGCTCACTCCTCTATGAACTGGCCGTGGCGGCGATATTTTTGGTAACGCTGTTTTAGGCGCTCCTCGGGATCAATCTGTTGGAGCTCCTCAAGGTTGCGAATGAGCACTTCGCGTAGTGTGTCAGCCATGGCGGGGTGGTCATTATGCGCTCCTCCTAGCGGTTCGGGTACGACTTCATCCACGAGTTTTAGCTCCAGTAAATCTTTGGCGGTAATCTTCAGGGCTTCGGCGGCTTGCGGCGCAGCAGCGCGGTCTTTCCACAAAATAGCGGCGCAACCTTCTGGGCTGATGACGGAGTAGTAGGCATTTTCCAAAATCAGAACACGATCGCTAACCCCGATACCAAGCGCACCACCACTACCACCCTCGCCAATCACTATCGAGATCATTGGTACCTGGAAAAGTGCCATCTCACGCAGATTGATGGCAATGGCCTTGGCGATATGGCGTTCCTCCGCTGCTACGCCTGGATAGGCACCGGCGGTATCAATCAGGGAGAAGATGGGTAGACCGAAGCGATTGGCCATGCCCATGATGCGGAGAGCCTTGCGGTAGCCTTCGGGGTGGGCGCAGCCGAAGTTGCGTTTGATGTTTTCCTTGGTATCGCGGCCCTTCTGAGTGCCCACCACCATCACGCGATGTTTGCCCAGCATGGCGAAGCCGGCGACGATCGCGTGGTCATCAGAAAAAAGACGGTCCCCGTGTAGCTCGGAGAAGTTGCTAAAGGTTTGCCGGAGGTAATCAAGCGTGTAGGGGCGTTGTGGATGGCGCGCCAGCTGTACGCGCTGCCAGGCGGAGAGGTTTGAGTAGAGTTCCTTTTTCTTCGATTCAATTTTCTCCTCAAGTTGGCGAATTTCATCTCCGATATCGACATTCAGATTGTCTTCCTCGGGATGTGCGCGCAAATCCTCCAGCTTGCGCTGCAGGTCAATGTACGGTTTTTCGAAATCCAGCAGGTGTTTCATCTGTGATATAGGGTAACGGGTTGGGCTTCAGTTCGCAACGGGGAACTCATCCGAGCCAGCGGAGCAAATAGATTTCGACCACAGTCACTATCAATAGCAATGCCCACACGGCAAATTCGCGTGTGCCGAGGTTTTTTTGCTGCACAGCGCCTAGCCCAAATTGGATCTTCACCATGCCGATTTCAATGAAATCACCATTGTGTAGGAGTTGAAGTCCTTCTAGGGGTTGGCCGTTGACCATCGCGGAGGCCTCTGATGTGGTTCGAATGGTAAACTGGTGATCCTTGTTCAGGTTCAGTTCCAAGTGGTTTGCCCAGATGCCCGTGTCGGTCAATTGGATGTGACAATCTTCACCGCGACCAATGTGTATCGGGAAGCTCTTGGATTGAAACAACTGCAGTTGATTATCCCCGGAGAGGATGTTCAACTGTACCATACCGTGGGCGCTGGTTGCTTGGTTTCTCATGCACCACGGTTGGTTCGCCACAGCATCCATGAGCCGATGGCTTGAAAAAGGAACACTGGAATCCAAACGATGAAGTGCGGGTACAGGGATGGTTTGCCCTCGAGTGCTTGGCCAAGGATTACGAAACTATAATAAATAAGGATTAGCACCAATGCCATGGCTAAGCCAGCGGTGGTTTCACGCCGGTGGGCACGGATTCCGAGCGGAATGCTGATCAACGTAAACCCAATGGCGGCAAAGGAAAATGAGACTTGCCGATGCAGTTGAACCTTGAGAGGTGTGCGGTTGAGTTCCACCCGGTCGCCGATCTGAATGTCACCAGTGAGAATTTTCACCTCCAAATGCGAAGGCGAAACTGCTCCAGTTGTTCGGACGCGTCCGATTTCCTCGCCTTTCCGAGTCACGGACAATTCCAGTCCTGTGGTGGGGGATTGGATGGTGGAGTAATGGATCAAAGCTATTTTGCTGTCGTCATTTAACTTGATGATCTTGCCGTGCCGCTTCAATTCCCGGCGCAATTGGTTGAAAGTGAGGTAGCTTAGTTTGGGTTTAAAGATGCGCTTTTCCATCGCACCCAGTTCAATGGGCAAAACGATTTCACCGCCAGCCATAGGCATCCATTCTGGGGTTTTGGGGAAGGAAGGTGAGGCTTCAGCAGAGTCGTTGCTGTCGTGATTAGATTTCTCAGATTCACCGCCAAAAATAATCGAGAGCTTGTCGGATCGAACATTCATTTGTGCATCGAATAGTCGGAAAACATAGCGCTTTTCTTTTGCAAGATACTCCACTTCACCGCGAGCTGACCGGATTCTTTGAATCAGTTCCCCGTCCTCAATCCGGTTGAGTAGAATATTTTCCATCATCCACTTGTGCGGCCGTTCAGAATCCCTATTCAGGTTTTCAATATAAATCACATGGCCGGGCACCTCGGTGACAAACGTGTTCTCGGAAAGCAAGGTCGCTGGATTGCTTATGGCAAGATCGTAAATGAGGGATTTGTAGGCTGCGCGACATTCCGGGGCGATCTTCATGTTGATCAACGCTGACAGTCCGCTGAGGGCCACGCTAAAAAGGAGGATTGGCATTGCGAGGCTTACGAGACTGACACCGACTGACCTTGCGGCCGTAAGTTCCTGATCGGCACTGAACCGGCCGAAAACTAGTAGCATCGCCGTCAGTAGTCCCATCGGCAATGAGAAGGAAATGACAAATGGAATCAACAGTCCGAAGGCCTTGGTAATGCCAATCAGCGAGGCTTGGCCTTTGATCACCAGCGCCAGCACTTCTTTCATGGCGTTGCCCATGAGGAGCACGGCGGTGAACACGCACACAGTAAGCACCAGCGTGGCCATCACCTGTTTGAGCAAGTACAAATGCAGAGTTTTCATTCCGTAAGGATTAGTCTCCCTGAGGCGGGCTGCGCCATATCCGACACTCTAGAGTATAGGTACGGTTGTGTCACGTTTGGGAAAAAGGAAATGGTGGCTGGACCCGGGTTCGAACCGGGGACACACGGATTTTCAGTCCGTTGCTCTACCAACTGAGCTATCCAGCCACATCTACCCTGCGGCGAGCGAGCAACTATGCCCAATTGGATTCGTCGGGCAAGCCCTTTTCCAATCCTTGCATGAGACGGACTCCCACCTTAGAATTCTCTTTTCAAGCAAACACATCACCATGCCAACATATATCTACGAGACCATTCCGAAAAAAAAAGGCTCGAAGCCCAAACGCTTTGAAGTGGTGCAGAAAATGAAGGATAAGCCTCTAAAAAAACATCCCAAGACCGGTGAGCCTGTTCAGCGTGTGATCACCGGGGGATGTGGTGTTGTTTTCCATGGCCCCAGTATCATGTCCATGAACGTGCCTCGCAGCCGTGGCAAATGATAACGAGTAAAAGCTGTGGATAAATCTTGAATAAGTGGGTGTTCGCCCTAGTCTCAAGCCCCTAAACCCCTGATTATAGGCGATAACTAATAATATATGAAGAAGATCATAACTATCCTGACAGCCTGTGTTTTGACGGTGTCTTTTGTGACTCCGGTAGGTGCAGCTGACAAAAAGAAGAAAAAAGCCCCCACAGCGGTAAAAGTGCCAAAGGGCATTGAATTGACCGCGGAACAGAAGACCAAGCTTGATGCCCTGAATAAGGAATTCGGTCCAAAATTGGCGGAATGCCGTAAGAAGGCTGCCAGCATCATCACCGCGGAACAGAAAAAAGCTCGCGCTGAAGCCACGAAAAAGGCCAAGGCTGATGGCAAAAAAGGCAAGGAACTGAGGACTGCTGTAAATGCAGCAGTGGCAATTACTGCTGATCAAAAGGAGCAACAGGCCGAGTGCAAGAAAGCCATGGGAGCCTTGAATAAGGAGATCAGGACCCAGTTCGCTGCACTCCTGACCGATGAGCAGAAAGCCAAGCTCAAGGGCGGCAAAAAGAAGAAGAATTAAGGGCTAATTATCCACATTAGTTCACCAACCCGGCGCAGTAAGTGCGCCGGGTTTTTTTGTATCCAAATATGGGAGAATATGAGTGAATCTCCCCCTGAGTACTCCGTCTAACCCCGAGCACCGAAATATTATGAAATCATTGAACACATTCCGTTTTCTGACTGGGTCCATCGCCTTGGCGTTCATCCTCTCGGCCAATCCCACTAATGCTACCGATAAGAAATCTTCTTCCCACAACAAAAAGACTTCTTCAAGTGAAGACAGGCGGGTTCAGGACTACAAACGAAAGATAGCAGATATCAACCAACGGGTTGCCGCTGCGGAAAAGGCGCTTGGACAGGCAGCAGCCGATTACAAGGCTCAAGTAGCCCGTAAGGAGAGGGAATTAAAGGGGCTTTCCGATCAATATCGTGAAAAGGCAGCAGCCACCAAGAAAGCCGTAGGCGAATTACGCAAGGATCAGGCCGAGCTTGGGGAGGCATTGGAGAAGTACCAGAAGGCACTCAAGGAAAAACAGGAGGCGGACGCAAAGCGAGCCTCCGACGCAAAACGAGCAGCAGCAGCAAAGCAGGAAGCAGATGCCAAGCGTAAACGGGAATACGCCAAGAAAAAAGCTGCCGAGGATGCAAAGCGAGCGACCGATGCAAAACGAGCAGCAGCAGCCAAACAGGCAGCAGAGGCAAAACGCAGAGATGCGGCTCGGAAAAAGGAAGTGCCACGACAAAAGCCTCGACCCAAACGCCCACAAGACTCTAAGGCTCGCGAAGAGATCAAAAAGAAAGCGGAGGAGGCAAGACGCGCCCACCTAAAGCGCTTTGATACCAACCGCGATGGCAAAGTCACCAAGGATGAAGCCAAGGCGGTATTGGCGGCAGAAGCAAAACGCAGGGACGCGGCCCGGAAGAAGTCTTCGGATACCAGGAGAAAATCCAATGAAGATGCCCGTAGAAAGCCAGCTTCCAGGAAATCAACAAAGCCAGCTCCAGCAAAACAGCCTCCAAAAAAGGTTAGTACGGACCGATTGAGGGCGAATTACGTGCGCGCACAGAAAAGTGACGATAGCGCCAAGCGCCTATATGCAAAAGCCAAGCGCGCCTATGATGAAGCCCGGGGTAATAAGAAAACCTACAAGGTTGATTTGGAGCGATTGGAGAAGAATTACGAGCGTACCAAGAAGAATGCCTACACCGCTGGTCGTGTGCTGGTAACCACCAAGCGCGCCTATGAGTACGCGCGGCAGAAACAGCGCCGCTAACGCACTTCACTCATAGTTTTCTGTATAAACAGGTAATGGTCTGTTAGGATCATCGCCGTGGTTCATTTGATGAAGATTCAGTCTTTTTTAATGATTTTTTTATTGGTTGCCGGTGGTGTCTTGGCACAGGAAAAGCCCTTGACCCGCGCTCAGGTTGATTTCTTTGAAAAAAAAATCAGGCCGGTGCTTGTTGAGAATTGCTACAAGTGCCATTCGGCCAAGTCCGAAAAGGTAAAGGGCGAGCTGTTGCTGGATACCAAGGCCAGTGCGCGCAAGGGTGGTGAAAGCGGCCCAGCGGTGGTACCACGCGATCTCAAGAAGAGCTTGCTCATTGAAGCGGTGCGCTGGACCAATGACGACCTTCAGATGCCACCCAAGAAGAAGCTTTCCGTGGCTCAAATCACAGCTCTTGAACGCTGGGTGCAGATGGGCGCGCCTGATCCGCGCGCTGGTGGGGGCGTCACCGCCATCAAGCGTGACATCGATATTGAGGCCGGTAAAAAATACTGGGCGTTCCAGCCCATTAAGACCACCACGCCAAAGCTGAAGAACAAATCTTGGGCACGCACAGAAATCGACCGCCATGTGCTCGCTGGCCTGGAGGCCAAAGGTCTTCGGCCTGTTGCCGATGCAGACAAACGCACGCTCATCCGCCGCGTTTATTATGATTTAACGGGCTTGCCGCCTTCGCCGGACAATGTGGCGGAGTTTCTCTCTGACAATTCCCCCAAGGCACTGGAGAAGGTGGTGGACCGATTGCTGGCCAGCTCACATTTTGGAGAACGGTGGGGTCGCCATTGGCTCGACGTTGTCCGCTATGCTGAGAGTAACGGCATGGAACGCAATGCCGCCTTCCCGCACGCATGGCGTTACCGCGATTACGTCATCGATTCATTCAACTCTGACAAACCCTTTGATGAATTCATAAAGGAGCAGGTCGCCGGCGACCTGCTGCCCGGCAAGACTACCGATGCGCGCCGAATCGCCACAGGCTTCCTTGCCATGGGGCCAAAATCATTGAACAACCGCAACAAGGCTGAGTTCATTATGGACACAGTCGATGAGCAGCTTGACGTGACCACACGCGCCTTTATGGGGCTCACCGTCGCCTGCGCGCGCTGCCATGACCATAAATTTGACCCCATCCCCACCGAGGACTACTACGCCATGGCGGGCATCTTCAGCAGTACCCAGACACTTTTTGGTGGCGCCACCGGCGGCGGCATCCGGCACCAGACCAGGCTTATCGAGCTGCAGGAAGGCCGCAGCACCAAGCCAACCGCAACACCAAAACCGGTGGACAACGCCCGGAAGCTTGCAGAGCTAAGGAAACGGCAGAAAGCAATTGCGCTTGAGACCAGGAAAATCCAGCAGAAGCTCAAGGGCAAGGCCAAGACAGATCCGCGTTTCAAAGAGTTAGCTCAGGAAAGAAAGAAGAACGCCGTTCTAATCAGAAAACTGGGTACCAAGTCCAAGAAGGGCGGCAAACCCAAACAGAGTGGCCCACTAGCCATGGGAGCCATTGAAGGTCAACCGGCCGACATCAAGGTGCACATCCGTGGTAATGTCAGCACGCAAGGCGCGTTGACGGAGCGCGGCTTCCCGCGTGTTATGGATTTTAACGGACCTAAGGTGGACCCCAAACAAAGTGGCCGACTGCAACTCGCCCAATGGATAGCCCATCAGGACAACCCGCTTACTGCTCGTGTGTTTGCCAACCGCGTCTGGCATCATCTTTTCGGCCGTGGCATCGTTCGCACGGTCGATAACTTCGGGGAAACCGGCGAGCGTCCTACCAATCCTGCGCTACTCAATCACCTCGCTGCACGTTTTATCTCCAATGGTTGGTCTGTTAAGAAGCTCATCCGCGAAATCGTCCTCTCTCGTTCCTATCAGATGAGCAGTTCCCATCACGCGGCCAATGCCAAGGCCGATCCGGATAACACGCTCTTCTGGAAAATGAACCAGAAACGTTTAGACGCTGAAAGCATGCGCGACGGTATGCTGGCTACTGCCGGCCAATTAAACCCAAGCCCCTATCAGGGATCTGTCCTGACGCAAGTGGGCGGTGTCAATCTTGGTCGTTCACTGGCAAATCTTACAAAACTTCAAAACACCGAATTCGATCACCGTAGCGTGTATCTTCCGGTGGCACGCCAGGCCGTGCCTGAAGTATTGAAGGCCTTTGATTTTGCCGAGCCAAGCATCATTGTTGGCCGTCGGGAAATCACCACCGTCCCCACGCAGGCACTCTTTTTGTTGAACAGTGAATTTGTCAATGATCAATCTAAAGCCTTGGCCGCGCGCGTGCTGAAAATGGAAAGCGATAAAGCCCGAGTTGATCTTGCGTTCCAACTTGCTTTTGCGCGATCGGCAACCGTTGAAGAACAAACTCGAACCCATGCTTTTCTCGCCGAGTGCAACACCGAAGGCAAGGACGCTGAGCTAAAAGCCTGGACCACGGTATGCCAGGCCTTGTTGGCTAGCGCAGAGTTTCGGTATTTGAACTAAAAAACTTTTTAACAGTCCAACAAGCGAAGATGAACACTAACACACCGAACTTCTCAAGACGTGATGCGCTACAGGCCATGAGCGGAGGTTTTGGCTTTATGGCCTTCGCTGGCCTGAGCACGATGGCAGCACAGTCCTATCGCAATCCCCTGTCGCCCAAGCAGCCTCACTTCAAGCCTCGCGCCAAGCGGATCATTTTCGCCTGTATGCGTGGTGGCCCATCACATGTTGATACGTTTGATTACAAACCGGCGTTGGCAAAGGACAATGGAAAAACCGCCAACGGCTATGGCAACCGCAAGCTGTTGGAGTCGCCATGGAAATTCCCCAAGCGCGGCAAGAGTGGGATCGAGATTTCAGAGCTTTATCCGAACCTCGCCAAACATGCGGACAAGATGTGTCTGCTTAACAGCATGTACGGGGATATCCCGAATCATCCCCAGTGCTTTGTGCAGCTTCACACCGGCAGTTTCCAGTTCGTTCGGCCGAGCCTTGGTTCATGGGTTTTATACGGTCTAGGTACAGAAAACCAAAATCTTCCCGGCTTCGTGACCCTCAATCCACCCTCACGTGTGGGTGGTGCACAGAATTACGGAAGCGCATTTTTGCCGGCGATATATCAAGGAACTCGCATTGGGAATTTGGGACAGTCCCTCAAGGATGTGAAAATAGCTAACCTTGGTAACGATCGGTTAAATACTGACGAACAACGTCGCCAGCTCGATTACATCCAGTCCCTCAATCGTGATCTCAAGAGCCGCAATGAGTCCAGCGGTCAAATCGACGGCGTCATCGAGAGTTACGAGCTCGCCTTCCGTATGCAAAGTGCCCTGCCGGAAGTAATGAGCCTCGAGGGTGAAAAAGAATCTACCCTTAGTGCGTATGGTATCGGTAATGGTGCGACTGACAATTTCGGTCGCCAATGCCTTCACGCCCGCCGCATGGTCGAGCAAGGAGTGAGGTTCGTTGAAATTTCACACGCCAACTGGGACCAGCATGGTGGTTTGCGAGCAAAACTCGGCAGCAACTGCAAAGCTACCGACCAACCAATGGCGGCACTGCTCAAGGACCTTGAAGAGCGTGGTCTTTTGGAAGACACCATCGTGATGTGGGGTGGAGAATTTGGTCGTACGCCGCATGTGAAAAAACAGGATGGTCGTGACCACAACGCCTCAGGCTTCAGCTTCTGGCTGGCCGGTGGCGGAGTGAAAGGTGGCATGCGCTACGGCGCTACTGATGAACACGGGATTAAGGCGGTAGATAACCGGATGCACTTCCACGATCTGCACGCAACGCTCCTGCATCTATTGGGGCTGGATCATGAGAAACTTACCTACCGCTACGCGGGGCGCGATTTCCGTCTAACCGACGTCCACGGCAATGTGGCCAAGGAAATTCTGGCCTAGGAGAGCGAAGACAGAAACAGTTTCAAAACGCTCAATTAGCCTGCCTTGTTTCTTCTGGCTTTTCAAACAGGCTAAATATTTTTAGAGAGGCTTTGTTGGGGTCGTATTCCTCGCGGTGCCTCTTCTGCGCACCATTACCGCTGGCACCGCCGGAGACGTAGGTGGGTACGAGTAGTTGTCGGCCGTCGGGGTGGAGGGAGAGATCATAGGCCGAGCCGTTCGTGATCGAGTGCAGGGGATCAGGTGAGTCGGTTTTCCAGAAGGTTAGTTCAGAATTAGTGTGCAAAATCTCGGTGTGACCGGCCAGGGTGCCATCCTCAAGGAAACGCAGCGCATTGAAGGGGCCGTCACTCTTGCCCTTGATGCCTAGTTCGGTTTTCTGTTTTCCACTGGCCCAGTCAAAGATCAGCACCGTGGGTTTTCCCGGACAGAAGGCGTTGCTCTTGGCTTCCTTCATCCCACCGACAGCGAGGAGTTTGCCGTCGTTACTGAAGGCAAGGCTGCGGACACCGCCAACGTCTGCGATGAAATTTTCCA
>CAZTTU010000023.1:12738-28402 GCA_964616045.1 uncultured Verrucomicrobiota bacterium | reverse complement strand
GAAGCCATCGGCGCAACTGGATTGACTGCATCCGCAGCCGCAAACACCCCGTGGCCGACGTGGCCTATGGCGCCCACACCTCAATCCTCTGCAGCCTCGGCAATCTGGGCTACCAGCTACGCCGGAAACTCCAATGGGATCCGGCGAAGTACCTTTTCAAGGACGACAAGGAAGCCAACAGCCTGCTCAGCCGCCCCGGTCGCGGCGAATGGAAGCTGGCGTAACATTTATAAAAAAAGAAAGCCCGCACCGGCTTGGTGCGGGCTTTTGATTTCTCACAATTTATTCAAGCTTTGCGGATATCCGGATACTTCCCTGGGCACCGCCCACGCCATCGACACAGATCAAATAGGATTGCCCCGGTTTCCACGGGTAGGTTCCTTCGCTCCATGGCCCGGTTTTCGCGTTATCCTGAATATCGTAGCCTGCGTTTGCACCATTCCACATCACCTTTATGATAGTGTCAAAGTCACTCCCCTTGGTGCTGAAACTGACCAACCCCTTCCCTCTTGGGGCAACCGGCGCGTTCCACCTAAACCACACACTTCGCCCTCCTGTTTTGGGAAGTGGCATATCATGATCTTGAGGTGTTGCCCCTCGATTTGTGCTGTCCAATACGACAAACGGCCTAGCTGGGAAAACGGCCTGTGGCGCAGTGATCCTTTTCCCAGGCGCAGGCCAAACGCTTTCATAATTATCATTAGGTAAGCCAGGAGTTGTTTTCACCGGCGGCGGCGCAGGATTAATTGTGCCACCCAATCCACCCCCAGGCTTGGGATTGGTCACCGCAGGCAAACCACCCCCGGGCTTGGGGTTGGTCACTCCCGGCAGGCCACCGCCGGAATTCTTCTTCGGTGGAGTAGGATTGGTCACTGCACCCAGGCCAGACCCACTGTTCTTGCCCGGTGCTGCAGCATACTGCGTTCCACCGGGTGTCACCCCAGGTTGTGGAATGACTCCGGGCGCATAGCCAATGGGTCCACTGGGCTGTTGCTTGGGCTCGTTGTTGACCATCGACGGGGAAGCCGACACCACTCCACGCGGAGGCGTGGGAATAACCACCTCTCCCGGTTGGGTGCGCCCCGTCCCTTTGGAGTCCCGATAGAAGGATGCCACCGGGCCAATGGTTGAAATAGCCTGTGCATTGTTAAATTCCAGCGGCTCATCATAACGCCCTACCGGCGGCGGCAATTTCCACCCGTATTGTTCGCCGGTCTTGGTGCCCTGATAGTAAACAAAGGGACTGCTGAACACTCCGACCCGGGTATATACACCCAGGTTCCCCTTCGGCCCGCCATAGGCCATGATGGAACAATACCTGTCGACTGTGGAATTTGCAGCGGTGAAATAAGTTCCCAAGGAGATAAACGAATCCTTCACCAGTCCTCCCCGAAAATCCGGCTCAGTGATGCGGTCGTTGCGGAAGGGGCTAAAAGTGATGTTGGGCTGCAGGGCAGATGTCCCGGTTGTCTTAAAATCCAGCGGGTTTAAAACAACTTTGTCAAAGTCACCCACTCCATGATGGGCTCCCAGGTTATGACCCAGTTCATGGGCAAAGGTGTAGTAGGGCAGCGACCCATCCCATGCGCAGGCGAAAAAGCAGATGTCATCCCGGTTTGTCAGCACATTCGGGTGACTGCCGTCCTTCACATCCCCTATACGGGTTGTGCTCTCAATCAAGTCCGGCAAGGATGTGGGGCCACGAGAGCTCTTGCCGTAAAAGTAACCCACACCTCCTCCTCCCCCAGAGATTAATATACAGACAACGTCTGCCCGGGCATCCCGACTATCCTGCGGCACCAGATAATTCTGTGTGGAGAAACGGAAGGTCCCATTTGCATCATGCCTGACATGTATGCCGGTTGTCCCGTTGGCATCCGGTACGGGGCCATAACGAGGCGCCGCTGTTGCCTGACCGCCGAAGTTGTTTGGCCCCGAAGTCTTGTCACCATCGTTAAGAGCCATCCTCAGCGCACCCGCAGATCCATTCCTCACCCCTACAACTCCCGAGTAATCCGGGTCATAATCACCCGGGGCAACCTGTATGGACCCGGACCCGGCCAGTAGGGCGATGCCCTGATGGTAGGTGAAATCCACCTGGGTATCATCGCTATTAGCACCAACAACTTTTATACTGGCATTAGAGTCATTCGTGGCGAAATCGACCCGCTTGGTCTTGATTAAATCCAACGTGTCACCAACATCCGGGAGGCGATGCGTATCCAAGGTGGCACCTTCAACCAGATAGAAGGAGCCAAACCCACTGAAAACAACTGATTTTGTAAAGTCAAAGGGTTGGTTAATGGCTGTACCGAATTGGGCCCATTGACCGTTTACTCCGGGACGCGATCCACCTGTAACCGAATTATCAAGAGGCTTCGATGACAACCAGAATTTGTTGATTTCCGGATTGTTCGCTGCCCTTTCATCCACATTCACCCAGTACGGCCCGGAATACCCAAAGGAGTTTATGGGGGCCGAAGTGTCCTCCATGCCCGGCAGCGTAAATCCCGGATAAGGCGGCAGGGCCGGCCACTGTGTCGGACTGCCTGATGATGCAGATATTGGTCGATCCTTAATCAGTCGGAGGCTGATAGCGTTGGCTTGAGACGAATCATAACTGGCCACTCCAGTCAGGCTCTGGGTCACTTTTCTCCTAAACACATTGGACCCGCTCTCTTTGGCCACGAAAAAGTAAGCGTTTGGGGTATCAGTAACGTGGCCGGTATGGAATCTAAAGTTACCGTTCCAGCGAACACCCGCAAAGCGCATGTTCATGCCTGAAGTACCTCCCACCAGAAGCTGGGTGCCGACCCCATCAGGGGTTACACTGCCGCCTCTGTATACATTTTGCCCTGTATCATTAAGGCCGGGGCTTACGGTCGTCATTCCCAATTCTGCTTCCAGCTCCTTCCATTCCTGATCAGTTGGTATATGCCAGCCAGGTATCGCGTCAGCAGCAGCTTGGGCAGCAGCCCAGGTGTATAAGCTGCCATATTGAGTACGATCCAAGCCTCCAGGGGGATTAAACGAGCCCGCGTTATCAGGTGTAGTTGTATATAAACTTTCAGCCATCCAGGTCCTCCCACCGATAATACGAGTCTTATAGGTATTACCAGCAAGGACAGTGTCAGGCCCGTCAGCGGGCGGGGGAATGGGCGGGCCAGGAGGCGGGGGAGCATAGTCCACAATATAGACAATCTGGCCATCCACCCAAGGAAGTGGAGAATCCGGCTTCCCGTTTACCTCCCAAATTCTGCTCTCCGTCGCATTGACATCACCAAAGAATACGTTCAGGTCCGAATCAATGCACACCTCCGTGACGTTGGGCAAATCCACCTGGGCGGCAAAGAGAGTGCCGTTGATATCAATATTCATTAACCCACCCCCTGCCACGGTATTCACAAAATAATGAGTGCCGTTGAAATCCAACCTTCGAACACGAGGCACACTGCCAGCAATGATCGTTGGCTTGCCGGCAATATATGGTCTGCCCAAGGCATCAACCGCGAGTGATTCGACCGCCACTTTACCGGAAGTAGCCAGAGCCCCGTCAACGGCCTCGGCAGTACCGAATGACGCCGGCAAGCCCGCAATCTTGACCAAGCCGGGCGCCGCGGGCAGCTTCTTCATCACTATGCCCCTTTTGTTGTCCCCAAAATAGACTACACCGGCGTCATCCACTGCGATATCGTCAATATGGGTGATGAGGCATTGTGCTGCATTTGTGGCATTTACATCCATGTCCCAAGGCCCCAAAGGATTTCCAATAATGCGCGTAATATTCCCCGAAGCCCGGTTAACCCTGCTAATGTGGTAAGACCCTGCAGTTCCATTGTGATCCGCAACGTAGAAATTGGTGCCATCCTTGTCGGCTGCAACCGAGACAACCTCACCCAGATCCACATCCAAGGCATTGAAAGTAGACCCATTGTTATCCAAAGCACCGCCGCCGGCGACCAGCGTGAGCGTGCCATTGTTTTCCAGCATAAAGACCTTGTCTGTCTGACCGGCAATAAATATCCGGGAGTCGTTGTTGAGATCACCACCATCCACAGCAATGTCCGCAATATGCGAGAACGAGGCCTGAGTAGCCACCCCGGCCAAATCAGGAGAAGCCTTGCTCATCGCGTTCAGGGACATTACCCCCCCGCCGGCAATCGTGGTGAAGACACCTTTCCCGTTGGAATCCTTGCTACCTTGCCGCACGCGGTAACCATCGGGGCTGCCATCGGCAAACCAAATACGTTCGGGCATGGGCCCGGTTCCACCAGCACTTGACATTTCTCCGGTACGAGCCGCCAAGGATACGATCCGGCTGGTAAATTGCGTTTGCGCGCCGGAAACCCCAAGGGAAGCCACGGTACTGTTGTCATCGCCCTGCCGGTTGGTGATGACACACCAGTAGGAGCCATTACTGTCGGGCTGGGCCGAGTTGATGACATAACTGGGGTTGTTGCCTCCGGTAACCGGCACCCCGTTTTTGTACCACTGGTAATTGAGCACGGCAGTCCCAGTGACATTCACGGTGAAGGTTACCTTGGAACCAACCGTGGAATTTAAATCCTGAGGATTCGTGACAACCGTCGGCGGAAAATTCTCGGGGAAACTGGGTGCTTCTAGCATGTACAATAGCACCACTTCCTCCGGGTTTAAGGCACGATTGTAGAAACGCAGTTCATCCAAATCCCCGTTCCACGTTTTACTCTGGGTCCCCAGGTTCCCAAAGGCCCCAATATTGAGCTTGCCGTGGGCACCAAAATTCGCCCCCCCATCCGCCCACGACGTGTTCTCTGCTCTTGCGACACCGTCAATATAAATCCGCTTGATATTCTTAACGTGGTCAGCAACCACCGCCACATGATGCCACTGATTGTCAGACAACGGGTTGCTGGCCGCCGGAACATCCAATTCATCACTTGTTGTCGAGTTTATTTTTGTTTGGAACCGCATAATGCCACCATCCCGAACCATTAAGGCATATGCGCTACCAGCTCCCGATATATCATTAAAAATATACGAACTCTCACCTGCTTGAGCACCGGTTTTATCACCCTGCCATTTGGCCCACACCACAGCAGTTGTGGAGTTGCTGTCCGGCATGGCCACCACTTCGATATGTGGTGTCGGCGGGAAGGCAGAGGCGCTGTAATCAAAACGATAGGCTGCCCTTTCCACATTATGTCTGTCACTGGTCAAAGAGACCCCGCTGCCCGAGAGGACACCATCGTTGCCATTGCCACTGGCATCATTGGGATTACCAGTAAAAGGATAGTGGGCAAATAGGCCCTGTGTGGGTGTCGGCAGTGCGCGCCCCATGTTCATGCGATTCCCCCTATACTTGGGCCACAGGCTGCTGGCCATCCCACCGCTGGTGGAGGCAAGGGCATACACCTTGCCATCGTTTGACCCGAAATACACCATCCCATTGTTGGCAATGGTGGGAGAACTTATAATGGCACCCACAGCACCTGCTACCGGATACTGCCACTTCACTGCCCCGTTATTGGCGGCGTCCAAGGCATAAAATTTGCCGGACAAATCCCCGACAAATAACGTGAGATCATCTGCGACCGTAATGGAGGACTGGAATGAACCCAATGCAGCAGATTCCCATCTCTTGGTCCCGTTGCTTTCAAGGGCATACACCTTGTTGTCAGTTGATCCAAAGTAGATGGTGCCATTCTCGTCAAGCGCGGGGGAACCGTACACACCACCTCCCGTCGTAAAATTCCATTTAAGGGTACCGTTGTTTTCAAGGGCATACAGGTTGTTATCCATCGAACCAAAATAAACGGTGCCGTTACCGTCAATTGCAGGAGAGGAATTGATAATACCATTGGCATCAAATTTCCATTTAAGGGTGGGAGTCGTGATGACAGCTAAGGCGTCAAGGCCATAGAGGTTGTTGTCGTTTGAGCCGACATAGAGGGTGCCGCTGCCGGTAATTACAGGGGAGGAATTAATAGGGCCCAACGTGGGGTATTCCCATATCTTGGTGCCATTGGTGGCAAGGGCATAAATTCTTCCGTCACCCGATCCAAAGTAAATTGTGCCATTGACATCAAGATACGGGGTGGAACGCACACTTCCGTTTGCATCAAATTCCCACCGCTTGGTTCCGTCCGAAGTATCCAGAGCATAGGTTTTATTGGAATCTGTCCCTACGTAGAGAGTATTGCCAGCAGCATTAAGCGTGGGGGTGGACCGTACAAACCCGCCCAAATCAAGAGATGCCCATACCAAGGCACCCGTTGCAGCATTCAAGGCATAGGTTCTGTTGGAATCTGATCCGATATAGAGGGTCGCGTTATTATCGCTAAGCGTGGGGGAGGATCTTACATTCTCGCCCGTATCATAATTCCAAACATGGGCCCCATCGGCAGCATTCAAGGCATAGGTTCTGTTGGAATCTGACCCAACGTATACCATGGAGCCGCCAATCGTCGGTGTGGAGCGCACACTGCCATTCGTATCAAAATCCCACAGCTTGGTCCCGGTTGCAGCATTGATGGCAAAAACCCATCCATCGGTCCCATTGGAATCCCCCCCGATGAAGAGCGTTGAGTTATCATCGCTAAGCGTGGGAGAGGACCACGCGCTCGCATTGTTATCAAATTCCCATTGCTTGAGCCCGTTACTTACACTCAGAGCATAGGTCTTATTGGAATCTGACGCAAAGTAAACGTTTGAGCCACCAAGCACCGGGGTGGTACGCACCGTGCCTGACGTGGGAAAAAACCACTTCGAGCTTCCATCGGAGTTAAAGGCATAAAGATTGCCATCATCAGAGCCGATGTAGATGGAGCCATCAGCCCCCACCACCGGCGAGGAATGAACCTGCCCCTTCAAATCATTCTCCAAATTCTTCGCAACAGATGAGATAGGCTTAGGATCCAAGGCGTACATGTGATGGTCAGTGGAGCCGAATAACAAGGTGCCGTTGATGTCAATCACGGGAGAAGAGGTATTAATCGGACCCGCCGTTGGGTATTTCCATATCGTGGCATTGGTATCCCCATTAAAGGCATAGATGTTGCCATCGGTTGCCCCAACGTAAACGGTGCCATTAACTCCAATGGCAGGGGAAGATGAGAAAGTGGTGGTGCTATTGGTATCATAAACCCACCTGACTGACACCGTGGTGTTATCACCAAGGCCATGCAGATATCTCACCTCCGACGCACTCAAGGCTCGGTTGTAAATGCGCACCTCGTCAATGACACCGTTGAAATAGGAGTTGCCCGGCCCATGATCCCGGCCAATGGCCAGAGGCTGGCTGCTGCTGCTGCTGGCGGGCGCAAACGAGTCACTATCCACCAGCACACCATCCACATAAATGCTCGTGCGACTACCATCCACCGTACCCACAAGATAATGCCACTTGCTGTCTTCAAGGTTCGCCGTGCCGGTCGAGGAGAACTGCGTGCCATTGTGCAGGGCCAATTGGGCATTGTCCGGGTCTTGATGAACGCGCAAGTTCAAGCCAGATTGGCCAGCCGCACGCGGCTTGGAGACAATAGTTCCCGGGGAGCCAGCACTGGGAGTGTTGATCTTAATCCAGGCGGCGAAGGTGCCATTCTCAAAGTTGGCCAAGATGTTGGGTAATTCGATCCAGTCGTTACCATCAAAACCATAAGCGCGGTTGGCGTTACCAAAACGATCAAAGGTTGAGGTGGCCCCATGGAGCGTACCGTTGTAATCGCCGCTTACATCGCCGGGGTTGCCATTGAAGGGATAGTGGGCCATCAACCCCGGCAGGGAGGCCTTGTAGTCCAATGCATACATCCTAGTGCCAGCCCCGACATAGATGGTGCCATCGCCGTCAACCAACGGGGCGTGGTCAACAGATCCATTCAGGTCATATTCCCATTTTTTCACCCCGGTAACACCGTCAATGGCATAAATCTTATTGTCATCGGAGCCAGCGTATACAACGCCGCTGGGGTCATTTGCAGGTGAGGAGGTGACTAGACCTCCTGTGGGAAAATCCCATACCAGCAACCCGGGTACACTCCCGCCACCCGACCCCGGATTGACTGTAAGTACTGTCCAGGTGCTGTTGGCATCGCCATGGGCGTTGGAGACTTTCACCCGGTAGCTGCCGTTCTTGTCTGTCTGAACGTTGGAGAGAGAGTAACTGCTGTCGACTGCACCAGCCACAGCCGTCCACGTTCCCGGGTTGGTGGAATTTTCCTCCCACTGGTAGGTCAGTGGCGATGAGCCCGTGGCATTCACCGTAAAGGTCGCCGTGGCCCCCTGAGTGGTGTTCAAATCCGCCGGCGGGTGCGTGACGATGGTTGGCGGAGTATTTGGAGGTATCGAGGAATCTCCCCCTCCGATGAAACGATAGAGATCCTCGGTCTTGGCCATATCAAGCACCATGCTGTTGTTCGAATCAATTTTGAAATAAGCCAGCTTCGGGGTTTGGGCGGTATCCTTAATACGGTGGAGGGAAACATTGTTTGCATCCCACCTGTACACATCATAGGCGGTGTTGCGGCTGACGGAGGGGGCATTTGCCGCCGCCGTCTTATTATTGCTGGGCGCTGGGAACATCCCTGCTGAACCCTCCGTAATAAATACTCGATCGCTGGTGAACAGGTTGTGACCACCAGGAAAGAAGTTAAATATATCGTACCCTTCGTCTCCATTATTGCCGCTCAACGTGCTGTTCAGAGTCATCACATTATTTGTGTTATAGGCCGCGGATGTAAACCCGGCAGTAGTTCGCACATAGGTCCTGTTCGGATCGATCACCTCAATGTAATAAGGGAGATTCAGACCGCCGATGGATGTGGAATTGGTTTCAAAAACATCACCCTCGCTCAGTCCGTGGCTGGACTTGGACATGACGTCAATGGTGGAATTGACATCAAACCCGCTGGGAGAAAACGGGCGGGTGGCATTTGCCCCGATTAGAGTATAGTGAAGGGTATACCTGCTGCCTCCCAGGCTTCTGGCAAAGACGTTTTCATTAAAATCCAACCACTTCACCGTGAGAGGTTTAATCAGGCTCTGGCCGGCATCCTGGGCCAAGGCTGTCTGGACACCATCAGTCAAAAAACCGGCATTGGCCGTGAATATATCCGTCACAGGATCGATCACGCCCGTCACCAGATCATTAACTGGAGGATAAGTCGCATTGCCATCCTCATTGTTGCGCAGATAGTAGTTGGGCTTTGTCTGTATCTGATCCGGGGGATAGGTAAGTAAATTCTCAGTGCCAATAAGCGAGCCACCATCACCACGGTCGATGTAGGTCCGCTGTTCACCCGTAACCGAGATATTTCCGGCTGCAAGCTCTTCGACCCCGCTCTCACCCCAAGGAGACCTCAATGCGGCTGCGGCGCTCTGGTTAACGTCAAAGGGGTAAGGCCCCGAATCCGTCGGCCCATGCAAAATATCCGGATTCTCAACTGTGGTATAATCCATGAGAGAGAAATCCGCACGGGCGTAGGTTGGAATATTCCTGGTGGCATTGGCATCCAAGGCCACCGGCAGCAATTGCCACTGGTATCCTTCGGGAAAATTAATATAGGGCTCCGGCCAATATTGATCCCCGTAAATCAAGGAATTGCGCGCGTCACTAATCCAATCCAAGGCCAGATCGGGTGTGCCTCCAAAATTCGGGGTCTCATAGAGTGGAGAGTACACGCCCATTCCTGGCAGGGTGGTCCAGGTTTTTGGTGTGGGAGCTACGGCAAGCGAGTTCCAGATAGGCTTCGTCGCGTTGGTATCCACCTTCCAGGCCGGCGCAACATTGCCCCCTATGGTTTGCCCCGCTTGCCCATCAATATTCGCCGTCGCCCCCCCTGACCATGCCCGGGCTTTAGCCAAAAACAGGGTATTCTGATCAACTACCGGCTCCTGTGTCAACGGATCCACATTGGTTGTATCAAGAATCGCCTGACGAAGCTCCAAGGGGATCAGGCATTTCTTCAAAATCAGGTTGGTGTCCTCCAGCAGGTTATCCACCTTCAGCTGCATGTTTGCGAGGCTGCCGTTAAAATCAGCCGCCAAGAGGGCCTGCTCATACACAAACAACACATCGATAAACTCCGTATTGCCCGTGCGCTGGAAAAGGAGCCGCGCAGGCGATGTGGGGCCCTGGGTGAATGCCGAACCTCCTACTGAACCTCCACGACCATAGAAGGTAAAGGGTTGGTTGGAGGGATTAATGCCGGCAGCAGCCACCATTTTCCTCGCCATGCCCATGCCATTGAGGAACGGATATTCCGGGTCTTTTCTGAGGGCAAATTCCGTTTTCGGCTTACCATAGCGATAATCGTTGGCGCCAACCCCCTTTCCTTTTTCAGGTTGATCGCCTCCGGGTGTCCCGCGCTGCCGCTGAAGGTTAAGGGCATGGTCTTCATGCGGAGGGGGTATTGTCATGTCCATTTCCACCACGACATGCATGCCGTCACTGACATGCGTGATCATGAACCGACGTCCATCTGCCAAGGCAACCGAGCCGGCCATAGCCTCCCTTCGCGAGTCGCGTCTGGACAGAACCACCGATGTGTGAAGATCATTTTCAACCAGACCCACGACGGATTTCGCACCGTTGTAATGTTTACGATAGGCCGCCACATCCACCATGTGTTTCTCATCATCAAAAAGATTCAGCTCAAACTCCCACGTTCTTTGATCAAACGCCTCAAGGGCATCCTCGTTAACCCGAACCCAACGGTGTCGCTTGGCAAACTGCTCCTCCATGAAGGTGGACGGGGTTTGCTCAGATTTGTCCAGTTCCACCAGAAGACTGACCGGCGATGGTTCCCGGTTTAGGAACCAGAAAACTGCGCCAACTTGCAACAGTACCGCAATCGCTGCAGCCACCCAAACGAGACGACGGCCTTTGCCTTTCCCGGAAAACGCCCCTCCGGCTTCCAATGCCTCCCGCTCCATTCTTGCCTCCCCCTCCCACTGCCGACACACCATCATGGCCTGCTCCTTGTCAGCCGTACCAGTGCTGCGCTGGGTCCGACGACCATCAGCAGTGGTGTAACAGCAAACCCAACAATCACTCTTTGGACGTTTTCGAAGACTGGCCATGATCAGGTAACAACAACCTGGTTTTCAGTGCTAAAAATAGGTGACAACATCCCGTTGCCCACTATCTACCATCGATTTTATTTTTTCGCAACTGTTTTATTCAGGTAACAACACATTGCATATTACACAATAAATGCGGTCATTTTTGTTTTCCTTTTTAAATGATGACAATAGTAACACCTTGACAGTCAAAACAGATGGCGTATTTTTGTGGGGAGTCATGAATTCGGCCAATCAATCTCTTCAATCATTCACCCGCAGGGTTCAGTTGATGATGATTTACCGCACCGCTCTGAAATGGGCCGGTGTGTGGGTGATGATTATGGGTGTGATTGTGCTGGCGGTTCGATTCACAGGCGCATTACCTCCAAACTGGTGGCTATTCGCCCTACTCTCCCTAATTCCACTGATTGGCACAGCTTGGTTTGTGGAATACCGCCGCAGGCCTAGAATGGAGCAGATGCGCGCGGCTTTCGACGGGGAGAATCATGCTGGAGGTCTGGTGATGGCAGAAGCCGAGGTGGATACAAGATCTTGGGAAGCCAAGACGCAAAATTTGAATTTACCATCCATCCAATGGCGAGGAGGCAAGGCTTGGGTCGGCTTGACCTTGGCTCTGATTTTTTTGATTGTGGCTTGGCTGATTCCTGTCCGTTTTGCCAGCCTGATATCTGATCCCCCACTGGAAGTAGGCCAACAGGTGCAGCAACTTCGAGAGCAAATCAATGTGTTGGAGGAGGAGAACATTCTTCCACCTGAAGAAGCCGAGGCTAAGCGAGAGGAACTAGAACGCATCGCCGAGGAAGCCTCGGGCTTCAACCCCTCCAAGACATGGGAGGCCTTGGATCATTTGTTGGATACAAATCAAAAACTCGCACAACAAGAAGCCGAGGAGGCACTCTCGAAACTGAACACCTTAAACGAAGCAGAAATGCTCGGCAAGGCGCTGGACCTTCTGCCAGAGGATCTTAAGGGGGAATCACTGGAGGAGGGATTGAAACAGTTTGGTGATCTGTTGGGCGAGCTCGCCAAGAAAGGTGCATTGAAGCCTGAGAATTTACCCGAAGAACTCAAGCAGGCATTGGAAGAAGCTTTAAAGCAAGCTGGACAGCAAAATAATGGTGAAGGAGGGTTGGATAAGGAGCAGCTTGAAAAACTTCTGGAGGCTCTCGGCGAAAACAAGGAAGCGCTCATGGACCTTGCCAATAAATTAATGGACAACGGCCTAATTCCTCCCCAATTGGCTGATCAATTGGATAAGGGAGAACAGGGATTCGACCCGGGACCTTTGGCTGACATGTTGAAACAGGGTGGGTGGAATCCAGACGACTTGGAAAATTTACTGGAACAGTTTGGCGATCTACAACTTGGTGGCAACGGAGGCATTGATCGCGGCCCCGGTTCGGCTCCGATGCTATTTGGCGCCCCCTCTACTGAGGATGATGCAGAGTTTAAAGAGGAAAAACTCGCGCCCAGCGTGCCCTTGAGCCAAGCTAAACTGGCGGGCGTTACAATCACCGCGCCGGAAGTAACCGGGGGCGAGGCCGTTCTTTCAAAGGGAGCCCTTGGTAAAGCCGGTTCCGGTGGCGGCAGCGCACTCACCGCACCGGTTTTACCGCGTCATCGCAGCACAATAAGCCGTTTCTTTGACCGTCCCCGCAGGGGTGGCAGTAAATAGAGTTTTTGCGTGCTTCAACGACTCATTTCGGGTATCAGTTAGTTAGAAACCCCAGCTTGTGCAACCCAGAGCAGAAGGACTATTGAAAAATAAATGGCACACATTAATAAATTGTATTTCACCAAACACGTGCCTGTTATGATAATGTCCACATTGTTGTCATCACCCCATTCCTATGAGTGAAAATACTACTTTACTGAAGCCGGCCGAGTTGAATCCTGCCACCGAGATCACTCGGCAGATTTGCCAACAAATGGACCGCTGCCTGCTTGGCCGCGAGGAACTGCATAAACTGGTGCTCGTCGGCCTGCTTAGCCGCGGCCACATCCTCCTTGAAGGGTTACCCGGCTTGGGAAAGACCGCCTTGGTGCGCACGATTGGATCAATCATGCAACTTGATTTCAGCCGTGTTCAATTCACGCCGGACCTGATGCCTGGCGATGTGGTAGGTTCACATATTCTGCAGGAAACTGAATCCGGTAAACGCGAAATGACCTTCGAGCCGGGACCGGTATTCACCAATATCCTACTTGCCGATGAGATCAATCGCGCCTCACCCAAAACACAGAGTGCGATGCTCGAGACCATGCAGGAACGCTCCGTAACCCTCCGAGGAAAAACTCGCTCCCTCCCTGATCCGTTCTTTGTGATAGCCAGCCAGAACCCAATCGAGATGGAGGGCACCTACCCGCTGCCCGAGGCACAGCTCGACCGTTTTTTATTCAGGGTAAAATTTGACTCCGTCGATGCCTCCGTATTACAGAATATTATCTCTGATCGTCGCCATGGCGATTTGCCCGCCCCTACGTGGCAGGCTGACCGGGACAGCCTCACCTATCTCTTCGCCATCATGGATCGAATTTTTCTGCCCAAACCGGTGGCCGGTTACATTGCCCGACTGGTTGCCGCCACGCATCCGGGCAATACAGAGGCTCCTGAAACAGTAAACCGTTATATTCAGTACGGTGCTTCTCCTCGCGCGGCAATTGCCATGGGTGAAGCCGCGCGTGCGCACGCGTTGCTGGATGGTCGACCCACGGTGGGGTTTGAAGACGTGACGGTCGTCGCCAAACCGGTGATGAATCATCGGTTAATCCTGAACTATCAGGCACGGTTTGACCGTGTGGATTCAGACAAGGTAATTGATGAGCTGCTGGAGGAACTCGACGATGCCGGGCTAGAGCTCCCTGCGGATGTATCGTTACAAAACGCATGACACGGTCCCTCGCACGTCTGGCTGGTTGGCTCGTGTTTTGCATTTCATTCATCCTTGCCTTGATGGATGCAAAAGCCGCCTCAATTTCGTTCACCAAGCTCAACGTGCATGTGGATGCATTTCCGGTAAGTGGCACTGCATATCATGGATACACACCTCATCGGTTCGAGATTCATAACTCTTCCAACAAAAAACATAAGGTCACCCTCACTTTACCGAGTAAACCACATTCGGAAAATTTTTCCATTGATCGCATCACGCGAACCATCACGGTTGCGCCAGGCACCAGTGTAAAAGTGCTACTCCTGCAACCACCCCTGACACTCGGTTTTTCCAGCAACTCGGTGAAGGTCACGATCGATGGGAAAACGCGTTTTCTTCCCAACGGCTATTCCCAACGGCTCGGAGATGCCTTTAATACCGGCAAGCACAAGGAACAAGTGGTTCTCCTAAGTCGATCCATTGACAAAACTGATCTTGAAAAAAAAGTAACTGCCAAGGTGGGAACATCCTCGGGCCCATCCGGTGGGCATCACCATCACCACGGACATGGCCCGGGCCCATCCGGACCTTTTGCTTCGTTTGAAACGGCAGATACGGATCTCTCCGACTGGAACAAGCACTGGCTCGCCTACAGCTCCTACGATGCCATCGTTTTGACGGGCAATGAATGGAGTACCGCACCTAGAAATGTTCGAAAAGCCATAGAACGATGGACGCTCTGCGGCGGACACCTCTATGTGTTTGGTTCCGGTTATCAATCTGCAAATATTTGGCCAAACGGGAAAACCTATTTTGGCTCTAGGAAAATCAAGAATATGGGTTTGGGGTTAACTTACGTTTTTGAAAGCGATAGTGATGAAGCCCGCCAACAGATCGTAGAGAATCTGGACGCAAATAAAGAAGACCTCATCCCGCTACTCGGCGGTTTGAGGAGTGGTGTAAACGAATTACATCAGCAGGATTATTTCCGATTCTATGGGCCCTTTGGAAATGATTCGGAATCTGACTTCAACCATTATTTTCCGGTGGTGGATTCATCGCGCGTTCCAGTTCGATTAGTAGTGGGATTGCTTACCCTTTTCCTGATTCTGGCCGGACCGGTCACTCTTGTTTTTCTCAGCCGCAAGGGCAAAAGATCCTGGTTTCTATGGATGTTGCCAACTATTTCATTTGCCGTCAGCGCGCTGGTTTTTATCATGTCTTTTCTGAGCGAAGGCATTACTCCACGCATCCGCCTTGCCTCCGTGACTTTGCTCAATCAAGTCGGCCAGGAAGCTACCACCATCGGTGGCACAGCCATATATGCACCGATGTCACCGGGCATCCTCGCATTCGATGGGTCATCGGAAGTGACTCCCCTTTACGACCCAAACAGCCGTGATCTCGGCGGTGGCCGGAGAGTTTCCTGGACCGATGGCGGCAGGCAGCACTTTGATGGATCGTGGATCAGCTCCCGAGTTCCCGCGCATTTTGCCATTCGCAAGACTGAACACCGGGAGGAACGATTGGAGGTAAACTGGCTAACTGGCGACATCCCGGAAGTTTTAAACGGTCTCGGAGGTCACATCAAAGAATTGCACCTGTGCCGTTGGGACGGCACGCTCTTCACTGGTGAAAACATTACCGCTGGCAAAAAGATTAAGTTGAGACAAGTCACAGACGCCCGCGGACATTCCAGCTACCGTGAGCTTCCGGAATTCACAAAAGCC
>CAZTTU010000023.1:0-12638 GCA_964616045.1 uncultured Verrucomicrobiota bacterium | reverse complement strand
GGCGATGTGCGGCTGGATGACCTTTCGGTCGTGGAAGACCCCGAGCGGGCCCGTAGCCTCATTGGCTTTGTCCCCGATGAACTTCGGGTGTACTGGGATACCACGGTGCATGAATATGTGGATTTCTTCGCGCGCGCCTTTGGCCTCAAGGGCAGCACGCGTGATGACGCGGTCGCTGGCGTGGAAGAGTTTACGGGCACTGCCGATATTCGCGACAAGCAATTACGCGCTCTCTCCAAGGGCATGAAGCAACGCGTGAGCCTCGCGCGCGCACTGGTGAGTGATCCACAGGTGCTCATTCTGGATGAACCTGCCGCCGGCCTTGATCCTCGCGCACGCGTTGAATTGCGTGAACTACTGGTGCTGCTGGCCGATCAGGGCAAGGCGGTTTTTATCAGTTCGCATATTCTCACCGAACTCACAGAAATTTGCCATGGAGTTGTCATTATTGAGCAGGGCCGAATTCTCGAGACGGGTGAAATTGATGCAGTAATACAGAAACAGGCCCCAAAGCGCACCTACGCTATACGAGTGGTGGAGTTTCATGACCGCCTAGTTCGCGACCTGATGCAATTTCCCTACATCGACCACCCGCGACCGGCGGGAAACGAGGTGCATTTTGAAGTGGAGGGCACTGAGGATAATGCCTTTGAAGTGCTGAATCTCCTGATCAATCACGGCTACCGCGTGGTGGAATTTCGCCAGACCAAGGCCAACCTTGAGGATATTTTCATGAACGTCACGGAAGGGCATGTGCAATGAGCAGCGTTGCCGCCAAACCAAAGCCGGCTTCCGGTCGTTTTGCGTTCCTGCGCTACATGGAAGTCAACCCGGTGTTAATCAAGGATCTCCGTCAGGCCGCGCACAGCTGGACTGTCATCGGATCCGTCATGCTGATGATGGTGGTCTTCTATTTCATCGCGGTGGCATTCCTGCTGAATGGTGAATTTTCCGATCGCTCCAGAAATTACATGGGGCCGGCTCTGTACGGTTCGGTGAGCATCGTGATGATGATAACCACCTTTTGTTTCATCCCCATTTACGTTGGCATCCGAACCATGTTGGAACGCACGTCAATAAATGCTGATTTACTCTACATCACCACCATGTCCCCGGCCCGCATCATTCGGGGAAAATTCATCAGCGGCGTTTATCTGGTGCTGCTATTTTATTCAGCAGCAGTACCGTTCATGGTGTTCAGCTATTTGCTGCGTGGTATCGATTTGCCGACCATTGGCCTTTCCATCGGGCTCTTCTTCCTGGTGAATATCATGCTTATTCAGGGGGCCATCACGTTGGCTACAACACCGTTGAGCATTGTCTTTAAAATTCTCATCGCACTTTTCCTTGGAATTCCAGCCATAATTATAGCGATCTTTTTTTGTATTGCTGGGGGGATTTACGAAATATCAGGAATGCTGGGAAGGTTGGATTTTTGGAAGGAATTTGTGCCGGTTGCTGGAATGTTACTGATGGATGGAGCCCTTTTCACCGGCCTCATGTATCAGGCCGCTGTGGCCTTCGTTACCCCCACATCTGCAAACCGTTCACTGCCCTTCCGCCGCTACTTCACCTTTATGTGGTTGTTACTAGGTATCCAATTTATTATCTGGGGATGGGTTATCGAGGAGGACGAGGTGATTTTGACATTTTTGATTGGGACCGGGATATTGGTTTTTTTGGGAATTTGGTTTGGCATCGGCGGGAGAGATGACCTTAGCGCGCGCGTTCGAAAACAGATCCCCGAAAGTATCATTTCCCGTTCATTCGCCTTTTATTTTTACAATGGCACCTTCTCCTGCCTGCTCTGGTTAATGGGAATTTGGATGGGCACCATGGTCATGGTCGGAATCTGCAATTTTTTCTGGAGCCAGTATCTGACACGCAGTTTCCTTGGTAACGATCCGGAACTCACCTATCTGGGTACCAGCCTGTTCATCCTGTACGCCTTTGCTTATGCGCTTTTTTCCATCTGGCTCCAGCGCAGATGGCTCTCACGCATAACCCCTAAGCTGGCCTGCCTGTTTTTTTTCGTCCTGACGGTAATCCCATATATCCTAATCCAGATTCTATCCCTGATCGTCACCCAGGATAGTATTGACAGTGATATACCGCTACCTGGTGTGATACTGGACCTCTTTAAGATTTTCGATCACTATTCTAGATTCGGAGAACACCTCTATTACCATCTTGCGGCTGTCTTGGTCTTGATAGGCTTTGGTTTGTTGCTGAATCTGAAGTGGATTCAATCCCAAATCACTCAATTCACACCGTTCACTAAATCCACCACCAACCTGCCGTCCCCTAGTCAGCCTGAACCACATGCCGGAGAACCACCGCCAATCATTAGTTAGCGGCGAGCAGTTGGGGCTACGTTATGCGCTGGCCCTGCCGCAGGCCGCTATACACGGGCAACGGGGCGAACGCCTGGGACGCCTCGCAGGCAGCTCGTTGGACTTTCAGGATTACCGCGAATATCAACCAGGTGATGATCTCCGACACATTGACTGGAGCGCCTACGCCCGCAGCGACCAACTAATCGTGAAGCTCTATCGCGAAGAAGTGCAGCCGCATCTCGACCTTATCTTAGACACCTCGCGTTCCATGGCCCTGGCCGACACTCCAAAGGCGGACGCGCTGCACAAACTTTCTGCCATCTTCGCCACCGCAGCAACCAACGCCCGTTGCTCACATGCCGTGTGGACCACTGGCGAGGGCTTTAACCGTGTCCCCAATGATAACCAGTCACCCAGTGCTTGGAGTGAAATTCCCGTGAAAAGCGCCATGTCCTTTGAGGAAGCCTATGGACTGCTGCCGCCGCGCCTGCGAAGACAGGGCATTCGGGTGATCATCAGCGATCTCTTTTGGCCGGGCGACCCATTGCCCACCTTGCGCAAGCTGACCGAGGACGCAGCCGCTGTTCACGTGGTGCAACTGCTCGCCCAATCAGATGTCGAGCCACCTGACCCCGGCAACGTGGAGCTCATCGATCATGAAACCGGCGAGACGCTCTCTCTCTACATTGATGCCTCCATGCAGCAGAAATATAGCAAAACACTCGAGCGCCTGCAGCAAAGCTGGCACGACGCTGCGCGCCAGACTGGTGCTCAACTCGTCACGCTGGTGGCAGAGCAGATCGACAATTCGCTTCATCGCTTGGAGGAAATAAACGCCTTGGAGCCTGCCTGATGCCATTCTTCACTTACCCATTGGCCTGGATCGCGGCGATTACCCTACCCGCGCTGGCCGCGATTTATTTCCTGCGCCATCGCTTCCGCAAACAGTCTGTCAGCACACTGCTCCTATGGCAGATGCACCAGGAATCCCGGGAAGGCGGACGGCGCGTTGAAAAACCGAAGTTGCCATTGGTCTTCTTCCTCGAACTTCTTGTGCTCCTGCTCCTCGTGCTAGCCGCCACTGGACCGCGCTGGCAGGTGCCCAGCACCACACGCCCATTGATCGTGGTGATGGATGACTCACAATCCATGCGTGCCGGCTCAAAGGAGGCCTCTCCGCGAACGTTGGCACTGGAGTTCCTGTGGAAAATCCTTGAGGAGCGCAATTTTGCCTCCTACCAACTCATCGCTGCCGGCCCCACACCACGCCTGTTGGGAGATGAGGTGCGCCATGCAGCCGAACTGGAGGCGCAATTCCCGCGCTGGACCTGCCAAGCTCCCGATGCGCAACTGGAGGCCGCACTTGGATTGGCCCATGCGTTGGGTCACCAAGATACCGACATCCTTGTGCTCACCGACCATAAACCAAATGACCCAGTTCCTGCTGGCCGCATTGTCTGGAAAGCCTTTGGCAAGCCGCGTGTGAACTTCGCCTTTATCAATGCCGCGCGCACAGCATACGATTCGGAAGACCGATGCCTGCTTGAGATCGCGAACCTCTCTGCCACCTCCGCAACCAATACCCTGCGCATCACTGCCGGCACCAATATAATTCACGAACAAAAACTACTGCTACAGACCAACAGTACACACCGACTTGCCCTGCCAATCCCCACCCACTACCCGGCTCTGCACGCCGAATTAGGGTCGGACGCCTTGACTGGAGACAACCGTGTGGATCTTGCCCCACCCCTCCGCCGTCAAGTACGCGTGCAAATGTCTGTGAAGGAGGCGGAACTTGGCAAACTGATCGACGAAACACTGGCAGCCACCGGATTGCGTGCCACAACCAACCAACCACCGGAACTCATCATTCACCAGTCTGCATCCATTCCTGCCGGAGACGAGGCATGGGGTCTGCGCCTGTTGCCCATGCCGGAAAAACCCGAGCGCTACACCGGACCGTTTGTGATGGATGCCACCCATCCGCTCACGCGCGGCTTGTCCCTGCCAGGCATTGTCTGGGGTGCAGACCCTGGAGCCACCAACGCCTCAAGTTATCTTCCAGTGATCACAGCGGGCAATGTCCCCCTACTGACACACCGAGCCGACAAACAGGGCAAACAGCAGCTCAATCTCCGTTATTCGCCTACGCACTCGACTCTGCACGACACACCGCAGTGGCCAGCCCTGTTCTGGAACCTTCTTCACTGGCGTGCGCTTTCTCAGCCTGGCCTGCGTGAGACCAATCACCGGTTGGGGTCTGATATTCCATACCGACCGGCCGGCACTGATATCACCCTCACAAAGCCCGATGGCGCACGGCAAATCATTCCGGTACCCGGCCGGGAAATCCGACTGCCCATCACTCTGTCTGGTGTGTACACAGTGACCTCCGGACCAGCCACAAACCAGTTGAGCGAACAATTCGCGGTAAACTTCATTGCCGGTGCGGAATCCAACCTGTCCCGGGCCAAAACCGGGGAATGGGGCAAGTGGGGCACGGAAACGGAAATCCGCTTTGAGTATGCATCCATCCTGCCTTATCTCATCCTGCTCGCGCTTGCGATGACGGTCGGACACCTCTTCTGTATCAACAAACAGGGAGGACGAGTTTGATTCTGTTTTCACCCATCTGGTTGCTGCTGCTCGTGCCACTGGGGGCAGGCCTATATGCCTGGCCGTTACCAACACGTGCGTTGAACATCATGCGCGGCATTATATTGGGGCTGCTTGTCCTGGCCATGGCACAACCGGCGCTGCGCTTGCCTGATCGCCACGGCTACGTGGTGGTGGTGGCTGATCGGAGTGAGTCCATGCCCAACAATAGTGAGGATGAGCAACTTGAAATCATTAAGACGCTGCATTCGGAAATGGGCCAGAGCGACCGGCTCGCCGTGGTGAGCTTTGGTGATCGCGTGATACACGACCTGTCACCTGGGGTAAAGGGAATGGATGCCTTCAAAGCATCAGATGATCAGCAGCACTCCCGGCTCACCGATGGGATGGAAGCTGCACTAAGTTTAATTCCACCCGATGATACAGGCCGATTGCTGATACTGAGTGACGGACACTGGACGGGACGGGACCCGAACGCCGTGACTGCTCAAGCCGCGGGCCGCGGCGTGACAGTAGACTATCGCTGGCTCAGCCGTGCACGCGCGGCCGATTTGGCCATTCGAGATTTGCAGGTTCCCGACTCGGTAGCGCCAGGCCAGGCGTTTATGCTCAGTGGATGGGTGCATTCGCCGCGCGCACAAACCATTGAATATGAACTCACGAAGCACGGACAGGTGATTTCCTCCGGCACTCGCGAGATGCGTCTGGGCTTATCGCGCCTACTCTTTCGTGATCGCGCGAAAATCCCAGGCACGGCGGCTTACCAATTTAGCATCCGCACACCCGGCTCGTCGGGTGCAAACGGAACCTTGACGCCGATCTCCAGCGATCCGTTTCCGGAAAACAATCGGGCGCGCGCCTTGGTGGACGTGCGTGGAACCAAGCCGATACTGTTGGTCTCGGAATTCGGCGGTGAATCAGGCTTGGCAAAATTGATGTTCGAGGGCGGAATGACACTCGTAGCACGAAAGCCCAACCAATGTCCGTGGACCCTAGATGATCTTTCGCGCTGGTCAGCCGTGATCCTGGAAAATGTATTGGCCGGCGATATTGGGCTCGACGGAATGAAAACGCTTAAGGCTTGGGTGGAAGATGTTGGCGCGGGGTTGATGATGACTGGCGGCGAAAAATCCTACGCACCCGGTGGTTACTATGGTTCTCCGTTGGAAGAAATCCTGCCGGTCTCGATGGAGCGGCGAAATGAAATCCGAAAACTGCAGACCGCCATTGTCGTTGTGCTCGATCGATCTGGCTCGATGAGCATGGGTGTATCCGGCGGAAAAACAAAAATGGACCTCGCCAATCTCGGAACTGCACAGGTACTGGATTTACTTTCGCCCACCGATGAGTTCGGCGTAATTGCCGTGGACAGCTCCCCGCATACAATTCTAAAACTGGCCTCAGCAGACAAACAGCAAAATGCCGTTTTCCGGAACAAGATTCTCGGCATTCAATCCATGGGCGGTGGCATCTATATCTACGACGCCCTCGAGGCGACTGCCAAAATGCTGCAGCAAGCCAAGGCTGCCAACAAGCACGTCATCCTCTTTTCCGACGCGCAGGATTCCGAGCAACCTGGCAATTATAAACAGCTCGTGGCAACCATGCGCAAGGCCGGCATCACGATCAGCGTCATCGGATTGGGAACCGATAAGGATGTGGATGCCAACCTGCTTAAAGACATCGCTAAACGCGGCGAGGGCAATATCTATTTCACCGACCGCCCGACAGAGATCCCACGCATCTTTGCACAGGACACCTTTGCCGTGGCGCGAAACACCTTTATCAAGGAAACCACCGCACTGGAAATCACCGGTGCGCTGAACACACTCGGCGTGACGAGCCAATGGAAACCGCCGACACTGGACGGATACAACCTCACCTATAAGCGTGACCACGCAAGCGTTGGGATTGTGTCACGCGATGAATATCGCGCGCCAGTGGTTGCCTTTTGGCAGGCGGGCAATGGACGAGTGGCTTGTTTCACGGGTGAAGCCGATGGCACCTATGCCGGGGCGTTTTCACAATGGAAAGAGGCCGGGGATTTTTATGCCACACTGGCGCGCTGGGCAGCCGGAGAGCAATCGTCACTACCCGACAAAATGCTACTTACTCAAGAGGTCCGCGAGGGGGTTTGCTTCGTGCAACTCCATCTGGATCCTGAACGGGTTGGCGAAAGATTCACCCAAGCCCCGATGCTCACTGTGCTGCGTAATCAAGCAGGCCAGGAGACCAATAAAGAAACGTTGCCACTCAAATGGAAAACAGCAGACATGATGGAGGCTACCCTCCCGATGGAAGGAGCCGAGACCATCTTGAACACCGTCATCATTGGACCAAATATCAGCCAAGGCCTGCCACCAGTTTGCCTGCCGTATTCGCCGGAGTTCGCACCGGACCGCGCGGATCGCGGACGCACGGTGCTGGCCAACATAGGGAAAACGACCGGTGGCCGAGACCGGCTCAACTTGGCAGAAATCTGGACCACACTGCCTCGGCAACTCCGTTTTGTGCAGCTCTCCATCTGGCTAGTGATCGCTGCGCTGGTTCTATTTTTGCTCGAGGTTCTCCAACGCCGAACCGGCTTCTTTGGTTTTGGTAAACGTAAAATCTCAACCGGCGAAGAGATGCCGGGCACCTCCACCCTCAAGCAACGCAAACCTCTTGCGCAAACCCACCATCCATCAGCCATGGAACTTGAAGACAAAGAAACAGCATTCCGCCCGCCCAAGCGCAAACGCAAGCAACAGTTGGACGGCGCGCCACCTGTTGTTGCCCCACCAATGATAGGAGGAGATGACGGAGACAAACCACCGGTTATCTCCCCCCCCTCATGGGATTCCACCGGCAACACCTATGACGCACTATCGATGGCCCGCAAGCGAGCGCGCAACCGAGAGGGAAAAGGGGAGGAATAAAGTGGCGGGAGCGACGAGACTCGAACTCGCGACCTCTGGCGTGACAGGCCAGCGCTCTAACCAATTGAGCTACACCCCCCTATTGGGAGGGCGGAAAATTAGGACATGTTGACACCTCCGTCAATGGGCAAAAAAAAGTGATTCGGGCAACAGACGCCAAGGAGGTGGGGGTGGAGAACCCCTCTGAAGAAACGTTCTGTCGCCCGAATCAAAGATCGTAGGTACAGATGTAATCTGACAAAGTGGAATCCAAATGTCAACTTGCGATTCTATAAAGATGCTTCGGAAACAGATTTCCCGTGACATTCGGGTGCGCATTCGTATATTTCCCGCCCTAGCCGGTTGACCCCTTCGTCTAGCGGTCCAGGACTCCGGCCTTTCACGCCGGCAACACGGGTTCGAGTCCCGTAGGGGTCGCCATTTTACCGTTTTTTGGCGAAAAAGGCCTATTTAAGCCATTAGTCGCTTCACGCTATTTTACTTGGAAACAGGAGATGCCGGGAACCATCGCCATTGTCGGACGCCCAAACGTTGGTAAATCCGCCCTTTTTAACCGGCTCGCCGGTCGACGGATTGCGATTGTGCACGATCAACCCGGCGTTACACGCGACCGCGTAGTAGCAGATTCCGAATGGGTCGGGCATCATTTTACCCTAATCGATACGGGCGGAATTGGCCTGATTCAAGGCGAAAAATCAGCCGATATCATCGCAACTGCCACCGTGGAACAGGTGAATCTCGCCATCGAAGCAGCTGATGCCATTCTTTTGGTGGTTAATGTACAGGAAGGCATCGTGCCGCTGGATGAAGAGGTGGCACAACACCTGCGCCAAAGCGGAAAACCCACCTTAATCGCTGTTAATAAAGCCGATCACGAAGGCATGGAAAGTAATGCCGTGGAATTTGCGGCACTTGGAGCCGGGCAATTTTTCCCGGTTAGTGCCCTGCATAATCGGGGGATCAGTACCTTGATGGAGGCTACCCTGTCACATCTCCCTGTTACTGCCATCCAAGACAAATCAAATGATAAGGATGCTCTCAACCTTGCCTTTGTCGGTCGCCCCAATGTGGGCAAATCCTCCATTATCAATGCGCTCACCCAAAGTGCTCGTGTCATCGTCAGCAACATTCCCGGCACCACCCGCGATGCCGTGGATATACCATTCGTCGTCCGAACTGATGGTCGAGAGCAACACTGCCGGCTCGTCGACACCGCCGGCCTACGCAAGAAACGCCGCGTTAAGGACAGCCTTGAGTACTTCAGTGTTACCCGATCCGCCGACGCCATCAAACGCTGCGATATTGCCGTACTGGTGGTCGATGCTGAAACCGGCATTGTTGAGCAGGACAAAAAGATTGCAGACCTCATCACCAAAAACCATCGTGCCTGCATCGTGATAATTAACAAGTGGGACCTCACAACCGAGGCTGTAAAAATGGCCCGAAAGAAAGAGATTGAACATCGCCGAAAAAAAGATCGCCATCGCGATGACCGTACCAAGCGTCTCACCATGCTTTCGGAGTTTGGTGACTGGGTACAGGAACAGTTATTCTTTCTCGATTACGCCCCTGTGATTTTCACCAGCGCCACATCCGGATTTCATCTGGACCGATTACTCGAGGCCATCCGTTACGTAGCTGATCAATGGCAGCAGCAAATCCCTACACCAGTTATCAATCGTGTGCTACAGGACGCCATTGAGTATCGCCAACCACCCAACAAGTCCGGCAAACGGTTCAAGCTCTACTACGCCACGCAGACCAAACAATCGCCGCCGACTTTCACGCTCTTTGTTAATGCGCCCGAAGTATGCACCGACCAATACACCAAATATCTCACTCGCCATCTTCGGAAAGCTTTCGGTTTTGAAGGCTGCCCCCTTCGGTTGCTACTGAAGCACCGACCCAAGTCCATCAAGCCGATTCGCAAATTCAGTTAATAAGCGCCGGCAACTCGCGCTTGTCAGCAACCCGTCATTGACCGTGCTAGGCAGGTGCCTAACCTCCTCACATGGCAAGAGCAAAGAAGCCCAAGAAACCAACCAGCCGTTTTGTTCACGAGGATCCTTGGCGCGTATTCCGCATCATGTCGGAATTCGTGGAAGGATTCGACGAGATGTCCCACATTGGACCAGCCGTCACCATTTTTGGCTCTGCACGTACCAAGCCGCGCGACCGGTTCTACAAAGCCACCGTGGACCTTTCGCGGCGACTGGCCGAGAATAATTTTGCCGTCATTACCGGAGGCGGACCCGGTATCATGGAGGCCGCCAATCGCGGCGCAGCGGCAGGCGGAGGTCGTTCAGTTGGCCTGAACATCAAGCTTCCCTACGAGCAAAGTGGCAACAAGTACTCTAATATCGCCGTTGATTTCCACTATTTCTTTGCACGCAAGGTGTGTCTCGCCAAATATAGCAGCGCGTTTATTTTCATGCCGGGCGGATTTGGCACTATGGATGAATTTTTTGAGATTCTCACGCTCGTACAAACCCGAAAAACACCTCGTTACCCCATGATATGCTACGGCCGAAGATACTGGAACGGCCTGCTCAAGTGGGCTAACAGCACTCTCAAACGCGGCAAATATATCAGCCCCGAGGACCCCAACCTCGTGACAGTGACCGACAGCCCAACCAAAGCCATACAGATTATCAACGAGTACCATAACAAAGCCGGTCACCAAACCTCACCGCCACCGGCCTACGCCTAATGCGCCCACTCATCGAGTACGCACACACGCGCCATACGCCAGAAACACTGACAAGAATATTGCGCGGTCGACCTGGGCTCATGCTGCTGCAGAGTGGGGGCGAGGCCACCGGGCAGGCGCGTTACTCATTCGTGGTCGCGCGGCCGTTTCTCACGTTACGCACCTGGGGCAGCCGATGCGAAATGCAAGCGGACAACCAAACCCATGTGCAATTCGGCAACCCATGGCATGTACTCGACCAACTGCTGGCACGCTATGAACTCATCGATGAAATTGATCTGCCCTTCCCGCTGGGAGGATGCTTTGGTTACTGGGGATATGATCTAAAGAATTTCGTGGAGCCACGGCTGCGCGCGCACGCGGTGAATGACCTTGAGTTGCCAGACTGTTGCGTTGGCTTTTACGACAGTCTCGCCATCTTCGATCATCACCTTGGAAAAACCTGGATTGTCGCCACCGGCCTGGCCGCTGATGGCACGCGCCATGAATCCCGTTCCCGCCAACAGGCCGATTGGTGGCATGAAATTCTTGGGAACGAGGACTTTAATGGCAACCCTGATCCAACGAATACGTGGAACAACCCAGAAATCATCCAGCCCACATCCAACTTCACCCGTGACCAATTCCTGACCGCCACACGTCGTGCGCTCGATTACATTCACGCCGGGGACATTTATCAGGTCAACCTCTCCCAGCGTCTCACCGCGCCATGGGCAAGCGGGGGCTGGGAATTCCACTGTGCGTTGAACACTGCCAGCCCCGCCCCCTTCTCGGCTTTCATTGACGCGGGTGATTTTCAGATCGCCTCCTCCAGCCCGGAACGATTTCTGCGCCTTAGCGGGCAACACGTACAGACCCGCCCCATCAAGGGCACCCGCCCGCGTGACGCCGATCCGCAACGCGATGCCCAACTGGCCTATGAACTGCAATCAAGCGAGAAGGAACGGGCGGAGCTGGTGATGATCACTGACCTCCTGCGCAATGACCTTGGCCGCGTATGCGAATTTGGCAATGTGGCCGTGCCGGAGCTGATGCGACTGGAAAAATTCCCGCAGGTACAGCATCTGGTCTCCACCGTGGAAGGCCGTCTGCGGCCGGAGTTCTCGCATCTGGGCGCGCTGCGCGAGTGTTTCCCAGGCGGCAGCATCACCGGCGCGCCGAAATTCCGCGCGATGGAGATTATTGATGAACTTGAACCCATCACGCGCGGCCCCTACACCGGCAGCATTGGTTATCTTGGGTTCAACCGCGAAAGCCAGTTCAATATCGCCATCCGAACCGCCGTGGTGCGAGAAGGGCAGGTTTGGTTTCAAGCCGGCGCCGGCATCGTGGCCGACTCTGACCCGGAAATGGAATACGAGGAGACGTTGGCCAAGGCGCGCGGGTTTGAGGCAGCGCTCAAGCTCGTTCCCCAGCCAGAGCCCGCGACGTTCTAGTGATACTCCTGCACGGTCTGCACCCCGTAACCCGCCTTCTTCAGCGCACGAATGCCATTGATGGCGGCCTTGGCGCTACTGAGGGTCGTCATAATCGGGGTGCCGGTGTAGACGGCGCTGGTTCGAATTTTCACCTCATCGGAGCGAGGCACCTGGCCTGAGGGTGTGTTGACCACCAGTTGCAGCTCGTTGTTTTTTAATAGATCCAATGGGTTGGGGCGACCCTCGGCGATCTTGTTGATGCGCTCCACGGCCAGGCCAGACTCCTCAATGACCTTCGCCGTGCCACCGGTGGCCACAAGTTCAAAACCCAGATCAACAAAATCCTTTGCCAACGCAGGCACCCCCTCCTTGTGCGCGTCACTCACGCTGACAAACACCCTGCCCTGCAGTGGCAGCGGTGAGCCGGCAGCCATCTGGCTCTTGGCATAGGCGACACCAAGATCAGCGTCCAGGCCCATCACCTCGCCGGTGGACCGCATCTCGGGACTCAGGATGATGTCCTGCCCAAAGAACTTGTTGAACGGAAACACCGATTCCTTTACCGCCCAGTAGCTCGGCCAGATTTCCTCCGTGAAACCCATCTGGCTGAGTTTCGCGCCGGCCATCACTTTCGCAG
>CAZTTU010000022.1:0-28450 GCA_964616045.1 uncultured Verrucomicrobiota bacterium | reverse complement strand
TGGCACCGGGTAACGGGGACAGGCCGGCAATGACGGACTGAATATCCGGTAATTTCAGGTTGTTCTCCTCAAGAATCGCCAGTCGCTGGCGCATGAGCACATCGTAATCGGGTTCATCGCGCGTGGTGCGACGCAGGGCGTCGATCTCCGTCTCTTGGGCAACGGCAATCCAGATTTCCGGAACCAGAACCCCCTCAAGATCCAGCGTAACGACGGTTTGCTTCACGCAGGTTTGATACGACGCAAACACCCCGTCAGTCGATCAGAAAGAATTCAAATCAAAGCAACCACAATTGTGGCGTGTCCCCACAGGCACACCTACATCCACCCCTACCCCTCTGTCTTTAAAAAAATTAAGGGGAGGCGGCGGGGCCAAAATTGGCCGCCACCGCCTCCCGTATATTTCCCTAACTGCTATTAGGAAAGACTAAATTGCCTCTTCTCCTTTCTCATCAGTGCGAATACGCACTGCCTGTTCAACTGGTATGACAAACACCTTTCCGTCTCCAATCTTACCGGTCTTCGCTGATTCGGTAATAGCCTTAATAGCCTCATCGACCTGACCATCACCAACCACGACCTCCAGCTTGATTTTTGGCAGGAAGTCCACGGTGTACTCGCTACCGCGGTACACCTCGGTGTGGCCTTTCTGACGGCCGAAGCCCTTGACTTCGGTCACCGTCATGCCAGCCAAACCAATCTCCGACAGTGCGTCCTTCACTTCATCGAGCTTAAAAGGCTTAATTACTGCTTCAATTTTTTTCATTGGATAGTTCCTTTCGTTTCAATTCATTTGCTCGTTTAGCGATCCACCGACGATGTGAATTCCGGGTAAGATTCTTGACCGTGTTCGGAAATATCCAAACCGACGTCTTCTTCTTCTTCGGAAACTCGCACACCCATAATGGCTTTTATTGCGCCGAAGACCACGATTGAGAAAACAAAGGCTACACCTCCAACCAAGGCAATGCCCTTGATTTGAGAGGCCAATATCACGCCTGACCCCTCAATCTGGAAGAAGTAGGCAGCGAGGATTCCCCAAATGCCACAAGTTCCGTGCACTGAAATGGCACCCACCGGATCATCGATCCCCACTTTGTCCAAGCCAATCACGGAGAAGACCACGATCACTCCCGCAACCAAACCGATGATGATTGACGAACCCGGCAAGACTATATCCGCATTCGCGGTGATGCCCACCAAACCAGCCAAGGCACCATTGAGGCCCATTGAAAGGTCCGGTTTGGAAAAAACAAGCCATGAGATGAGCGATGCGGAAATCGCACCCGCAGCTGCTGCCAGCGAAGTGGTCGTGAACACCAGACCCAAAGGACCGGGGTTGGCGCTCAGCACGGATCCGCCATTGAACCCATACCAACCAAACCAAAGCAAAAGCACGCCAATTGTTGCCAAAGGCAAATTGTGTCCAGGAATCGGTTTCACTTTTCCGTCCTTGTCGTACTTGCCCTTACGAGGGCCAAGGATCAACACACAGCCCAAAGCAGCGAAGCCACCGAAAGCGTGCACCACAGCGGAACCCGCAAAGTCCTTAAAGTCGATTCCCGCCAAAACACCGCCGCCCCAATGCCAGGAGCCAACAACCGGATAGGCAACACCCACCAATAAGGTTGCGAAAATCAGGAACGAGGAAAGCTTCACACGTTCAGCAACTGCTCCGGAAACGATCGTCGCCGCCGTGGCCGCAAACATCGCTTGGAAAATAAAATCACCAAACCCTGTCATACAGAGATCCAAACCTCCGTAAGAGAAGGTGGATCCTCCCTTGGCATTTAAATCACCAATCATACTCCCCCAGCCGAACCAACCGTTAAAAGTTCCTCCATCAGCTATTAAATCACCTGGATAATGCGTGTTAAAGCCGAACAAAGCATAGGTGATGAGACCAATTGAAATAATGAAAAGGTTCTTGAACAAGATATTCACAGTGTTCTTGGAACGCGTTAGCCCCACCTCGAGTGTGGAGAAGCCCAAGTGCATAATGAAAACCAACGCAGCAGCCATAACTGTCCACAGCATTGAAGTGGTGAAAAAAGGGAACGCTTCCGCATCATCACCTTCGGCCTTCACAATTTCCTGATACTTTTCAAGTTGGGATTGTTCGGGCTCAGCGGGTGGTTCAGTAGACTTGTTACCATCCGCATCAGACTTGTTACCATCCGCATCAGACTTGTTACCATCCGCATCAGACTTGTTACCATCCGCATCAGCATGGGCGTATTGGAGCATATTGGGCTGTTCTTCGGAAATGCCCTCTTGAGCCATCACCGCTGGCGTAAAACCAACCAACGGCACTAGCAGTAACAGCCAGAGCAAAAGGTTGCCTTTCATTCTATGTGTAATTTCTTTCATGATTTGTATTGGATAATTTCAGTCTGCGAAACCTATGCTCGGCACAAGATTTCATTCTATCGAAACACTGAAAGCGAATCGCGTGCCAAAAGCCAATCGTTCTCTTGGAATTATTTCATGATATATATAAATATTTTTCATAGGCGCTGTGCAACCCCAAAAACACAAAGGTATTCAGAATATTACTATTCCACAAAGAAGGCGAAATCCCCCTATGGAGGCTGGCAAGTACTACTTAAAATTAATTTCTAGATGCCTTTTATTTGTGTGCGTGCAAAAAAAAAGCCACCCCTCACATAATTAGCAGCAAGAAGCGAAAAAGAAAAAGCCGGCAGTCACCTGCCGGCTTTGTTGATCCATTTATAAATAATACCTAAGCGAGTGCTTCTTTTGTCGTTTGAATGATGGCAGCTGCGATCTTGTACGGATCACCATTTGACGCCGGCCGACGATCTTCCAGCCGGCCTTTCCAGTCATCTTGAATTGTGTTCACGGGGATGCGGATCGACGCGCCCCGATCATGTTCACCATAGCTGAATTTATCAATGGCCTGGGTCTCGTGCAGACCTGTGAGGCGCTGGTCATTGTCGGCGCCATAAACGCTGATGTGACGGTCGATATTCTCACCGAAGGTTTCACAGATTTTGGTCATCATTTCTTTGCCACCTTGGTCGCGCATGGCGCCATTAGAGAAGTTGGCATGCATGCCTGAACCATTCCAGTCTCCCTTGACGGGCTTGGGGTGCCAGTCCACAGCTACTCCGTACTTCTCACCGGTGCGTTCCATGAGATAACGAGCCATCCAGATCTCATCGCCCGCATTGCCCGCACCCTTGGCAAACACTTGGAACTCCCACTGGCCCATCATTACTTCAGCGTTAATACCTTCAACATTAATCCCGGCCTCGAGACAAAGATGAAGATGTTCATCAACAATATCACGCCCAACAGCGTTGCGCACACCTACAGAGGTGTAGTAGGGGCCCTGCGGGCCTGGGTAACCGTTCTTTGGGAAGCCGATGGGAAGGTTGGTGTCGGTGTCAATCAGGGTGTATTCCTGTTCGAACCCAAACCAGAAATCCTCGTCATCATCACTGATGGTGGCGCGGCCATTGGACTCATGGGGTGTTCCATCAGCATTCAGAACCTCGCACATGACCAACCATCCATTCCCGCCAAAACGGTCCGGATCCGGGTAAAGAGCGACCGGCTTGAGAAGAGTATCAGAATCATCGCCAGATGCCTGTTCGGTGGATGATCCATCGAAGTTCCACTCTCCGGCATCCTCGAGCTTGCCACTGAAATCGCTCACGACCTTGGTTTTGCTGCGCAGGCTTTGGGTGGGCTTATAGCCATCAAGCCATATGTATTCTAACTTATGTTTACTCATTTTTGCTGGTTATTTATGTTTCTGTTTCAAGCTTTCGCCAATTCAATCTCCCAATCGCCAACTGGCTGCGCCAATGCACGACGCAGCCAGCGACGGATTAGTAATCCTGTGGGTTAGAGCTGGTAACCTTCCTCACCATGATCGGTTACGTCAAGCCCTGTGTCCTCAGCCTCTTCATCAACTTCCAATCCCCCACAGACAAAGCCGGCAATTTTAATGGCCACAAAGGCGACCACACCGCTCCAAACGATTGTCAAGAGGCAGCTTTTGGCTTGAATCCATACTTGGGTTGCCTGAGAGACAGCAATTATGTCATCTGTGCCTTCGACATGATCGCCGAATCCTTGAAGCGCTGGGTACGCGCAGAAGCCGGCAAAGATGCAGCCGACGATACCGCCTATGCCATGGACACCAAACACATCCAAGCTATCGTCATAGCCGAGCGCTTTTTTCACCGTTGTAGCGGAAAAATAGCAGATCACACCTGCCCCAATCCCGATAACGATTGCGCCCAAAGGCCCTACATTACCCGATGCAGGAGTAATGGCGACCAAACCAGCAACCGCACCAGTAGCAATGCCGACAGCCGTTGCCTTACCTTTGACGCACCACTCCACCAACATCCAACTAAATGCCGCAACTGCAGTGGCCACCTGAGTAACTAGCAAGGCCATGCCGGCTCCGCCGTTGGAACCTCCCGCACTACCAGCGTTAAACCCGAACCAACCTACCCATAGAAGCGAGGCTCCTATGACTACAAACGGTACGTTATGGGGTTGAGATGCCTTTTTGCGCTTCCGCAGAAGCAAACAACCAACTAATGCGGCAATGCCGGCATTGATATGCACGACTGTACCACCGGCAAAATCAATTGCACCCGTCTTTGCCCCCATTAACCAGTTGCCATCAGCCCCTCCGTGGAAGAGCCCTCCTCCCCAAGCCATGTGCCACACCGGAAGATAGGAGAAAGTAAACCAGATGGAAGTAAAGATCAGGATGGCGCTAAACTTCATCCTTTCAACAAAAGCGCCAATGATTAGAGCAGGAGTAATAATGGCGAAAGTCATCTGAAAGGTAATCCAAACCGACTCAGGCATAGTTCCGGACATCGCATCTGTTGGGGATGCAGAATCCTCGGTAAGTCCACTCAAAAAAGCCCTGTTACCAAGCTCGCCGTAGTACAGCCCATTGTCATTTTCTGCCTCAGCAGACCAGCCATACCCAAAAGCAACCCAAAGGATCGTCATCACACAGGTAATGGCAAAACATTGAACAAGCACCGAGAGGACATTTTTCCGGCCAACAAGACCTGAATAAAACAGTGATAGGCCCGGGATGGTCATTAAAAGAACCAACGCCGTGGCTACTATCATCCACGCCGTGTCACCGGAATCACCATCGGAGGCCCAGGTTGCCGGAGGCTTTTCATCCGCTTTCTTGAGCTCGGATTCCGGGTTAAGCTCCGCACCAGAGCCGTTGTCATCCTCATCAGCATGGGCGTATTGGAGTATATGGGGCTGTTCTTCGGTAGCGCCTTGCGCCATCTGGTTCCCAGCAAAGAGTGCTAGGGTCACAGTTAGTATTGGAATTAATTTTTTCATCTTTTTGCAGTTAGGGTTATGATTTGAGTCGGTTTTAGAGAGCTTCATCGCCTTTTTCATCAGTTCTGATTCGGACAACCTCCTCAATGGGTGATATGAAGACTTTGCCATCACCGATTTTACCTGTCTTGGCCGCACTGACGATAGCCTTTGTGGCAGCCTCAACATTGTCGTCATCCAAAACGACATCCACTTTGATCTTCGGCAGAAAATCCACCGTGTATTCACTGCCACGGTAGATTTCAGTATGGCCTTTTTGCCGACCAAAACCTTTCACTTCCGTAACAGTCATGCCCTCAACGCCAATTTCGGCCAGAGCATCCTTTACCTCATCAAGTTTGAACGGCTTGATGACCGCTTCAATTTTTTTCATGCATTGGTCTCCCGCTCACTTTGATCAAACTGGCATGTTCGCGAGCACAACATGCCGGTTAGCCGAATAGTCGACCTAGGCGGCAAGCAACTGGGATGCCAACAAGCTTGAAACAATAGAAATGTGTCAAATCTCAAAAAAACCAGCTGAAAACAACAAATTCACGGTCAAATCCCACAATCACCACTTAGCTTGAAATATACATGTTGCATAGATTTAGACAGCTGGTTTTGTATAATGTGCGGCCCTAATTTGAATAATATCTGGTGGACAAATCCAGTCTCGATTCGGATGCTCAATTCACCAAGAGAGGGAATCTTCACGAAATGGCAAAAGGAAAACGCGGCAAGAAACGAAAAGTTTCACCAAGTTCTGCGCGAAAAATTCAGATCTCTCCCGAACAGGATCAACCAGAGGAGGCAGCCGAACTCAAAAAATCTGTCATCCAAGATAAACCGGCAAAAACAACTGCATTTTTCCGTCGACTGGACTGGATTGCAGGGTTCCTGACGGCGTTAATTTCTTTTGGTGTCTACCTCTACACCCTAGCCCCGGACGTCACTCTCGAGGATTCCGGCGAACTAGCCGTGGGTTCCATGTACGCCGGCGTGCCCCATCCACCAGGCTACCCGATGTGGACAATCTATTCATGGGTTTTCACAAAAATTCTTCCGTTTTCCAATATCGCTTGGCGTGTGGCGGTGAGCTCCGCCTTCGCCGCTGCCTTATCCTGTGGGATCATCGCCATGATGGTCTCACGCGGCTCAATGCTCATGCTCGAAGGCATGGCGCAGTTTCGCGATTTGGCCGAACGTCATCGGCAATCAATCTGCCTTATTGCCGGCATTTCCTCCGGGCTCGTTCTTGGCTTTAACGGATTCATGTGGAGCCAAGCGGTGATCGTCGAAGTGTACACGCTTGGAATTTTGACCTTTGCCATGACCCTGATTTTCATGATGCGCTGGTTTTTCATGCCGGACAAACGCATCTATCTTTACCTTGCCTACTTCTCTTTTGGCCTTTGTTTCACAAATCATCAAACTCTCATCATTGCCGCAGTGGGGCTGGAAATTCTCGTTGCATTGGCAGACAAGAAGCTGGGGCGTGATTTTCTGGTTTGCAACTGTGTGCTATACATTGCGGGCCTCGCGCTAAGCCTCAAAACTGTTGACGACCCCACCAGCGGGAATCATGGCCTGTTTATTCTCTACAATCTCGTGGGAACAGGCCTGATGGCCACCCTGCTGGCGCTCACCATCCGCATGCCGCGTACATCAATTTGCGTATTGGTGGGCATTGCCTATTTTCTGATCGCCATTATTTATGGCATTGGATGGGAAGCGCTTATTGATAAATCACAGGTGGAGGGCATAACCGGATTGCAGAAAGCCGCCGCATTGAGCAAGGCAACCGTCATGGTGAAAGTATGGGCACTGCTGAACATACTACTCCTAGCTGCATTGATCGCTTATTCCTGGATCCATCATTGGATCAATCCCCCTAATAAAGAACGCGGCCTGCTAGCAAACTGGATGCCAATGCTAAACACACGCGCATGCTGGATCGCTGGAGCAGCTCTGTACCTTTACATGCCCATCGCCTCAATGACCAACCCACCCATGAATTGGGCTTACCCGCGCACCACCAAAGGTTTTTGGCATGCATTCACCCGCGGCCAGTACGACCAAATTGATTCATCCAGCTTCACCCGGATGTTCATCAACCACCAGCATAAGGACGACAAAGAGAAGATATCAGGATTTAACGGCGGGCAAGTCCGCATATATCTGGATGAAGCTCGTGAAGAATTTAGTCTCTCCTTCATGGCGATAACCCTCATCCCCATGGCCTTCATCCCATGGATGCGACATAAGGACATTCGCTGGATCGCGGGCCTCACCGGCATTTACATATCATTCACGCTGGTTCTGATCTACCTCATCAACCCCTCTGCAAGCGAGCAGAACCGCCACCTCAATAAGGTATTTTTTGCTGCCACTCACCTGTTTATTGCGATTGGCCTGGGCTGCGGCCTGGCCCTTTTGGGGGCAACCATTGCCTCTCGCTTCAGTCAGTTGCGCATCAGCCTCACCGGGCTCCTCCTCTTGTTAATTGGCTGGGAATGTTATGCGTCATTCAAAATATTTAACGAAACAGAGTTTTTGATTCCAAGAATGGCCACCGTGATCGGACTGGTGTTAATCTCAGGATTGCTTCTTCTCGTTACCGCATCGCTTGTCGCCAAATTTGAACACGCCAACAAGATCTTTATCATATTTCCCCTTTTTATATTTGCCCTACTCCCCCTCCGCCCCGCGCTGAACAACTGGTCGGATAACGAGCAGCGTGACCATCTTTTTGGCTTTTGGTACGGGCATGACATGTTCACACCACCGTTTGATGTCTATCCAGAAATGGACCAGAACGCCATCCTCTTTGGCGGCACGGACCCCGGACGCTTTTGCCCAACCTACATGATCTTCTGCGAGAGCTTTATTGCCCCCAAAAACAAACGCGACCCTGAATTTGATCGGCGCGATGCATATATCATTACTCAAAACGCACTTGCTGATGGCACCTACCTTCAGTACATCCGCGCCCATTATAATCGCAGTGCCCAGATCGACCCCGAGTTCTTTTCAGAAATCATGAAAAAGTGGAACAATCACTCAAAACGAATACTGATTAGCTTTTTTCTCGCACTTGGCATTACCTTGGGATTGGGAATCATCGCCTTTGTTGCCATACGAATTTCAATGGGCGTCAAACCGGATATAACTCTTATTGGTAAAGGCATTTGGAGCATGGCAATAATCTCAATTTGTTTCATAGGACTTTCAAAGTCAGTTAATTCTTCCTTCGCTGAGAAGGCGGATTCTTTCTTCATTGAACTCGGTGAATCCGTTGAAAAATCCCGAAGAATATCTGGGGTTTACCCAAAAAATGAAATCAATACTCCGTCCATTGAAGATAACCAAATCGCATTTCACACTTATTATGAGGATGCGCGCAAGCGGATGTTAAAACGCCAATTGCTGCACGGGGAAAAGGTAACATTGGTTGTCCAATTCCAATGCACCAACTGCGCCAGTTCTTTTCCTGCTGCATTTAATAAACAATCAATAGGAGCACTGGAGAAAATCACTCAAGATGGAGGCATCCCCTGTCAGACTTGCGCAACCCGGGGTCTTACTGGAAACAAGATGCGCGGATCGGAACCGCGGGTACAGGTGCAGGGCAACGCCGCAGTCATGGCAATCAATGCATTATTGGCGAAGAACATCTTCAATACAAACCGCCAACATGAATTCTATCTTGAAGAAAGTTTCCCACTGAGCTGGATGTATCCCTACATGACACCATATGGAATAATTTTCAAGCTGGAGGCAGAAAAGGAATTCGAAATCGCCAGCATCACACCACCCAACACTTCACTAGTGGGCTTTAAGCCCGGCGACACACTCACTCCGACGAATACGGAAACTGACACCCGCCTGTCTACGATTCTACCCGGCAAATTTACGGTGGGAACAGTAAGCGACGATGGGATTATCAAATCCATTCACGTCACAAATCCTGGTAAGTATTTAATCCAACCGGCCAACTCTACCTATGTTTTTTCCGGAGCAACCAATGCCACTCCTGCGCGCATCAAAGTGCAAATGGAGCCAATCCCAGGCACACCATCACACCGAATTTCAAAAGCGAGAATCGACGCAGATTTCCCTGGAGTTGGTTATACAAAAGGTCAAAATTTGCTTATCCAATCCCCCTTCGGGTACAAACCGATCCAATATCAAGGAACTGATCAATATCAGAAAACTAATCCCGTTTCCTTTCTCTCTGTCAGTAAGGTAAATGAACTTGGCTCCATCATGGAAATCTCCATCAAGAATGACGGGGGTCGCTTCATCGCAATGCCTCCCACTGAGTATTTATTTACCAATGATTCTGGGATGACGTTTCGGGCTGTCATAGATTTTCGTAGAATTCCAAAACACAAGGAGAGATTGCCCGAACAAATACTTGAAAATGACCGGAAATTTTGGAGCCAATACTCTGAGCGACTGATAGGCAACTGGATAAATCAGGAAACGACCGTTGAGGATGTGTGCAAATGGGCTCGCCGAATCTATCTGCGGCGCGACTTGACCGACTTCAAAGGAGATCCGATTTTTGTCCGGGATAACGATGCCCAAAAGGCCTTTTCAAAATTACGCTCAGCAGTCGCAGCTCTTTATGCCTGGCGGTACGGAATCACTGCCGACCATGCCCTGAAGGAGCAGTACGCCAGGGAAGCTGATTTTGCATTCCGACAAGCCTTTGCCTTTGGTCCAATCAACCCCGAGGTTTCGTTTAAGTACGTCAATTTCCTCAGTGCAAGGGGGCGTTTTGAGGATGCCAAGTTGATCGCCCAAACCTTAAACGACACCGATCCCAACAGTGACGCTGCACGGGTGCTGCTGCCACAAATCCTTCTCAATCAGGAAAGACAACTGGTCGCAAAAAGAGAATTTGCGAAAGCTGCCGAAGTGGCGTTTGAGATGGCCCAACTGGACGACAACAATCCTGACCACCTGGTTCGCCACCAGTACTACCTGCGAATCATGCAACAGAACCGTAGCTTTATATCTGCGTTTAACAACTCGCCCAACAATGTGACCAATTTCATCAGGGCTATTCAGCTGTATAGAGGAATGCACAAAACCAATGAAATCACCCGAGCTATTGAGCTTTTCTCAAAAAAATCAGACGTGAACAGCATGAGTTTAACCGCCATTAAAAATGCATATGGTCTCATTGGCGATTGGGAGGGAAAACTAAAGGCAGACCTGCAACTTACCGAACACGAGCCCGATTCATATGCCGCGTGGTTTGACTTATCGGAAACTCATATTCGCATGAAGCAAACCAATGAATCGACCCAAGCCATGCTCAAGGCGTTGAATTTATTTGAGGATTCTGAAATTAGGGCTCCAGACATCATTCCGATCCTGCGCACAAATACTTTACTTAAGCCCTTGCGCGATCAGCCTGAAATAAAAAAGATTCTACAGAACAATTAGGAACGCGGCGCCTGCATTTCATAATTGAGCACGGAAAGGCAATAAACCGCAGCCGTTTCACTGCGAAGGATCACCTGCCCAAGTGTAATCGGACAAATTCCGGCTGAGAGGATATCATTTACCTCTGATGGAGAAAAATCGCCCTCGGGCCCAATCCACACCGCCAATGATTCCGGCAATCTCCCCAGCTCTCGAATATGATCAGTAACAAACTGACGCGGATGCCGTGTATTCCCTTGAAGGCTAGCCACCATCGGCAAATCAAATTGCTCATGACGCATCAGAAATTCACGCGGAGTAATAGGGGCCTCAATTATCGGCATCCACGGACTCCCACATTGCTTGATGGATTCAATCGCAATGGCGCGCCATTTTTTGAGCTTGGATTCCGGGTTTTCACACCGGACCACTGATCGACCAGCAGCCAGCGGTACAATGCGATGCACACAAAGCTCGGTGGCTTTTTGAATCACGAAATCCATCGATCGGCCCTTTGCCATGGCCTGCAACAACGTGATGGAATACGGTAGGCGAGCAATCATATTTTGCTGCCGCACTGCCAGGCGGGTGGCCTTCCTGTCAACAGCAACCGCCTCACACATGTACTCGGTGCCATTACCGTCCAAAACCGCCACGTGCTCGCCCTTATGAATGCGCAAGACCATGGCCGCATGATGACTCTCGCGTTCGTCGAGTGTCAATTCTCCACCCTCCACTACTGGAGGAGGCAAATAAAAACGGTTCATCAGTTAAACAGATTCCTTGCTTTCTCAAAAAAATTTTTACTTTGCGGATTCACATCATCTCCACACAACTCCGCAAACTGCTGAAGCTTCTCTTTCTGAATTTTATTGAGGCGCGCAGGCACCTCCACGCTGACTTTCACATTTAAATCACCGGTGCCATACCCCTGAATATTTTTTACCCCTCGCCCCTTCAGCCGGAATGTTGTGCCAGTTTGCGTGCCTGGGGGAATTTTAATACTTGCTGAACCGGTCATCGTGGGCACCTTTAACTCTCCCCCCAATGCTGCCGTTACAAAGCTGATAGGGACCTCGCAGATCAGGTCATCCTCATCACGATCAAATATCTCATGCGCCTTGACATGAAGCACAACATACAAATCTCCATCAGGACCGCCTCGCAAACCCGCTTCGCCATTGCCAGTGCGACGCAACCGAGTGCCCGTGTCAACCCCACTCGGAACCTTTAATGCAATCTTAGACTTCTTTTCACTGCGACCACTCCCCCGGCAATCGCCACAGGGCTTTTCAAGCACATTCCCCACGCCGTCACAATGTGGGCAGGTTTGTTGCATTCGAAAAAATCCGCGTTGTGCAACTACCTGACCCTGCCCATTGCACGTCCCACAACTTTTTCGGCCGCTACCAGGTGAAGCACCCTCACCACTACATTCCCCACACTTTTCAAGCTTGGTTATCGAAATTTGTTTTTCACATCCCAGAACTGCTTCCTCAAAATCAATCTCCATGTCGTAACGTAAATCAGCTCCGCGCTGGGAACCCGCAGGATCATGTCGCGAACCACCGCCAAAGAATTGCTCAAAAATCCCACCACCAGAGCCTCCGCCAAATACTTGGTTGAAAACTTCAAAGGGATCCACCGATCCACCTTGAAATCCACCGCCACCCCCACCCTCAAAGGCTGCATGACCCATCTGATCATACGCAGCGCGTTTCTGGTCGTCGCTGAGTACTTCAAAAGCCTCTCCAACTTCCTTGAATTTCCCCTCAGCTTCCTCATCGCCCGGATTTTTGTCCGGGTGAAATTGGACCGCCTTCTTGCGATAAGCCTTCTTAATCTGACCAGCGTCGGCATTTTTTCCTACGCCAAGCACATCGTAATAATCGCGCTTGGCCATTATTCGTCAGTTGCTTCTGAAACAGATTCCGGCGCTTTGGCCACCACCACGCGTGCAGGACGAACCAGTCGATCATTTAATTTATAACCGCTCTGGAGCTGCTCAACTACCGTGCCTTCCTCAATATCGACCGTTTCCTCTTGCGAGATGGCTTCATGCAGATTAGGGTCAAACAATTCGCCTTCCGCATCAACCTTCTCGACACCAACATCCTTAAGAACTTCATGGAATTGATCGTATATCATTTGTATTCCATCAAGAATCGCGGAGTCCGCGTTCTCTGCTGCCGCGAGTGCCATTTCAAAGTTATCTAAAATAGGCAACTGCTTCTCAAGCAAATGTTGATTTGCAAATTGCCTAGCTTCGTTTTTTTCACGTTGAGCTCTTTTGCGGAAATTTTCGTAATCAGCAGTCAATCGCAATAGGCGATCCTCCAATTCATTAATCTGCGCACGTGCTTCCTTCAAATTCTTCGGCCCGGAAGGCTCTTCATTCTCTTCCTCCTCTAGTGCGGCTTTTTCAGCGAGCCGTTTTTCCAGCTGAGTCATTTCAGGCTCCTTGTCGGAATTCTCCTTATCCTTGCCCATGTTCCAAAATTTCATTCTATTTTTTGAGGTGCCTTCAACTCAATGCGCAAATCACGCAGCTGCCTTCCCTCCACCGCCGCTGGACTTTCAGTCATGAGGCAGGACCCCTTCGTCGTTTTCGGAAACGCCACCACGTCCCGAATGCTATCGACCCCGCAAAGCAATGCAATCAAACGATCAAAACCAAGAGCAATCCCCCCGTGCGGCGGGCAACCATACCTGAAAGCTTCAAGCATATAACCGAATCGAGCTTGGGTAATTTCGGGTGAAAGCTTTAAGACATCTTCAAACACGGTCTTCTGCAAATCGGGTTCATGAATACGAATCGATCCCCCTCCCAGCTCCACACCGTTGACGACTATGTCATAATGTTGCCCACGAACGGACTTGGGATCATTGGATAGGTTCGGAATATCCTCGACCACAGGCGATGTAAATGGATGGTGACTGGAAAACCAACGATCCATTTCCCGATCGAAAGCCAGCAGTGGAAAATCCACTACCCATAGAAAGTTATACTGCTCATCTGAAATATCAAGCTTGCCCAACTCCATGAGTTTTCTCGCGGCGTATAGGCGAATTCTGCCCAAAATTTCACAAGCATTGAGCCATTCCGAGGCTGCAAACAACACGAGATCACCTTCCTCAATATTGAGCTTTTCCTGGAGTGAAGCTTTTTCGTCATCGCTAAAAAACTTAACAATGGGTGACTTCCATTCACCATTTTCCACTTTTATAAACGCCAGGCCTTTCGCGCCAAAACCCTTGGCGATGTCGACCATTCCTTCCATCTGCCCCTGAGTCACACAGGCGAAACCCTTTGCATTGATTGCCTTAACCACCCCCCCATTTTCCAGAACTGTGCTGAAGACCTTGAAATTACTGGATGAAAATTCTCCGCTAAAATCAACCAGCTCCATTGAGAATCGCGTGTCTGGCTTATCGATGCCGTATCGATTCATTACTTCCATATAAGGAATGCGCGGAAAGGGCGTAACAACATCATGATCAAGAGCCGCTTTCCATACGCACTTCAAAAGCCCCTCTATGAGATTGTAAATATCCTCACGATCAATGAATGACATTTCGACATCAATTTGAGTAAATTCCGGCTGGCGATCCGCTCGCAAATCTTCATCTCGATAACAACGTGCGAGTTGAAAATATTTATCCACACCCGAACACATGAGGATTTGCTTGAACTGTTGGGGGGATTGCGGCAGCGCATAAAACTCACCGGGTGAGATGCGACTAGGCACAAGAAACTCTCGCGCTCCTTCAGGGGTAGATTTGAAAAGGGTGGGTGTCTCAATTTCAAGGAACCCCTCCTTTTCCATGAACAGTCGTGTGGCAGTTGCCACTTTGCTTCGCAGACATAGGTTGCGTGCCATTTCCGGCCTTCGCAAATCCAAGTATCGGTACTGTAGCCGCAATTCCTCATTCACCTTTGCGGCAGTCTCCGGATCATCAATCTGAAACGGTAACACATCCGCGTGGTTGTGAACCTCCATCGCCCCGGCAACTATTTCCACTTGACCAGTAGGTATCTTGGAATTCTCTGTTTCATCGGGCCGCTGGCGAACTTTCCCAGATACACTGACAACACTTTCACTACGCAGCTTTCCAGCATTCTCCACCAATACCGAATCGGTTTCCTGCGGATCAAACACCGCCTGCGTACGTCCCTCCCGATCCCGGATATCAATGAAAATAACCCCACCCAAGTCACGGCACGAATGCACCCAACCTGAGAGCACGATCTCTTGACCTATATGCTCTAGACGCAGTTCGTTGCAATGATGTGTTCTTTTCATGGATTTTCGGCCCCCTTTGGGCGAAACGAAGGCGGATACTGGCCGAAATATTCCTAAAATCAAAGAGAAAAGCAGAAAAGGATTACTTGGATTCGTTCCAGAGGATGCGCAAATTATGCGTCTGGCGACAGGCTACTATAATTTCCGGCTTTCGGTCTCCATTTAGATCAGCCGCTTTGATGTCCTCAACTGCAGTTTCCTTACCACTTAATTGATAAGTCTTCCATTTGGTGTAAAGATCATCCTGCGGCACATATAAGCGTACTCCAGGCACCCCTGGTGTATTCATACCTCGCCACCCAGCCACAACCTGGTCACCTCCCGTCCCAAGGTAATCGGCAACAGCTAACGCATGGCCATCCTTGAGGGTTTCGTCCAATACGCGTCGCTGCCAAAACTGATATTTGGTCTGTAGATATACGGCCACCGTGGTCCCATGTTTAGGCTCAATTACCACAAAGAATCGCTTCCCTTTCGCCGTCACTCCATCACGGACTTCACCAGCATAATTTCTACTAAATTGCATGTACTTCCACTTGCCTTTCTTATCACGTCCAAACCAATAAACTCCATTTAATCCTGCTTGCAAGAATTCCTCACGGCCATCCCGATCCCAGTCTATCAGGTGAAAGTTATGACTGTCCCTCATGAAATCCGAAACCAAAGTCCGACTCCATTTTTTTGTCGGATCTTTGGGCATGTGATAGGCCCAGACTTTAGCACCCCCTTTTTTTCCATCTGCCCCCCTGGGTCCATACAGGGGCTTAACCACCAAATCAAACTTACCCTTTCCAGATTGAATCCAGTGTATACGATGCGTATTGGGCTCATGGGGGAGTTGTATTGGCGTCCAGTTACCCGCTCTGTCCGCAGTTGGGTTTAAATAAAAAACCGCACCCGATTTACTGGCGTCATTGGATTCCCCGATATTCCACTGGGCCCCTACGGCTATCTCAGCTTTTCCGTCTCCATCAAGATCTCTGGCCGTAATGCAAACATGGTCACGTTTCGTTAGATGGCCACTAACCTGATGCTTTTTCCAAGTTGGATTGTGATACCAAACAATTTTGTCCTTATCACAGAGAACTATATCCGTCTTTTTGTCACCATCCATATCGGCCAACTGCAAACCATAACCAACACCCACCTTGGCATCAATTTGTTGGGCCCGGAACTTCGGCTCCGCAGCCGTCACTGAAACGGCAAGTCCAAATATGATGAGTATAGATTTCTTCATAACAATTACAGAATGGGCTCAAGGCCATGACGCTTGCGTATTTGATTGTATTGATAACGATCGATCATGTCAGCTCGATATCGCCGTTCCGCATCCTTGATTTCCCATTCGGCTTTCTCCTTTTCCCATCGCTTTTGATACTGAGGGTTATCGCGATTGGCGTGCCATGGTAAGAACTGGCCGTTTTCATCAACAATAACATTTCGATAGAACTGACAACCACCGGAAACGACAAGCAAAACAAAAAGTGGAAGATAGCGAATCATATCCGCAGGATTGTTTCGTCACTGACCCAAACGTACAAGTTAATTTCAAAGAGAAAATTTAGTAATGGATTGACGACATTAACTCCGAAATATTGTTGCAAAACCACATCAAGCCAAAGCAGCTTGCGCAGCGGCAAGCTTGGCGATTGGAATGCGGAAAGGGCTGCAACTGACGTAGTTTAGGCCGCTGCGGTGGCAGAACTTCACCGAGGCAGGGTCTCCACCGTGCTCGCCACAGATGCCGATCTTGAGGTTTTTTTTAGCTTTTCGGCCACCCTTGACACCAATCTCAACGAGTTGACCGACTCCAGTTTGGTCGAGGCTGGCAAACGGGTTATTGTTCACCACCTCGGCCTCCTGATAATCCGGAAGAAACGAGCTCGAGTCATCCCGACTGAGACCGAGACAGGTTTGAGTAAGGTCGTTTGTGCCAAAACTAAAAAACTCGGCGTGTTCGGCAACCTCGGCTGCAGTGAGAGCCGCACGCGGAATTTCTATCATGGTGCCGACGGCATACTTGAGCTGATTAGCCCTGAGGCCGTGCTTCTCACACACCTCGCCAGCAGCCTCGTCAATGACGGCCTTCTGCAGTTCAAGTTCCTTGGCATAACTTACAAGCGGAACCATAATCTCAGGGACAACCTTGATTTTCTTCTTTTGCACCTCCACAGCCGCCTCAAAAATAGCGGTGGCCTGCATTTTGGTAATTTCCGGATAGACAATCCCAAGCCGACAACCTCTATGACCGAGCATTGGGTTCTCTTCATGGAGTTCGTTGATGCGACGTTTAATAAAGGATGGCGCGACTTTGAGCTTTTTTCCCAGCGAGCTGATTTGCGCCGGGGTCATGGTGCCAATGAATTCGTGTAATGGCGGATCCAGAAGCCGAATGGTGGCGGGTCGCCCATCAAGTGCCTCAAAAATTCCAACAAAGTCTTTCTTCTGGTAGGGAAGCAGTTTTTTGAGTGCCTTGGCCCGTTCCATCTTGTCAACGGCGAGAATCATTTGGCGGACAGCATCAATCCGGTTACCCTCAAAGAACATATGCTCGGTACGGGTCAGGCCAATCCCCTCAGCACCAAACGCAATCGCATTTCTCACTTGCCTTGGAGTGTCCGAGTTAGTGCGGACGCCGAGTTTGCGCAGTTTGTCGGCCCAAGACATGAGTTGGGTGAACTTTTTAAAGGTAGCACTTTTCCGGGCGGTCGCTTTCCTCTCCAGAAGCGCCTGAATAACCTCTGATGGCGCAGCCTTCAGTTTTCCAGAATATATGTTTCCGACAAAGCCGTTGAGCGAAAGAAAATCGCCCTCCTTGAGCGTAACACCGTTCCCCGACAGAGTCCTCTTGGCATAATTTATGTCCATGTCATGAGCACCACATACACAAATCTTACCCATCTGCCGGGCAACGAGCGCCGCGTGCGAGGATGCGCCACCACGGGTGGTCAGAATGCCTTCAGCTGCAATCATTCCGCGCAAATCCTCCGGAGAGGTCTCCTGCCTAGTAAGGATAACTTGTTGCCCTTTGGCTGCTGCGGCAACGGCAGTCTCAGCGGTAAAATATATTTGGCCACTTGCCGCCCCAGGACCGGCCGGCAGTCCACCGCCTATCTTCTTGGCTTTACGTTCTGCTTTGGAATCGAAAATCGGCGCAAGTAGGTGGCTCAAATCCTCCGCGGGAATGCGAAGGATGGCCTCTTCTTTGGTGATCAACCGCTCCTTGACCATATCGAGTGCAATATTCACCGCCGCAAAGCCAGTGCGCTTACCGTTGCGAGTCTGAAGCATCCATAGGTTGCCGTTTTCGATGGTGAACTCAATGTCCTGCACATCTCGAAAGTGCTTCTCGAGTATCTTTCTGATTTTGAGCAACTCCTTGAAAGAGGAGGGCAGATCCTTGGCCATCTTGGAAACAGGTTTCGGGGTGCGAACCCCGGCAACAACATCTTCTCCCTGGGCATCGACAAGATACTCTCCGTAAAAGGCATTCTCTCCCGTTGCGGGATTACGAGTAAAGGCGACACCGGTACCAGACGTCTTACCGGTGTTTCCAAAAACCATGGCCTGCACGTTGACTGCGGTTCCCCACTCAACAGGGATACCATATTTCTGTCGGTAGACCTTGGCGCGATCATTCTGCCATGAATTAAAAACTGCATCTACCGCACCATAGAGCTGAATCATGGGGTCCTCTGGGAAATCTACCCCAGCGCGATCCTTGATGAGTTTTTTGAATTCTCCAACTACACACCGCAAATCCTTTTCACTAAGACCTGAGTCATCAGCAACTTTTGCCTTTGCCTTTGCTTTATCGAGGATTACCTCATATGGGTCGTGGTATTCGCCTTCATGTTTCTCGACGCCCATGACGACACTGCCATACATCTGTAAAAATCGGCGATAACTGTCCCAAGCAAATTTTGAATTGCCAGTCTTTACAGCAAGGCCCTCAACTACCTGGTCATTGATGCCCAGATTCAGGATGGTATCCATCATGCCGGGCATAGATTCGCGCGCGCCCGAACGCACAGACAACAGGAGTGGATTCTTGAAATCCCCAAATTTCTTGCCCATGGCTTTCTCAATTTTGGCGATATTGATCTCAACCTCGCGCTCGAGTGTTTTAGGATACTTTCTCGCATTCTTATAATAGTAGGTGCACACTTTAGTCGTAATAGTCATGCCTGCAGGTACCGGCAAACCTATGCGCGACATTTCTGAAAGATTTGCACCTTTCCCCCCCAGAAGCTCCTTCATCTTGCCATTGCCATCAGCCTTTGATTGACCGAAGAAAAAGACATGCTTGTTTATTTTTGCCATAGATTGTTCCTTGATTTTTTTGCGGAAAACCAGAGCGCGGAAAATACCAAAGGCTTTAGATGTGTCAACGGGATTTGATGAGGAACCGTCGCACAATATGGCATGATCGCATATAACTGCCATATTTTCATCGAAGAAAGTTAGAAGCCGCAGCATCAGCAAAACGCAATCCCTGCGGTGTCAATCGGAAACAACTGGATTCGATGACTGCATTGCCCTGGTCCATCAATTGCTGCATCTCCCCACCCCACTCATCCCACAGATCATAACCGGTCGTTTGTTGAAATTCAGCAAACGACCAACCGGCATTCATCCTTAAACCAAAAGCCGCGGTCTCACCGGCCCGCTTCAAGGGTTGTAATTCCTCGGAATGTCCTATCGCTCTCCCGCCCTTCTCCAGTGATTCGCAATAGACCTGAGTGCTGGCAATATTCGTCGCACGCCCCCCCCTCACATAACTAGTAGCGCTTGGCCCAAGACCATGATAATCGCCACCACGCCAGTAATTGATATTATGCCGGCAGGCTTCGCTTGGAATTTCAAATTCGCCTTTAGCACAGTTTAACGCAAAATTGGCAACTTCATACTGGTGAAAACCACTTTCACCGGACGACTGTATTAATTCATCAAACATTTCACAGGCCAAGTCCTCCCTCACATCAAACTCATTGGCTTGTAACAGTTCGTACAGAGGTGTGTCCTGTTCATAGATGACCTCGTAACAGGAAAGATGATCAGGCGCTAGTGCAATAGCCTCCTGCAAGGTTTCCCGCCAAATTGCGATTGTTTGAGTGGGTATGGCAAACATAAGGTCCAAGTTAACCCGCTCAAAACCCACCGCCCGCAGGTTGTCATACGTTTTAATGACCATCTCACGCGTATGCACCCGACCAAGACGTTCGAGTAAATCCGCGTTGAACGATTGCACTCCCATTGAAATGCGATTGACTCCACTGTCGCGCAATAGTTTTGCCTTTTCCAAAGATAGCGTGGCGGGATTGCATTCCACCGTCCACTCGTCAACACCGCTGAGTCCTAACCGGCTCATTGCCTCCAACAAAGTTTCCCACTGATGTAAATTGAGAATCGACGGCGTGCCACCGCCGAAGAAAATTGTTACTGGCTCTAAATCATGCGCCACCATTTCCATTTCTCGCACCAAGGCATCCACATAGCGATTAACCGTCTCACCGTCAGGGGCGTGCGAATAGAATGCACAGTAACTGCACTTGGAAGCACAGAATGGAACGTGCACATAAAGGCTGGAAACGAGCTCAGGCACACAGAAAGTTAACGCACCAAATCACGGTCGTCAATTGACACCTTAACATTCCATCCTTAGGTTGCCCAAAATGTTTGAATTACACCAACCCTTCCCTCCTGCCGGCGATCAACCTACGGCGATTACCGGACTATCGACCGGGCTGAAAGAGGGACTGAAGCATCAGGTGCTTCTGGGGGTAACAGGCTCAGGCAAGACTTTCACGGTAGCAAATGTCATCAACAATATCAATCGACCTACGCTGGTGATTTCTCATAATAAAACACTGGCAGCACAGTTATACGCAGAATTCAAAACGTTCTTTCCCCAAAACGCTGTGGAATACTTTGTTAGTTATTTCGATTACTACCAACCTGAGGCCTACATCCCGCGCACAGACACCTTTATCGAGAAGGATTCCTCCGTTAACGAGGAAATTGAACGCATGCGCCTATCAACAATGAGTTCATTACTCTCACGCCGTGACGTCGTAGTTGTTGCCAGCGTGTCCTGCATTTACGGAATTGGCAGCAAGGAAGATTACGAAACGCTAATGCTGCCACTAGCCCAGGGTATTGAGATTTCGCGTGAACACCTATTATTGCGTTTAGTTGATTTACAGTACACGCGCAATGATATCTCCTTTGAACGCAGCCAGTTTCGTGTGCGCGGCGATACCGTTGATATTCGACCTGCGCAAACCGAAGACGCGATTAGGTTGGAGTTTTTCGGTGAGGAAATCGAACGCATTCAGCGCTTCGACCCACTTACCGGCGACCTGATCGAAGCTCTCAATAGCATTACGATTTTCCCCGGCAAACAATTTGTGACGCAGGAAGGTAAAATGAAGGCCGCCATGAAAACTATTCGCGTGGAACTTCGAGAGCGCATTAATGAATTTGAAAAAGCTGGAAAACTCCTCGAGGCACAACGGATCAAAATGCGAACCGAATATGATCTCGAGATGATGGAGGAACTTGGCTACTGCAGTGGCATCGAAAATTACAGTCGCCACATCAATAATCGCCCTGCCGGATTCAAACCAAACACCTTATTGGATTTCTTCCCGGACGATTACCTTCTGATTGTTGATGAAAGCCATGCGACGCTTCCGCAAATCCGCGGCATGTTTGCCGGGGATCGCTCCCGCAAGACAGTTCTGGTAGAACATGGCTTCAGACTACCAAGCGCCCTCGATAATCGACCACTTAATTTCAATGAATTTCAGGCACATCAAAACCAAACCGTCTACCTCAGTGCCACCCCTTCGACGATGGAACTGGACCTGGCCAGACCTCATATTATCGATCAAATTGTACGACCCACTGGGCTCGTTGATCCAATAATCCAGATCAGGCCGCTCCAGGGCCAAATTGACGATCTAATTGAGGAATGCCGCAATAGAGTTGAAGCAAAGGAACGCGTACTTGTCACCACCTTGACCAAGCGAACCGCCGAAGAACTCACTGATTATCTTCGTGAAATCGGAATCAATGTGCGTTACCTTCACAGTGAAATTGACGCGTTGGAACGTGTAGAGATTTTACGCGACTTGCGTAAAGGCAGTTTTGATGTACTGGTCGGAATCAATCTTTTGCGTGAAGGATTGGATCTGCCTGAAGTTTCACTCGTATCCGTTCTTGATGCAGACAAAGAGGGCTTTCTACGCAGCACTACCGCCTTAATCCAAACAGCAGGGCGTGCCGCGCGACACCTTAATGGACGAGTAATACTTTATGCTGATGTAATAACGAACAGCATCAAGCATTTCCTCACGGTCTCCAAAAAACGCCGTGAAAAACAACTAAAGTATAACCAAAGTAACGGCATCACGCCGCGCAGCGTAAGTCGCGCTGTCGAGGAAAGCCTCAGCAATCGCCAGGATGCCACAAACAAGGCAACAATGCTCCTGCATGAAAACAGTGAGAACTTCGACATCACTGAGACATTGTGCGAACTAGAGAAGGAAATGCTCACAGCAGCAGATAATCTAGAGTTTGAAAAAGCCGCACTAATACGTGACCAGATCAACCAGCTAAAACGCGAAACCAGCTAGGCAATTAGTGGTCCACACCCAAGTGGCATTCTATAAATTACCCATACGATAACAGCTCAATTCCAAGATAAATCGTCAGGTGAATCTGCCATCAATCGATGCACACCACCTTTTTCAACCATGACCGACCGCCAAAGTTTTTCTGGAGTTACTTCGAAAATATGGTTCAGGTTTGCCTGGTGTACAATCCACGCATTGCGCTCCATTTCAGCTTCCAGTTGGCCCGGAGCCCACCCGGAATAACCTGCAAATACTTTCACTTTTTGGGTAACCGAATAAGCCCCCCCCAAATCCAACAACTCTTCTAACGAATGGTTAAGGTTCAAGTTCGGCAATACATTTGCATCCGGCAGAAAATCATCACTATGCAAATAGCTCAATGCGTCAGGCTGCACTGGCCCACCAATCCACAAGTTCTGCTCCAAAATACGTTCCGGCAAATCCTCCAACAACATCTCGCCCACTGTCTTTTCAGTGCCCCGATTCAAAACCAACCCAAGGGCACCTTCACTATTATGCTGACAAAGCAGCACGACTGTCCTGCCAAAAAACGACCCTGCCAAATCCCCGCCATCTAATAGCAAATTACCCTTAAAAGATTGAAATGGCTTATCCATTAACCAAATAAATTTACAGCAAGACCTTGTTCGCAACTATGCAGTTATTATTGTGGCGATACCCAAAGCCACTTTTATCACGACCGCTTTGGCACTGTTCTGTATTGGATGCAAATATACCAACACTGGTCACAGTGAGTTTTCGCCGGATAAAGGTTAGTTTCCAGTGGGAGGCCATTTTTTAAGCCTTTAAGAATCGCCTAGTAACTCCTTCGCTGCAAACACCACGCCGTCCACGCTGAGGCCATTTTTATCATACAAATGATCAGCCTTGTATGCCGATTGACCGAATTGGCCATCAATGCCAAGCGTCTTGACTTGATGCGCGACCCCTGTCCGCGAAAGCGCATGTGATAATTGAGCTCCCATTCCGCCGATGGATTGGTGGTCCTCGATAGTTATGAGGTTGCCGTTGGCCTTCTTCACCCTCGGCCCGATCGTAGCCACATCCGGAAGATTAATAAAGGGATTATTGATCACCGTCGCCTCCACTCCCATATCAGCCAATTGTTTACCTGCCTCAATCGCACGATTGAGCAACACACCACTACCGACCAACACCATATCACCACCCTCCTGCAGCACCTGCGCCTTGCCCCATTCATAGCTTGGATTCTTAACCCAGTTAAGCGGATAACTTTCTCGCCCCACAAAGAATATATAACTCTCTCCATCCTTGCCTGCAACACGATCCAACTCGAATCGCTTGATGGCTTCATACATAAATTCCTCCGCCTCATTGTGACAGGACGGCACAATCACTATGGTATGCGGGATTGCACTGACTGCCCCAAGATACGTTGTGGCCTGATGGCTAGCACCATCTGCTGCATCCTGGAGCCCAACATGACTAAAAATTGAGATCACAGGTCCCTGACTCAGCGCGGCCATGGTTAACGGCAAGTTACCCTTAGTCACACCAAACTGACCAAATGTATCCACAATCGGGATAAACCCCACCTTGCTCATTCCAGACCCAGTGCTGATCATGTTCGACTCAGCAATACCTACATCAATGAAACGATCCGGCAACGCTTTTTGAAAATCGCTGATCTTTGTGGACCCTTGGACATCAGATGAAATTGAATAAACCGGCGCACCCTCCTGCGCTGCACGAATTGCTCCCCTAGCCAAACCATCCTGAACTTTACTTTTCTGTATAACTGGTGCGTCACTCACGGTCGTAGCGGCATTTTCAGCTGTCACCTTTTGCCAATCCCCATTGAGTTCCTTTGCCCAATTTATAAATTCATCCGGAATCTCGTTTTCTCCATAAATTTCATTAATCCATTCGATAATTTTCTCAGCATTTTTCAGTGGAAAACCGTGCCCTCCAGAGTTGTTTTCTTCCGTCAAAGCAATGCCTTTCCCCTTGATGGTCTTCACCCAGAGGCATACGGGCCTACTCAAATCAGCCTTAGCTTGCTTCACAGCTTCTTCTGTTGCAGCGTAAACCGCCTGGATGTCGTGACCATCAGCAACCTTCACAACATTCCAGCCGAGATCACTTAAAGCATCAAAACTTGGCTGCATGGAAAAACTATCATCGGTTATTCGACCAGAAAGCTTTGTATCATTATCCGACAGGATAAGAACAAATGGATTCACGTGACCTCTGAGGGCGAGGCCGGGGATAGCAGCAATTGACTCTTTGGCCTCGCCTTCCATCATCGCGCCATCAGATATAGCGCAGATCGTCACTCGATCCCTTCCGGCAATCTTGTCGCCTATGGCCAATCCTTGAGCCTGCGGCAAACCTGAGCCCAATGGCCCATTACTGATTAATATACCTTCCGGATTAATATGACTCTCACCATGTCCAGTAAGCTTGCTTTCAATACTGCGGAAACCACGCAAGGTTTTGTACTCCATGCCATCAAACCCATAATTTGCACGCAGCGCGTACACACCATTCTCAGCATGCCCTGCATCATTCACAAAATTAAACGCCTCGTGCCATTGCCGGCCATCAGTGGCAAACATAATAGCATGGGTCGCTGCCATGATCTCCGCAAAAGCCGCTGGCCCCCCCCAGTGACAGGCAGCCCCACCGACCACGGCGTGGATGTTCATCAACGCAACAGCAGCACGAGTAGCATTTGGATCAGCGACCGTGACATCTTCACCGTCAGAATTATTAACCAATATAGAATATTTTGGTTTGCCGTCTGGCGTACCCGCCAAACGGATCGGTATTGTGATTGGCTTCAATGGCGTCGCGCCAACCGCTTGTGTTTCTGAAGATGTACCTACTCCCATAAAATATTAATTCCAAAAAATGCCGTGTTCACGAAATCTAAAGACCACCAAACAAATTGAAAGTTAATTTTCCCCACGGCACCTAAAAGCTTGGAAAAATTACACGGAAACGGACCAGAGAAATTTGACTGCCATCTGATACAGCCGAAATAGGAACACGTCATCTCACACGGATTATTTTTCAATAAAGGAAGTTATTCTTCCTGTATTTGAGCAGGCGCGATTCCATCACTCCCCCACACTCCCCGCAAGTCAGAGTCATTCAACGCCTGAACTCTCACGGCGTCACCCCCTATCTCTATTGCTCTATTCAGCAACGTGCGCGCCTCCATCTTTTCGCCCAGACAGCAGGCATAGCAAGCCATGTTGTACCAAACGATCTGTTCCTTTTCAAACATGTCCAGTGCAGGTTTTAGTTCATCATAAGCCTCCTGTGTGCGCTTCATCTCATGCAGAGCAAATGAACGATGAATCCAGCCTGAAGTTTCTTCAGGGACCGACTCCACCAGTGCCCGGCCGATACTCACACACTGATCCCAGTTTCCTAAATTTTCATGAATAGCCCAATGTAAACCCAGCACATCTGGATGTGTACGAAGGGGTGCAGCTATCAACTCCAACTCCTTTTTAGACTCGTTAGTATTTCCAAGCTCCAACCAGCCGTGGGCTGACTGTAGATGCATTGAGTCCGGGGGCTCTAACGGTTTCATTTTTTCAGTAGCCTCCGGTTCATTTCGACCTTCTTGCCATATCCCGATATTTTTGTGGAATACACCGCCTGTATAGTGCCCACATCAAAGTGGTACGCACGGCAGGACTCGAACCTGCAACCTTTGGTTCCGGAAACCACTGCTCTATCCAATTGAGCTACGCACGCATTCACCTGTTCACTAGTAGTTTATAGCAATAACTAATAGGGCGTCACAGTTCCTTAGACATCTTATTTTGTCTAGCATCCACGAACTATCGCAAGGCTGACTAAGATTCCCTGCCAGCACAAAACCAGCCCGCATACTACGCCCTCCTTAAAAGGGGCCGCAAGTAAATCTGGATCCTTCTTTAGGTTTCATTTCCTTGAGTGGGTCGGAGGCGAAGAGTGAGAACCTTAACCTTAACTATTTCTTACTCAGGCTGATACTTCTCATTTTCCTCCAAGGCTCCGGTAGGGCAGGCTTCGATGACTTTTTCGGCAACTTTCTCCAAACCGCGATCGAGAGTTTGGTTTAATGAAACGCCGGCCTTCACATCAAAACCGCGACCCACAAAGGTGAAGCCGAATTCCTCGCCCTCATCCTTCGTGACGCGGACACAGAGTCCGCACTTGATACATTTTCCCGGCTCATAAACTGCACCCGCATTCTGGTTGATATGTTCATGCTTGGCGCGGGTCTCCCCCTTGAATTCAGCCTGTTTGGCACCGTATTCATCGCTGTAAATACGAAGATCACAGTGGTCCTTGGCGCGGCAGTCACAATGCATGCAGCGCGTTGTTTCTTCTTCCGCCTCGATCTTTTCAAACCCGTTGACTTCAAGATTTTCAGGTTTTACCTGGGCGATGGGGCTGGCGCCGCTGACAAATATATCAATCTCACCCTCCTGCAAACGGCCCATTTTATGGTTGTACATTTCAACAATGCCGGCAATGGGAACGTCATGAAGAAACTGACTGATGCATTCGGCCATCCCCTTGGCACCCTGCACCAGTTTCAGCATGGCTGGTTGCAACTTAAGAAGGCTACCTCCGGCAAAGACGCCTTCGATCGAAGTAAGGCCGGTCTTCAGGTTCGCTTTCAGGCCCTTGTCCGCAACCTCCAAACCCCAGGACTCCAGGGTCTCATTCTCGGTTTGCCCGCAGGCCAAGCAGACTGCATCAAATTGTTCATGTAATTGACCAAGAGTTATGTCCTTACCTATTTCGGTATTTGTCTTGAATTCGACACCTAGGCCATACAGAACCTTCACTTCCCCTTCCAGTACCCACGGCGGCAGTTGCCCCTCGTCATACTCGGTCAGTAGCCGGCCGCCGAGTTTCTCCTTTTGTTCAATAATTGTGGGGGCATGACCGGTCAGCGCCAGATAGTAGGCAGTAGCCAAACCCGTGACGCCTGAGCCCACGATGGCGATTTTTTTCCCGGTGGAATCCTTGGTGGGCGGAATGTACGGGTTTTCTCGCTTGAGATCCCACTCGGCTGCATGACGGCTTAGGTGGCGAATGGCGACCGGTTCGTCATGAGCCCCTCGGCGGCAGCCTTTTTCACAGGGCGCATTGCAAAAACGCTCGAGAATCGCAGGGATAGCCATGTCCTTGCGGATGGTGGCGATGGCATCATCCATCTGGTTATCCTTGATCTCGCGAATCATACGCGGCACTTCCGAGTGGATGGCACAAAGTCGCTGGCAGGGAGCTTCACAGTCACCAATGTGTTCACTGAGAAGCAAATCCAAGGTGGCTTTGCGCCTCTCACGGATTTCATCGCACTGCGTGTCGATTTCCATGCCGTCAGTCACCGGTGCACTGCAGGCGGGATGAACTCGACCGGTGACTTTGTCTTTTACCTCACAAATCATGCAGGAGGTGAAATAGTCATACCCCTCCTTGTAGCACATCACGGGGATATCAACTCCGACCTTCTTGGCCGCCTGATAAATCGTGATCGACTCATCGAGTTCCAGTTCCTGATTGTCGATTGTTAGCTTCACTTGGCAACAATGTGGATGGCTTCAACCGGACAAACCTGCAGGCAGATGTCACACCGGGTGCAGAGCGGATCCTCGATGACATGATGGTGATAGGGGTTCATCGGGATGGCGTCAGTTGGGCAGTGTTGGGAGCAGCGCGTACAACCAAAAC
>CAZTTU010000021.1:0-31064 GCA_964616045.1 uncultured Verrucomicrobiota bacterium | reverse complement strand
TCGTCTGGGAGAGGAAGCCGCCATCCACCACGATGTCCGACCCAGTCACAAAACTTGCCGCCTTTTCACTGGCAAGATAAACCGCTGCCCCGGCCAATTCCTTGGGATCACCAAAACGGCCCATCGGCGTGTGGCCGAAGATGGCGTTGGCGCGATCACTGGGGGTGCCATCCTCGTTGTAGAGCAGTTTCTTGTTTTGTTCTGCGGGGAAAAACCCGGGCGTAATGCTGTTGACGCGCACACCTTTTGTCGCCCATTCACGAGCAAGAAAGCGCGTGACACTCAGCACTGCTGCCTTGGAGGCGGAATAGGCGATCACCTTGGAAAGCGGCAGGTGCGAAGTGACGCTGGCAATATTGATGATGCTGCCCTTGCCGCGCTCGCACATGGCAGGTCCAAATTCCTGGCAGGGCAAAAGGAATCCTCCCACCAGATTCAGGTCAAACACCTTGGCCCAGGCCGGCAGCGGGATATTCTCAAAGGGCATCTCCGGGGTCACGGTTGCGTCAGGATCATTTCCTCCGGCCGCATTCAGTAAAATTGTCGGAGATCCCAGCTCAGACGTCACCGCCTCGTGGCACGCCTTGAGGCTATCTGGATCCATCGCGTCGCAAGCGAAAAACTGCGCGGCACCACCAGCTGCCTTGATGGCATCCACTCGTTCACCACCGCGTTCAGCGCTCCGGCCCACCACGGCAATCTTGGCACCAGCCTCGGCCATTCCCTGTGCCGATGCACCGCCCAAGGCGCCGGTTGCGCCAATTACCACAGCCACTTCATCTGTAAGATCAAACATGCTCATGAGCGGTGGATGTTGCGCGAAGCTCCGCGTGTCGAAAAGGAAAAAGCGGAAAACGATTGGCGGCACGGTGTCAACTCAGCTAGGTTGAGCCCGATGAGCGAATTCCCAAAGCCTGAAGTCATCATCACGCACGAAAGTGATTTGGATGGCTTCGTCTCCGGCCACCTGCTGCAACGGCTCGCACGCAAGTTGTTCGACACGGAAGTGCCGCTGCAAGCTTGGAACTACAGCAACTGGGAACGACGCCCGCTGCGCGAACAAAGCGCCTGGGTGTGCGACCTGAATTTTGCCGCCCGCATGGATCTGGAGAACTGGCTAATCGTTGATCATCACACCACCGAGGTGGAACCGCGCAAATGCCAACTTGTCCACGATACCACAAAGTCCGCCTCCTTGCTTTCTTATGAACTTTGCCAGCAATATGACCTAGGCAATGAGAAGTTGGACCGGCTTGTGCATTTCACCAATGTCGGTGACCTGTTCCTGACCGCCGATCCGGAATTCACGACAGCCATCGACTACGGCAGCCTTATCAAACAGTATATGTTCTGGAATATTGCGAAGTTGATCGAGGGAAACCTGGAATCACTGGTGGACCATCCACTGATCGGAGTGATCGCCACACGTCGGAGGGTGGAGAATCCGCTCGGATACGAATTTGCCAAGGCTCATATCACGCCGCTATCGGACACGGTGGCTATGATCGAATCGCCTATAGGTGACACGAATGCGGTGGTGCATCAGTTGTTGGAAGAAAAAGCAACCTCTCACTCAGTCATTCTCACGGCTGTGACGCGCAACCGGTCGGTGAGCGTGAGCTTGCGCAGTCGCAATGGTGAGGCACTGGCGGTTGCCAAGCAATTGCAGGGAGGCGGTCACCCCAATGCCTGTGGTGCCACCTTGCCTCGGAGCATTCAGCGTATTTCCGATGCAGTGGGGTATCTCAAGAAAACATTGAATCCAAAACCAGGAGGCGAAGGGTTTGGGAATTTGGGTGATGCACTGGAGGGGTTGGAAGTCAAATAGTCACCGGTTTGAGAGCCAATCCTTCAATTGCCGCAGTGCTGCTGACCGGTGACTGAGTTGGCTTTTGACCGATTCGGCGAGTTCACCAAAAGTTTGCTCATGGTCTTCCGGAACAAACAGCGGATCGTAGCCAAAACCGTTTTCACCACGTACAGTTTCTTCAATGCGCCCTTCGCAAGTTCCGTTGAAAATTTTAGGATGGCTGTATTGGCCGGCCGGGGCGAGGGCGATCACGCAGCGGAAACGCGCGGCGCGGTGATTGGCGACGCGTCCTTTTAGTTCGAGCAACAGCTTGGCGTTATTTTGCTCATCCGGGCAGTTGCCCGGCAGCCTCTCGGTGGCGGCATAGCGTGCGCTGAGCACGCCGGGTGCCCCATCCAGCACATCCACTTCCAGTCCTGAATCATCTGCCAACACCCAGCCTAGGGAGTGATCCTCGGATTGCTTTAGCCAATTAACAAGGGTCAGGGCTTTTTTTACGGCATTGCCAGCGAAGGTGGCGGCGTCTTCCTCCACTTCGGGTGCATCAGGAAAATCCCGCAGGGTGCGACACAAAAACTCAGGCCCGAGCAGGGCCTGAATCTCTTCCGTCTTGTGGGTGTTTGCGGAAGCTATGATTATGTCTGTTGGCAAATTGTTTAGTTGCGGATGTCTACTTGTATTTATGTTGAGTTGTTAACTCAAGGTTTTTTGGGGGTGAGTTTTAAAACTTTGGTTTTCTTTGATCGCATTTTTAAATTGAGCAATTCCACGCCAACCGAAAAGGCCATAGCAAAATAGATATAGCCCTTGGGGATGTGAAAGTGCATGCCCTCACCGAGCAAGGCGACTCCCACCAAGATCAGGAAACTGAGCGCCAGCATTTTGATAGTGGGGTTGTTCTCAACAAATTCACCTATGGCCTTGGCAAAGAACATCATAACCCCAACGGCAATTACAATTGCGATGATCATCACGGCAATCTGGTCAGCCATTCCTACGGCGGTAATGACTGAGTCCAGTGAGAATACAATATCCAGCATTGCGATCTGAAATAATATCGCTCCCATGCTTGTTCCGGCGGATTTCTTATCTTCTCCTGGTTCATCTATCAAAGCGTGATGAACCTCCTGGGTTGATTTCCAGATCAGAAACAGGCCGCCACCGATTAGGATCAAATCGCGCCCGGATACCTCGTGATTCAAAACATTGAATAGTGGTGTGTTAAGTTTCATTATCCAACTGAGTGAGAGCAATAGTAGGATGCGCATAACCATCGCAAGGCCCAGGCCGATCAGGCGGGCCTTCTTTTGCTGCTCGTCAGGCAGTCGGTCCACCAGAATGCTGATGAATATAATGTTGTCTATTCCGAGTACTATCTCCAGTCCTGTGAGGGTTAGAAGGGCAATCCAAGCTTCAGGTGAGGTGATCCATTCCATAATTTTCGTTAGGTGTAAATAGTGGTTGGGTTTCCTTAAAGTATAATCGGAACTAACGGCTTCCAATTTAGGGTTACTGACAATCTGCATTGCTCCGCGTCAAAATTTTCACCATTATCCCCGCAGCATGGCCCAGCTGCGCCGACAATATCCATTCCATTTGATTGAGCCCCAATGGCAATCGCATTGGGAGGATCAGGAAACATTTCGTGCCTTCAACCCCGGTGAACAGCCGGCTGCTTCTCATCCCTTTGCCTTGCGGCATGGTGGTGTGCCACCGGAATCGCTGGAAAAATACTATATTCTCGATATGTTTCCTTATCCTTCGGGGGCCGGCCTGCATGTGGGGCACCCTGAAGGTTACACCGCTACGGATATCACTGCCCGTTACCTGCGCATGCGCGGCCGGCATGTGCTGCATCCGATGGGTTGGGATGCGTTTGGGTTGCCGGCAGAGCAGTATGCGATCAAGACGGGTCAACATCCGCGCCAGACAACCGAGGAAAACGTCGCCAATTTCAAGCGGCAAATCCAGAGCCTCGGCTTTTGTTATGACTGGAGTCGCGAGGTTAACACGACGGCCCCGGGTTACTTCAAATGGAGCCAATGGATATTTTTGCAGCTATACAATTCATGGTTCAATCCCGCAACCAACAAGGCCGAGCCGATTGATACGTTGAGGTTTCCCATGGAAGTAACCTCAGATGAGGCTAAACGCGCATACCTTGATGATCATCGATTGGCATTTGTCTCACACGCTCCAGTTAACTGGTGCCCTGAGTTGGGCACGGTGCTGGCGAATGAGGAGGTGATCGATGGCAAAAGTGAGGTGGGTGGACACCCTGTGGTTCGCAAGCCAATGCGCCAATGGATGTTGCGTATAACCGCCTTTGCGCAGCGATTACTGGATGACCTGGAGACGATTGACTGGAGTGATTCACTCAAGGAAATGCAGCGCAACTGGATCGGTCGAAGCGAAGGCGCTGAGGTTGAGTTTTCTGTCGATGACTCGGACAAAAACATAACGGTTTTTACCACGCGGCCTGACACGCTCTTTGGCGCGACCTACATGGTACTTTCCCCAGAGCATGAGTTTGTGGGTGAGCTCACAACCGATGAACAGCGCGTGGCTGTGGAGGAATATTGTGAGGCTGCTGCACGTAAGAGCGACTTGGAACGCACCGAACTCGCGAAGGAAAAATCCGGTGTGTTCACTGGCTCCTATGCCGTAAATCCAGTCAACCAGGAGCGGGTGCCGATCTGGATCGCCGACTACGTGCTGGCGAGTTACGGTACTGGTGCGATCATGGCGGTGCCGGCCCATGATGCGCGAGATTTGGAGTTTGCAAAAAAATTTGAGCTGGACGTGAGAATGGTGGTGCAGGCGCCGGGTGGTGTGGAGTCGGTGGGATTCACTGGCAATGGCGTGAGCGTGAACTCAGGCTTTATGAGTGGTCTGCCAACGTCTGAAGCCACGGCCAAGATCATCGATTGGCTGGAGGAAAAGGAATGCGGGAAGCGAACCATCAATTTCAAGTTGCGTGACTGGCTCTTCAGCCGGCAGCGTTACTGGGGAGAGCCCTTTCCAATTATCTGGCGCGACGGCCATCATGAGGCCATCAGCGAAAGCGACCTGCCGGTGTTGCCGCCAGAACTGAATGATTACAAACCCACTTCCGATGGTGAGCCACCGCTGGCTCGTGCGGCCGAATGGATGAATCTACCAGATGGCACCAAACGGGAAACCAATACCATGCCGCAATGGGCAGGCAGTTGTTGGTATTACCTTCGCTATCTTGATTCGCAAAACGAAGAACACTTTGTTGGCAAAAGTGCGGAAAACTATTGGATGAACGTAGATCTCTACGTGGGCGGCACGGAGCATGCGGTGTTACATTTGCTCTATGGTCGGTTCTGGCACAAGGTGTTGTTTGACCTCGGTCATGTATCTACTGCAGAGCCGTTTCAGCGCCTTGTTAATCAGGGTATCATTTTAGGTGATGACGGCCAGAAGATGTCAAAGGCCCGCGGCAACGTGGTTAATCCCGACTCGGTGGTGGACGATTATGGTGCGGACGCGTTTCGGCTTTATGAAATGTTCATGGGGCCATTGGAAATGATGAAGCCGTGGAGCACGAAAGGTGTGGAGGGTGTGTACCGTTTTCTGGGTCGAGTTTGGCGGCTCTTTATTGATGAAGGAAGTTTCAAGGATTACGAGCAGGCGGTGACTGCCGACCCAAAAAAGGCTAAAATACTGCTTGGCGGCTTGGCTCTCGACGTGTCCATTAACGAGATTGAGGCCACCCCGGAGCAGTTAAAGGTGCTGCATGCCTGTATCAAGAAAGTGACCGAGGATCTCGATGGCATGCGCTATAACACGGCGATCTCCGCGCTGATGGTTTTTGTTAATGAGGCCTCAAAATGGGAAACCAAGCCGCGTGAGACGCTGCGGACTTTCCTGCTGTTGCTCAATCCCTTTGCCCCGCATTTGGCTGAGGATTTGGTCGCAAGACTGGGCGAAGTGCATGGAGGCACGGTGGCCTATGAGCCTTGGCCAAGCTTTGATGAGGCGCTTTTGGTCGAGGATTCCATTGAATTTCCAGTGCAAGTGAACGGCAAATTGCGTGGTCACATCCATATCACACCGGAGACTTCGTCCGCAGAAATTGAGGGATTGGCGCTTACATGTGAAAAAGTGCAGCAATTTTTATCCGGAAAAGAGGTAAAGAAAATCATCGTTGTGCCGAATAAACTGGTGAATATTGCAGTTGGGTAGTCGGTCTGTTAGGATGCCCCATGAAATTCCTCACAGCGCAGGAGCAAAAGGTGTTGGCTATTGTACTGTTTCTGTTGTTGGTGGGCATGGCGGTGAAGACATGGCGTACGGCGAATCCACCTGAAATGCCAGTAGTCCAGATCGAGCCTGGAGAAGGCGAATGATACATAAACAAAGTTACGACGAAGTGTTGGATGCGATTATCGCGAGCGACCCGCGGTATCATCGTGATGCGTTTCATTTTGTCCGCGAAGGGCTGGATTACACGCAGCAAACCATCTCAAAACAGGAAAAAGGTATTGTGCGCCACATTAGTGGTCAGGAACTCTTGGGAGGTATGCGCGCCCATGCGCTGGAGGAATACGGTCCGATGGCCTTGGTTGTTCTCAACGAATGGGGTGTATCGTGTTGCGAAGATTTTGGTGAGATTGTTTTCACCATGATTGAGTACGATTTGCTGGCCCGGACCGCCGAGGATTCTCGCGATGATTTCAAGGGGAGCTATAGTTTTGATGAGGCCTTTCGCCAACCCTTTTTGCCACCTGAGCCCGAAACTGCAGAACTACCCTCAACCAATCGCACTATTGCACAGACATCGGGCAACAAAGGAGAACGCTCCAACAAGCCCGTTGAGCCCGAGGCCTCCGACAAGCAATAATCTCGCTTGCAACCCCATGCTGCGATAAGCTCAGTATCTGATGCCTGATGGTATACCCAACTATGTCGGTCAGCTCAATGCGTCTGGTGACACGCGCTTGGTCGTGCTTGATAACGGCCTGACTATTATCGTACGCGAAGATCACAGTGCGCCGGTTGTGTCGGTGCAGGCTTGGGCCAAGACGGGCAGCATTCACGAAGGCGAATGGTTAGGGGCCGGGCTCTCACATATCCTCGAACACATGCTCTTTAAGGGAACGGAAACGCGTGGAGTCGGGCGTATTGATCAAGAGGTGCAGGAGGCCGGAGGTTACATGAACGCCTATACCTCATTTGACCGTACTGTTTATCATATTGATGTACCCAACACCGGCGCGCGTGTGGCAATTGATATTCTTTGCGACATCATGCAGCACGCCACGTTGCCAGAATCGGAGCTGGCCAAGGAGCTTGATGTCATTCGCCGTGAGATCGATATGGGACAGGATGATCCCGGTCGCCGTGCCAGTCGCCGGTTGTTTGAAATCGCCTACACCACTAGTCCATATCGCCACACAATCATTGGCTATCCCGATATATTTAACGAACTGCGCCGGGAAGACATATTTGATTACTATCGCGTACGTTACATCCCTCATAATATTTTTTATGTGATTGTGGGCGACGTGGATGCTTCCGAGGTCATTGATCAGGTTTCGGCAGCATTTGCGACAAATAAATGCAAGCCCGCGCCGCCAGTGTTGTTGCCCACTGAACCACGCCAAACCGCACCTCGGGAGATTCTGGAAGAAGCCTCCATTCAGCTTGGTCATTTACATTACTCGTGGCACGTACCTGATGTGCGCCACCCGGATTTGCCTTCTCTTGATGTCCTTGCCACGCTGCTGGGAAGCGGTCGCAGTAGTCGATTGTATCAAAATGTACGCGAGCGCAAGGGATTGGTGAATACTGCTGATGCGTGGACCTACACGCCAACCGAAAGTGGTCTTTTTGGCATTAGCGCCGTAGTAAATGCTGATAAATTTGACGATGCTCGCAGGGCACTCCTAGAGGAACTTGACCTGCTCAAATCCGGGCAGGTGGAGCCCGCCGAGCTCAATAAAGTGGTGAAGCAGTTCATCTCCGCAACGCTGGGCACACGCAAGACAATGGAAGGTCAGGCGCAGAATCTCGGCGGCTGCTGGATTTCAGTAAATGATCTCCAGTTTACCGATCGTTATCTTGAGGCGGTGAAACGTGTTACTCCTAGAGATGTCCACAGTGCGGCTAACGAATATTTGTCAGAGGATAACCGTACACTGTACGCCCTACTGCCTGCCGGCACGTCGCCGGTTGTTAGAGGTGCTAATGTTGAGCACACAAGCATGCCCATCCAAAAAATCGAGTTACCCAATGGCTTGCGTTTGCTAGTGAAGGAGGATCATCGCCTACCATTTGTACAAATGCGGGCGTTGTTCCAGGGTGGCGTGCTTGCTGAGAAAATGGGAAACAGCGGCATTACTCAGCTTATGGCGAAATTACTCGTCAAGGGTACGACTAATCGCACCGGTCAGCAAATCGCCGAGCAGATCGAAAGCGTCGGGGGTGGTATCGACGCTTATGGTGGTAACAATTCCTTTGGTGTTTCACTGGAAGTTCTGAATGCCGACATGCTTTTTGGCTTGGAGATGTTGGCTGACGTGATCCTGCATCCCTCATTTCCAGAGACTGCGCTTGAGCGGCAACGGGTGGTGCAGCATGCCGCCCTCAAAGCGCAGCAGGATAAATTACTTCAAAGTACCTTCCGCCTCATGCGCAGCAACCTTTTTGGGGGGCAGGGTTACGGACTTGATACTCTCGGTACTGAGGAATCCCTAGACAAGCTTGCAGTAGGTGATCTCGCAATGTTCTGTAGGCGCCATGCAGTGCCGAATAATGCTGTACTGGCGGTTTTCGGTGATGTGAAAACGAATGAAATTCGGGCCGAGGTGGAAAAAACCTTTGGCCTCTGGTCGGCCGGCAACGGGTTTCGCGTGCCTAACCTCTTGCCTCCAAGTGAAGGTATGCGTCGCGTTGTCAATAAACGCGACAAAGAACAGGCCGTGGCGGTGCTGGGGTATCGCGGGTGCACCTTTTTTGATGAGGATCGCTACGCACTCGAGCTGCTTTGCGAAGCCTGCAGTGATCTTGGTAGTCGGCTCTTTATGCGAATACGCGAGGAACTGGGGTTGGCGTATTATGTCGGCGCACAAAGTCATCCTGGATTTACTCCCGGCTTCATCGCCTTTTATGCCGGGACTGAACCTGCCCAGTTGGAACTTTTGGAAAAGGAGCTTCTTAAAGAAGTCGCCAAATTGCGACAGGACGGGTTGACTGAGGAAGAGCTTTGTCGAGCCAAAGCCAAGGTTATTGGGCAAAGAAAAATCGGTCGTCAGGATTTGGGCGGGTTGGCCACGATGACTGGCCTCGATGAACTCTACGGTCTCGGCTTCCAAGCCAGTGATGAGGACGACGAAAAATACGAGGCCGTTACCGCCCGCCAAATTCAGTCCGTCGCCCAAAAACACCTTCGCCCCGGTAATTGTGTTATGGCCGTGACGCATCCCTAAAAACTCATTGGGCTTTGGCAATTCAAGGGTTGATTCCATTTCCGCCTCATGTTTGATTTGCTCCATGCAGATTCATTTTTCCACTCTTGCCATGTCCACATTTGCGACCGCATCTTTGCTTTTTATGAGTGCCTGTGTTTCAAGTCAAAATGATGGTCCTGGATCGAACGTTGGTCCGAAAAACAACGGTTCTGAATCTGAGGCCAACAACTCAGTTGACTTCGGTAAAACTAAAGGCGGTGAATCTACCGAGATTTATACTTTAAAAAACAAGAACGGCCTGATTGCTAAAGTAGCCACCTATGGAGCGACTTTGGTGGAACTGCACTTGCCTGACAAGGAAGGGAACCTAGTGGATGTGGTTAACGGCTTCGATAGCGTGGTTGGCTACGAGGGGGATGGTAATCAGTACTTTGGTTGCACCACCGGCCGGGTTTGCAATCGTATTGCCAAGGGCAAATTTACCCTTGATGGCAAGGAATACACCTTGGCGACAAATAATGATCCCAACCATTTGCATGGAGGAGGGGACAAAGCATTGAGCAAACAAGTATGGAAGGCGGAATCAGGTGCCCAGAGTGTAACCTTTAGCTTGACTAGTCCCGATGGTGAAGAGGGTTATCCCGGGAGCTTGAGTATGAAGGTGACCTATACGCTTACCGATCAAGATGAGTTACGCATAGATTACGAGGCAACTACTGATAAAGCGACGCCTGTGAATTTGACAAATCATGCTTACTTTAATCTCGGCGGTGCTGGGAGTGGGAGCGTGTTGGATCATGAGCTAATGTTAAATGCGGACAATTATACGCCAACTGATGAAACCTTGATCCCAACTGGTAAGATTGAACCAGTGGAAGGAACGCTGCTCGATTTTCGAAAATCCAGAGTAATAGGGGAGCGAATCCCCGATAAGGGTGCAACAAAAACTGAGGACTGTAAAACTAGCACCTTAGGCTATGATCATAATTTTGTGATTAATGTCCCATCAGGTAAGTCGCTTGCCTTAGCTGCACGATTAAAGGATTCCAAGAGTGGCCGAGTCATGGAGATTTACACTGATCAACCTGGCATTCAATTTTACAGTGGCAACTTCCTCAAGAACCAGCTTGGCAAGGGCGGTAAGAAATACCCCTTCCGTGGAGCCATATGTCTAGAAACACAGCATTATCCCGATTCGGTAAATCACGATAATTTCCCCAACACCATCCTGAAGTTGGGAGAAACATACAAGACTACTACTGTTCATAAGTTTGGTGTGGAATAAGTCGCGGATAGTTTCCCACAATTCTGCTTGCCGCGCCAGATCAGTCGGGTCAGTGTTCGTTGCGTCAGGGCCCATGGAATGCGGGCTTGTGAATCCCGCCAGGGCCGGAAGGCAGCAACGGTAGCTTGATCTGCATCTGCCGTGGTCACCCTGGCATTTTCTGTCCCATGTCGTATCAGGTCATAGCTCGCAGGTACCGGCCGCAACGGTTTTCCGAGGTGGTGGGCCAAGAGCACGTCACCCAGACCCTCAGCAATGCCATAGCCTCCGGCCGCGTTGCCCATGCCTATCTTTTAAGTGGTCCACGCGGCACAGGCAAAACAACCATCGCGCGGATTTTTGCTAAGTGCCTGAACGCGACCGACGGACCCACCGTGAGTTTTAAGGATGATGACGAGCGATGTATCGAAATTGCCGAAGGTCGCTCGCTTGACGTGCTGGAGATTGACGGTGCCAGCAATAATGGAGTGGAGCAGGTTCGCGAATTGCGTGACACTGCCCCGTACGCACCGGCTTCCTGCCGCTTCAAGTTGTATATTATCGACGAGGTGCACATGCTCACCACGGCCGCCTTCAACGCGTTGTTGAAAACCTTGGAGGAGCCGCCGGCTCATGTGAAGTTTGTGTTCGCCACCACCGAACCGGAGAAGGTGTTGCCAACAATTCTTTCCCGTTGCCAGCGTTTTGACCTGCGCCGCATATCTGAAGCCAAGATAGTGGAGCACCTCGGTCATATTGCCAAAAAGGAAAAATGGAAGATTGAGGATGCCGCGTTGCAGGCCATCGCCCGTGGTGCCGATGGAGGCATGCGTGATGCGGAAAGCACGCTGGATCAGCTTATCAGTTTTTGTGGGGATAAAGTCACGGAGTCGGACGTGCTTTCAATGTTCGGTCTCAGTTCTCAGGCACAAGTACACTCGCTCGCCAACGCCGTGCTGGAGGGCGAGACCGAGACTGCCCTGCGCGAGTTGCATGAGCTCACCAGTGGAGGCAAGGAGCTGGGCCGGTTGGTCGCTGATTTGCTCAACCATTTCCGAAATCTTCTGGTCTATCAGGTGTCCAAGGGCGATATCAGTTTATTGGAAATTTCTGAGGCGGAAAAAACCACACTTGCCGATCAGGCAAATCACACTGACAGCCATGCTGTGACACGCATCTTAGAGGTGCTTACGGATTGTGAAATGCAGTTGCGCAACGCGACTTCTAAAAAAATTCTAATGGAGGTAAGCTTGGTGAAAGCAATTCAGACGGGCAGTGCCATGAGTCTCAACGATGTGCTGGATAAATTGAATAAACTTCGAGTCGAAGGCGGCTGTGAACCCACTTCTCCAGATGTAAAATCGAAAAGTGCAGTTCCAGTCAATAATTCGACTGCTGTTTCCAAGGAGAAAGACAAATCTACCACCAAGGTTGTTGCATCTACTGTGTCTGTTGATATGCCAAAATTGTGGATGACTATGATGGCCGGTCTCGGCGCTTTTACTAAAAGCTACTTTGCTGAGGCCTATCCATTATCGCTGGAAAATGGTATGATGACGATTGGGTTTCCGGAAAAATATTCCTCACAAATGGAATTGGCCGACAACAGGGAAACAAACAAGGTTTTGATTCAGTCGCTTGAAAAACAGGGGCAGAAAGTTCGTGAGATTCGTTTCGCTATTGCTGATTGCCCCACTGATTGGGCCAGCGCCTCGCCTGAAAAATCAGTGGCAGATGATCTATCCAGCGAGCTCGCCCCACCCAAGCCATCGGAAGGGCCAGTGGACATGGAGGAATTTAGAGATGATCCGCTTATCCAAAAGGCATTGGAAGTGTTCAAGGGGCAAATCGTGGATGTGCGAACGTAGAAGAATATTTTATGGCAAGTATCAACAAGCTCATGAAACAGGCCATGAAGGCCCAGCAACAGGCACAGGAAGTCGATGCCGCTATGGCCGACCGCATGGTTGAGTCCAGTAGTGGTGGAGGCGCCGTGAAAGTAGCGGCTACTTGCAAGGGCCAGTTGAAGTCCATCAAGATTGACCCAGAGGCCGTAGATCCGGAAGATGTTGAGTCGCTGGAAGACATGGTGTTGTTGGCGGTGAACAGTGCCATGCAGGAAGGTCAGAAGATTCAGGCAGAGGAGATGGCCAAGGTGACTGCTGGGTTGAACATGCCTGGGTTTGGTTGAGGTAATGGCCTCACTGCCCGAACCAGTGACGGAGCTTGTGGTTGCGTTAGGGCAATTGCCTGGCATCGGGCCGCGTTCGGCTGAGCGACTGGCGCTGCATCTTGTGCAAAGCGAAGCGGGTCAGGTTAAACAACTGGCCATGGCACTTATCAATGCTCGCGATCAAATTCAACTATGCAAAATTTGTGGAGCCCTCACCGAGAATCAGCCGTGCTCTTTCTGCACTGATGACCGGCGTGATGCCACGGCACTGTGCGTGGTGGAAACCGCTGTGGATGTGATCAATGTAGACAAGTCTGGCGCCTTCAAGGGAAGGTATCATGTGCTGGGTGGGAAAATTTCACCACTCAATGGCGTTGACCCTGAGGATCTTTGCATTGCTGAACTAGAGGCACGCATGTTAGATGTGAGCGAAATCATTCTCGCACTCGGAACGGATGTGGAAGGTGATGCTACGAGTAATTATCTCGCGCAACGACTTGGAGCCAAGGGGGTGAAAGTCACTCGAATTGCACATGGTTTGCCTGCAGGAAGTGGTTTGGAATATGCCGATGACCTTACCCTTAGTCACGCTTTGGAAGGGCGACGTGAGATGTCATGATTCGTGTTATTGCTTTCGATATCGGCAAGGTGCTGCTGGATTTTGACTATGGCGTTTTGGTGAACCGCATGGTTCCGATGACGAACATGGATGAGTCAGGGCTCAATGCGTTCCTCAATCAATCACCATTATTAGCTGAGTACGAGTCTGGGGAATTGACTTCCTCGGAGTTTATCAAAGTTGTGCAACGGGAAACTGGTTTTGAGGGTTTGGAAAGTGAATTTACTGTTTTTTTTGAAGATATTTTCACGCCGATTAAGGATGTCATTGAAATGCACAGGGAAATTGTAGAGAGCGGCATGGCGACGTACACTTTTTCCAACACTAACGAAATGGCTGTGCGTTACATGTCCCGCGCGTATGATTTTTGGCCACGCTTTACCGGTCACGTGCTTTCGTATAAAGTGAGGGCGTTGAAGCCGGAGGCGAAGATGTACAAATTTCTTGAGAAGATCACTGGTTGCCGTGGTGGTGAGATTGCCTACGTTGATGACCGGTCGGAAAATGTCGAGGAAGCCAGAGCGCGTGGTTGGAAAGCCATCAAACAATGTACGCCAAACGAGACACGGTTGGCATTGGTGGAACTCGGAGTTATGGTTGCAGCTTAGTCATTTTAGTCATTTGCTGGCCCAGTTTCTTAAAATTTCCGGCTTCGCAGCACTTCACATATCCCTCGGCGATTCGTTTGAGACCTTCCCATTCCTTGCGAATATTCTCTGCCTCGTGCGTGCCGATTTTGGAGTCGCTGGCGGCACTGGCTACGGTGGAAAGGAGATCAGCAAATTGTTTCACTACCTGACTGGTTGCAGGAGCTAAACGTTGGGCTTGCTCTCCGTTGTCTTTGGCTACGGAGTTTTCAACAAAGAATCCGTCGGACTGTTCGCAAAGCCACCGAATAATGCGGAAATCACCGGTAGCCTCGCACAAGGCTAGGGTGCGATCAAGTGGATTGGAAATGCCGCTGGCAGAGCCAGTGTCCGGCGATTCTGCCCATTTGTAGATGGTTGAAGTTGAGAGTTTCATGCTTTCAGCAACACATTTCACGGGGGTATCCTTGAATACTTGCTTCAGCAGGTGGTGAGATTCCATGGGCTTATTTTATCCGAAACAGCTTGATTTTAGATACTGTAAAACGCGGTAAATATTATAATACTATTAATGATTAAACAAAACAGGACCGACAAATTGTCGGTCCTGTTTGGAGTTGATTGCTATTTTTAGTACTACATGTGGTCATGGCCGCCGCCATGATCTGGCATTGGCTTCTCTTCTTCCGGGACATCTGTGATGAGGCACTCGGTAGTGAGGAGAAGAGCGGCGATTGAAGCAGCGTTCTGCAGAGCAGTGCGGGTAACCTTGGCTGGATCCACCACGCCGGCCTTGATGAGGTCGGTATATTTGTCTGCGGATACATCATAGCCGACATTGCCTTTGTGGGTAAGAACTTCCTGTACCACAACGGCACCCTCGACACCTGCATTGCTGGCGAGCGCTCGCAATGGGGATTCCACAGCGCTTCGCACGATATCTACACCGATCTGCTCGTCGCCTTCGAGACTGAGCTTCTTGATGGCGGGTAAACAGCGCAACAGGGCTACTCCGCCGCCGGAGACAATCCCTTCTTCTACTGCAGCACGAGTTGCATGGAGGGCGTCTTCCACGCGTGCTTTTTTCTCCTTCATTTCAGACTCCGTAGCAGCGCCCACATTGATGACAGCTACACCGCCCGCTAGTTTGGCGAGGCGCTCCTGGAGCTTCTCCCGGTCGTAGTCGCTGGTTGTTTCTTCAATTTGGCGGCGAATCTGGTCGATGCGTCCTTTGATTTCCTTGGCCTTGCCACCACCGTCAATTAGGATGGTGTTTTCTTTCTCAACCAAGATGCTGGCCGCAGTGCCAAGATCAGCGACTTCAATTCCATCGAGCTTCACGCCGAGGTCTTCGGTGATGAACTTGCCGCCGGTAAGAATGGCGATATCTTCCATCATGGCCTTGCGGCGGTCACCGAAACCAGGTGCCTTGACGGCGGCTACCTTCAGGTTGCCACGAATGCGGTTCACCACAAGAGTGGCGAGTGCTTCGCCTTCCACATCTTCAGCAATGATCAGGAGCGGCTTGTTTCCACCAGCTACGACCTTTTCAAGGATCGGCTGTATATCTTTAAGGCTGCTGACCTTTTTCTCATAGAGCAACACGTAGGCGTCTTCCATTTTGGCTGTCTGCGAGTCAGCGTCAGTCATGAAGTACGGAGAGAGGTAGCCCTTATCAAACTGCATTCCTTCCACCACTTCGAGGGTGGTTTCAATGGAGCTGGCTTCTTCAACAGTGATGGTGCCGTCCTTGCCGACCTGGTCCATTGCGTCGGCAATGATTTCCCCGACGCTACTTTCCCAGTTTGCGGAAACGGTGGCCACCTGTTGGATCTCATCCTTGCTGGTCACCTTTTGTGAGATCTTTCCTAGATGTGCCACGGCGGCGTCCACAGCTTTTTGCACGCCGCGCTGGATGTGAATTGGGCTGGCGCCTGCGGTTACACTGCGGAGACCGTTACGGTAGATTGATTCTGCTAGCACAGTCGCGGTTGTGGTGCCGTCTCCGGCCACATCGCTGGTTTTGCTGGCGGTTTCGCGTACCATCTGCGCACCCATGTTCTCAAAGGGGCATTCCAGTTCGATCTCCTTGGCTACGGTCACACCGTCTTTAGTGGCGGTTGGAGAACCAAACTTTTTGTCGATGAGGACGTTGCGGCCTTTGGGGCCCAGAGTTACCTTTACCGCCTTCGCTAGTTTTTCAACACCACGGAGGATGCCTTGGCGGGCTTTTTCGTCGAATACAAGTTGTTTTGCTGACATAATTATTCTTTTGTTAAAGGTTTTCTTTAGCCGATCACCGCGAGGATGTCGTCTTGGTTCAGGATTTTGTATTCCACGCCGTCGAGTTTGATCTCAGTGCCGCCATACTTGTTGGTCAAGACAGTATCTCCCTTTTTCACTTCAAAAGGGACTTTCTTGCCATCATCGTCAACCTTGCCGGTTCCCAGAGCAACGATCTTGCTTTCCTGTGGTTTTTCTTTTGCGGAATCAGGAATGATGATGCCGCCTTTCTTTGTTTCAGTCTCTTCAACCGGCTCCACGAGAACGCGGTCGCCAAGAGGCTTGATTTTTAGTTTAGCCATATTGTTAGTTTGGTTTGTTATTTAGGGGTTATTTGGAAACATCAGCAGCACTCGCTGCTGTAAAATTATTTTTTATCTTCGTCGACAACCTCGGCTTCCACCACCGGGCCATCATCTTTTTTCTCACCGGAAGATTCATCATTGTCTTCGGGGTTTTCAGAGGCTTCTTTCTGTTCAGCCTCAGTTGTGGCCTTATAGGCCTCTCCGGCGGCTGTTTGGACGGCTTCCTGCAGTTTCTCGTTGGCGGTCTTTATGGCCTCCAGATCTGCGCCTTGCAGTTGCTCCTTGGCATCTTCCACTGCCTTCTCGAGAGAACTCTTTGTGTCATCAGAAAGTTTCTCGCTGTTTTCTTTCAGGAATTTTTCTGCTGCATAAACACCTGTGTCCGCCTCGTTTCGCGCTTCCACTTCCTCCTGGCGTTGCTTATCGGTTTCGGCGTTTTCCTCGGCCTCGCTTTTCATGCGCTCAATCTCATCTTCTGAGAGTCCGCTGGAATCCTTGATGGTGATTTTCTGCTCCTTGCCAGTCTTCTTGTCTTTGGCACTTACATGCAAAATTCCGTTGGCATCAATGTCAAAACTCACTTCAATTTGAGGCATGCCGCGTGGCGCGGGATCAATGCCGTCCAACTTGAAGTTGCCTAGCTTCTTATTATCGTTAGCCATCGGACGTTCCCCTTGAAATACTTGCACATCAACTCCGGGCTGATTGTCGGCAGCGGTGGAGAAGATATTTGATTTCTTGGCCGGGATAGTGGTGTTCCGCTCAATGAGCTTGGTGAAAATACCACCCTCAGTCTCAATTCCGAGAGAGAGAGGGGTGACGTCCAGCAGCAGCACACTATCCAAACCTTCTTCTTTATTCAGTACACCTCCCTGAATAGCTGCGCCAATGGCCACGACCTCATCGGGATTTACTCCCTGATTGGGTTGTTTGCCCAGTAACGCCTTGGCAGTATCCACCACGCGTGGCATACGCGTCATTCCACCCACGAGCACCAATTCGTCGATGTCGCCGGAATTCAGCCCAGCATCCTTGAGGCACGCCTTAACCGGAGCGGTGGTGCGCTCAAAAAGATCATCAGTAAGTTGTTCTAGTTTCGCACGACTGAGCTCCACCTTGATGTGCTTGGGGCCAGTTTGATCGGCTGTGATGAATGGCAGGCTGATTTCGTAATTCTGTGAACTGGATAACGCAATCTTCGCCTTTTCAGCCTCTTCTTTTATGCGTTGCATTGCGTCCGGTTGGCCCGTGAGGTCAATTCCGCTATCGCTCTTGAACTCTTCCACCACCCAGTCGATGACAGTGTTATCCCAATCGTCACCGCCAAGGTGTGTGTCACCGTTGGTGGCTTTTACCTCAAACACCTTGTCGCCAATTTCAAGAATGGAGATGTCAAACGTGCCGCCACCCAAGTCGTATACGGCAATTTTCTCATCGCTCTTTTTGTCAAGTCCATACGCCAGTGAAGCGGCAGTGGGCTCGTTGATAATTCGCAGCACGTCTAAACCAGCAATCTTGCCGGCATCTTTGGTGGCTTGCCTCTGGGAATCGTTGAAGTAAGCAGGCACGGTAATGACCGCCTGTGTGATCGTTTCCCCAAGCCGCATCTCCGCATCTGCCTTCAATTTGGCTAGCACCATGGACGCAATCTCCTGTGGGCTATGCACCTTTTTTTTGCCCTCCACTTCCACCTCGATGGCCGCATCACCGTTGCTGCCGGCGACCACCTTATACGGCATACGTTTGGCTTCCTCCTTTACTTCGGTGAATTTTCGGCCAATGAATCGCTTAGTGGAATAAATCGTGTTGGCCGGATTTGTCACCGCCTGCCGTTTGGCTGCGTCACCGACGAGCCGTTCGCCGTTTTTACCAAAGGCCACAACCGAGGGTGTGGTGCGCTTGCCCTCTGAATTTTCCAACACCGTGCCCTCCCCACCATCCATTACACCCATGCAGGAATTCGTAGTGCCCAAATCAATCCCTAAAATTTTAGCCATAAAAAATCTCCTCAACTGTGTCAACCCAGTCGAACACTCCGTACTAAAGCAAAATGAATGCCATACCTAGTTGTCAAAAAAACCGTTAAAATTCTGTGGTTCTGAATATAGAGCCCCCTAAAAAGGGACAAAATGACTCATGCAGTGTCGATTCTTGGCACACTATTTGCGACGGTTCTTGCGTGGGGGGGAAGTAGAGTTTAATTTGTGGGAAGAGCACTTGGTGATGCGATCCTTTATTATAATTTCAGTTATTCTCTTTAGTATCCTCAGCCTAAATGCCGCAAAAAAAATAGCACCCAAGCCAACCTTTGTGCCGGAAGATCCTGTTGCGCGCAAAAAGATGGGGGCAGATTTTGCTATGCAAATGCGAGCCATGCGACCTGTGAAACCCGTTCAGGCAGAAGGCAAACTCCGCATTCGTGATCCGCGTGGTAAACGTCGCGAAGTGCCCGTGCAATTTCGCACATTTGTGGCAGGCAAATCATTGATCAATATTTATCAGACACTGCAGGGTTCCCTTACAGTGAATCAGACTTTGGGGCAACCGACTGTTTACACGATTGCTCCCCCTCCGCCAATTGATCCGAACAAGGTGCGGAAACTGAATGGCGAACAAGCGATGCTGTCTTTTGAGGGATCGGATTTCTGGATGGCGGATTTGGGCCTGGAATTTTTACACTGGCCAAAGCAGGAAATCATCAAGCGAGAGCTGCGTCGTGGTGAGCTATGTAGCGTGCTGGTCAGCGAGTCAGCAAATCCCAAGCACGGAGGTTACAGTAAAATTGTGAGCTGGGTGGATGAAGATACGCGTGGCATTGTGCATGCGGATATCTTTGATGCAAAAGGCAAATTGATGAAAGTGTTCTCACCAAAGTCGTTTAAGAAAATAAACGGCCAATGGCAACTCAAGGAGATGGAAATGCGCAACGAGCAAACCGACACGCGCACATCAATCATCTTTGATCTCAAGGCAACTCCTGAAAAGGACGCATCACTGCAAAAATAATTCCTTATGTGGTGGTGCCTGTTACTAGGAATTGGCGTCATCGGATTGGTCGTGGCGCTGATCTATTTCAACCACAAGCGCCAACAGGGTAACGAATACGACACCACTGGGCCGATGACGTTGAAACTTGGGGTCAGCGGTTTGTTAATCGTGATATCAATTCCTTTGTTTTCAATGGGTGCGTTTGGCGCACTTCTTTCCATCGCACCGCTGTTTATTTTAGGGTTGTTATGGGCAGGGCCTTTGGTGGACTGGATAGGGGGCGGCGCTATAGATTCTGTTATGGGCAGCGGACAAGAAGTGGAGTCCAAGCCGTTGTATTCGATAGCGGAAACAAAATGGCGGCGCAGTGATCCTGAAGGAGCCATTGCAGAAATTGACAGCGAACTGGAAAAATTTCCCGGCGATTACGATGGGCAAGTCTTAAAGGCCACCATCCTAATCGAGGGCCTTCGTGATTTCAATGCAGCCCAAGGCATGTTGCTGGAGATAATTCAACAACCGCACCATGAGTCCGGACAGATTGCACGCGCCATGAATATGCTGGCGGATTGGCAGCTGAAACATCTTGATGACAAGGGAGTCGCACGAGGAACATTGGAGTCGGTTTTGCAACGGTTTCCAAATACCGGGATTGAACTCCTGACGGCGCAGCGGTTAGCGCGGATGGATTTCCTGCTGGATTATGATGACAATCGAGACACGGGCGAAGTGGTCTCGGATTGCCTGAAGCAATTAGAGAAGCACCCGCTGGATATTGACACGCGCGAGAAGTTGGCGCGGGTATACTTTAATCGGTATGACAAACCGGACTTAGCATGGCAGGAGATGAACAAATTATTTGAGAATCCATTTCAGCAGCCTCGCGACCTTGTCCGTTGGCTGAATCGCATGGCAGACTGGCATTTGAAGAAGGGGAATCCCGGCGGTGCCCGCGAATGCCTTCAACAAATCATAGCGCGCTTCCCGCAACTCCCCTTTTGCGAGGAAGCGCAGCAGAGACTTACACTTATCAAGGAGAAGTAGCAGCGGCGTTCTCGGCGTTCTCGGCGTTGATCAACGCCAACGTTGTCTGCTGTGCTAGGTTGGCAGCTATCTGTATGTCTGGGTTCCGGTACTTGGTGCGCACTTGAAAGGTTACCGCGGAGATGCTCTCGGGTGCTTGCTTATCCGGGGTTACTTTGATCCAGATGTATCGCGTGTCAATTCGGCCGGTTATCACATTCTTCGTTTTTTCCTCCGAGGTTAGCGTACCTAGCATGGACAACGACTCGCGCGTCGCCGCGAGAACTTTTTCAACCGGTCGGTCATAGCGTCTTTGGATGGAGTCGGTTCGCCACGGGATGGTGGTAAACTTGGACTTGCCGTCCTGCGTGGTAAAACATCCGGTGAGAAAAGTCGGCAACGCAACTGCCGCGAGTAGTGTGAATTTTATCGCCCTCATTGGAAGCCAATAAGAGCCGACCTCGTCCGGGGCAACAAGTGCGAATGATTCACAATCCAACATCGTCCTGTCAGTAAGTGTCTCGGTGTTTTTATCTTTGTCAGAAAGGAAGATGTGAGTTGGTGAAAATGGGGTTCGCGGAGTGTGAAATGCAGAAAAAGGTGAGGAACTTGCCGGAACTGAAATGGCCATCAGGGCGCACCGATGACTCTGTATACACGCCCGTTGTAAACCTGAAAATGTACATTTTTAAAATAACCACCGGCTTGGATGTTTTTCACCTTCATGTCTCCGTATGACCACCAGTTAGTGGAGGCTTGGTCGGGATACCCAAAGACTTTAATGAGTACGTTTGTTGGTTTGTTGATGTAAATTAAGTCAATTCGCTTATCGATGGCTACTCGGGAACTGGAGACATTCGGATCTCCCATCACCCATACCCGGGTCCGACCAAAAATCTCGGGGTTGGGTGTGGTGTCTATGGTAGGTTTGTTGGTGATTGTGATGACCTGATTGGTCGGAAGGACGCTGTTTGTGATGGTCGGAAGGACGCTGTTTGTGATGGTCGGAAGGACGCTGTTTGTGATGGTCGGAAGGACGGGATTGATGGCGATATTGGGCGGGAGCTCCGGTGGGATTACGGAAAGCAGCAGGCCTTCCCGGTCCCAGATCGTCCGCTTTACAATGATGCGGTTTTTGTATACCAGCTTTTGGGAGCGAATGCCCGTATCATTCCAGTACAGTATGATTGTACCACTGCCGTTCTCAAAGTTGTCTGTTCGGGCACCATTAAAATCAAAACTGGCTGAGGACTGCAGGAATCCATTTGAATAGTCTTCCTGAAGGGCTACGTTGCCGTTGATGTGCCAAACTGTCCTAGCTCCCTCCCGGATACCGTTCACGTAATCCACTTTTTCCCAGAGGGTATCATCAACAAAATAGCTATAAGCGGTGCCGTTGAAAGGGGTATTGCTTCCCCTCTCGTAGGTCATGTTATCAGTGCGCCGCTCAAGGTTCTGGATGAGAGTATTGTCGCCTGTAAAATTTGCCCACACAAACACTGAGATGGCTATTACTCCGGCGAAGGCCAACCAAATGGCCGGCCGCATCCAGTTTACTCCTTGGGATTGAGTTATTTGGGTGCTCTCACCGGGTTGGGGGGCTACGAATTGGGGGGTGGGGGAGTTCGGGTCGGTTGAAGATACAGATTGGGCCTTAGCGATTGACTCAGCGCGCCGTTGTTCGCGGAGAGCAAAGGCCTTATCGGCGACGCCTTCAATGGAGTCCAGAGTCACCCATTTTCCGCCGCCATCAGGCCAGCAAAGATCCCACGAATGAAGCTTTCCTTCAGCGAGCAATTGACAAGCTTGATCAATGGAATACGGACCTAAATGGCGGCCATCTCGGTTGACGAGGAGTTGCACGTCGTAAAATTCTCCCTAATAGACGGAGAAAGTAACGAAACCCTGTCAAATATTCAATCGAAATGGGGCCTGCAGATGATCTATTTGGACAGTGCCACAATGTAGCCTTGCAGTCGTGTGGCGTCTATCTTATTGCCATTTCGCTGATAAACTTGATGGAGATTGCTGCACATGCGAAGAAGGATGCGGCGGGGGCTGGCGGGAGCAAGGAAGTTGTCATGGAATTCGTAGCCGGCCTGCTTCAAGTATTTCATGCAATCAGCTTTGGTAAGCACGCGCCCCAGATTGAAGGCATCGACGAATAGTTCCTGTCGGGGGGTTTGGTAGCGGCAGAGAAAGTGACCAGGCAAACCAATGCCGGTGACAGGCAATCCCAAGCGTCGACAGACGGCGAGATACACCATGCACACAGAAATGGGGTTGCCGGTGTGTCGGTCGATTACCCGGTTGAGGTAGCTGTTTTCAGGGTCATAATAATTCTCTTCATTTCCTGCAAAACCGCAGGTCTTGAAAAGGTGCCTGTTTATGCCTGCCACGATACCTTCGGGTTCAGAGCCGAAATCCAGCTGCATCATCAGGTCGTGTGCGTAATCGTCAAGAATAGCCCGGTAAGCGTTAATGTTGATTCCGGTATAAACTGTGCGCGCCAGTAACCAGCAGCCTTCTTCAAGGTCAAGATCCTCGCCATGGTTGATGCAGAAGGCGTGGAATATAGTGTCTGCATCAATACGATCAAAGTAGGTTACAATTTCCCGTGTGCGGCGGCGGAGCAGGGGGTCTTCATCCAAGGCGTAAGGGGCAAGCCAAGTGCGGACACCGGACCCGTGAGACATAATTTCATCGCGAATGGTCTTGAACACCACTGGATCCTCATCGGTTAACAGGCTGATAAGCGCGGCTTTTTTTTGCTCAGGCAGATCGAACACAGAAGACTCGGGCGGAGTGTAAGTCATGTGACGCGGGAAATTTGGCACTGGTTTGACAGTATTGCAACCGCCCAAAGGCAGTTTTTTGGAAAAATCGGTAATTGTGAGGCAGGGATTAATTCTTTTGATTGCCGTATATCTCCCCATCCATATACTCCGCCTCCCCAGAAAATCTGATGGGTAAAGAAAATTTCCGTTTATACGGGTTTTGGTTAGATGAGCAAGAAAGCACAAGTTGGATTTCCCCGCAAACAGGGACTCTATGATCCGGCTCACGAAAAAGATAGTTGTGGTGTAGGTTTTGTGGCTCACATCAAGGGCGTGCCAAGCCACCAAATCGTATTGGATGCCCATCAGATGTTGCAAAACATGGATCATCGAGGTGCGTGTGGTTGCGAGCCTAACACGGGCGATGGCAGCGGCATCCTCACTGGTCTGCCTTTGAGTTTTCTGCAAAAGGTGGCTGAACAGGATCTTGATGTTGATTTGCCGGGGGAGGGCAAGTTTGGAGCGGGGGTTGTGTTTCTGCCTCAAAACGAGGCCGAACGGCAACGATGTATCCAGTGTGTCGAGGCAATCATTAAAGAGCAGGGTCAGGAGATTATTGGTTGGCGTAAAGTGCCGGTTGAAACGGACAAAGCTGATGTAGGTCCCGCGGCTCGCGCGGCCGAACCGTGCATTATGCAGCTCTTTATAGGCGCCGCCAAGGGGCTGGAAGGTGACGATTTTGAACGCCAGCTTTACGTCATCCGTAAACGCGCCAGTCATGTCATTCGTCTCGATGATTCCATGGAGCAGGCCAAGCTTTTTTACATTTGCAGCCTGTCCACCAAGGTGATGATTTACAAGGGTATGCTCACCACCGAGCAACTCATGGAGTATTTTCCAGACCTTGCCGATCCGGACTACACCTCGCACTTGGCTATGGTTCACTCGCGTTTCTCAACCAACACCTTTCCAAGCTGGGACCGAGCTCAGCCGTTCCGGTTCATGAGCCATAACGGCGAGATCAATACCCTTCGAGGCAATGCCAACTGGATGCGCGCGCGCGAAGGCACGTTGAAGAGCGACTTACTTGAGGATGACTTGCCCAAGCTCTTCCCGGTGATGGAACCGGACTGTTCCGACTCGGGCAATTTCGACAACGCTCTTGAGTTCCTTCTCATGAGCGGCCGCACCCTGCAGGAGTCGGTTTTGATGATGATCCCCGAGGCATGGCAAAAGCACCAGCACATGCCGCAGGCCAAGCGCGACTTTTACGAGTACCACTCTTGTATGATGGAGCCGTGGGATGGCCCAGCCTCGATTGCCTTTACTGACGGCAAATACATTGGCGCGGTGCTCGACCGCAACGGACTGCGGCCGAGTCGGTATTATCTTACGCACGACGACCGAGTGATCATGGCTAGTGAAGTTGGCACCATCGAGGTGGACCCTGCCATCGTGAAGGCCAAGGGTCGCCTACAACCCGGGCGTATTTTCCTCGTGGATTTTGAAAAGGGCGAATTGATTGCTGATGAGCTGATTAAATCAGAGTTCGCCAGAAGCCGCCCCTATGGAGAGTGGCTCCAAAATCAGCGTATTGACTTGGATGACATTTCCGTCGCGGGAGAAACACTCGGCCTGGATGAAGCTACGCTGCTCCAGCGCATGCAGGCCTTCGGGTTCACCACTGAAACCATGGAGTTCATGCTGATGCCGCTTATTCGCGATAAACGTGACCCGGTTGGCTCCATGGGCAATGATAGCTCGCTCGCCTGCCTGAGCGACAAGCCGCGAATGCTTTATGATTATTTTCGTCAGCTCTTCGCGCAGGTGACCAATCCCGCGATCGACTCGATCCGTGAGGAGGTCATCATGTCGCTAGAGTGTTACATCGGCCCGGAGAAGAATTTACTCGAGACCACGGAGGCGCATTGTAAGCGTCTGCGCGTACCTCACCCGATTTTGACCAATGAGGAGCTGCACGACCTCAAGGGGATGGATTATCGCGGTTGGCGCTCAAAGGAAATTGATATCACCTTTCCGAAAGTCGAGGGCGCTGCAGGTATGACTCAGGCGTTGGAGCGCATTTGTACTGAAGTGGAGTTGGCCATCAAGGACGGCTACAGTCTCGCCATATTGACCGATCGCGCGGTGGATGAAAACCATGTGCCAGTCAGCTCGCTGATTGCCTGTGGCACGGTGCATCATTATCTGGTGAAGAACGCGCTGCGCACGCAGATCGGCCTTGTGCTGGAAACCGGCGAAGCTCGAGAGGTGCATCATCATTGTCTGCTGGTTGGTTACGGCGCTGATGCCATAAATCCCTACCTTGCATTCGAATCCCTTTGGCAGGCGCGTGGCGAGGGCCTCGTGAATCTCGATGAGTTTCCCGACGAAGAGAGCATTGTGGCTGCATATCGCAAGGGTGTGGCCAAAGGTATGCTCAAAGTGATGGCCAAGATGGGAATCTCCACCCTGCAATCGTACAAGGGCGCGCAGATTTTCGAGGCTATTGGCCTGAAAGATGAGGTGATCGATATGGGATTCGTTGGCACTCCAAGCCGCGTACAGGGCGTGGGATTGGAAGTGCTGGCACAGGAAATGTTACGGCGTCACGCGCTTGGTTATCCGGAGCGTGCAGATGACAAGCTTTACTCCCTGCCGAACCCGGGCGAATTCCATTGGCGTGCCGAAGGGGAACGGCACATGTGGAATCCGCAGTCGATTTCGAATCTCCAGATTGCCGCACGCGAAAACAGTCTGGTGGCCTACGAACAATTTGCTAAACACCTCAATGAGGATTCCAAGGCCCGCTGTACCCTCCGTGGGTTAATGGATTTCAAGAAAAATATTAATGGCGGATCCATTCCAATTGAGGAGGTGGAGCCGGCTAGCGAGATCGTCAAGCGCTTCTGCACCGGGGCGATGAGCTTCGGTTCCATCTCGGCCGAAGCTCATGAGGGCTTGGCCATTGCCATGAACCGTATTGGAGGTAAGAGCAACACTGGCGAGGGAGGTGAGGATCCAGAGCGTTTCAATCCGTTGCCCAACGGTGACTCCAAGCGCTCTGCAATCAAGCAAATTGCCTCCGGGCGTTTTGGGGTGACGATCTGGTATCTCACCAACGCCGACGAATTGCAGATCAAGATTTCCCAGGGGGCCAAGCCCGGCGAGGGTGGTGAACTGCCTGGTCGCAAGGTGGATGAAAATATTGCGCGCATCCGCCACAGCACCCCTGGTGTTGGCCTCATCAGCCCGCCTCCACATCACGACATTTACTCGATTGAGGATCTCGCACAGTTGATTCACGACCTGAAAAATTCCAACCCTTCCGCGCGAGTGAGCGTGAAGCTTGTGTCTGAAGTGGGCGTGGGCACTATCGCCGCTGGTGTAGCCAAGGCACATTCAGATCATATTCTGATCTCTGGCGCATCCGGTGGTACGGGAGCGTCGCCGCTTACCAGCATCAAGCACGCTGGACTCCCGTGGGAACTGGGCATTGCCGAGACGCACCAGACACTTGTGCTCAACGACTTGCGCAGCCGTGTGGTGCTACAAACCGATGGTGGTCTGAAGACTGGCCGTGATGTGGTGATTGCGGCCATGCTTGGCGCTGAGGAAATGGGATTCTCTACTGCGCCGCTCATCACCATGGGCTGCATTATGATGCGTAAATGCCACCTAAACACTTGCCCCGTCGGCATCGCCACCCAGAATCCCGAGCTGCGCAAGAAGTTCAGCGGCTCGCCAGAATACGTGGTGAACTATTTATTCATGGTCGCTGAGGAAGCCCGTTCGCTCATGGCGCAGCTCGGTTTTCGCACAATCAACGAAATGATCGGCCGCGTGGACGCGTTACAGATGCAGAAGGCCATCAATCACTGGAAGGCCGACGGCATCGATCTAAGCTCCATTCTCACACCAATTGAGAAGCCGCACGAAAACGTCGGCACCTACTGCACGCAGACACAGGATCACGGCCTCGAGCACGCGCTGGACAACAAGCTAATTGAATTGGCCAAGCCGGCGATAGAGCGGGGTGAAAAGGTCAATATCGAGCTGCCGATTATCAACACCAACCGTACGGTGGGCGCCATCCTCAGCCACAATTTGGCCAAGGCGCATGGTGCGAAACTTTTGGCGGAGGACACTGTGAACATCAAGTTCAAGGGTTCCGCTGGCCAGAGCTTTGGCGCATTCCTTGCCAAGGGCGTGACTATTGAACTTGAGGGAGATGGGAATGATTATGTTGGCAAAGGCCTTTCGGGTGGAAAGCTAACGATCTATCCGCCCAAGGTTTCCACGTTCAAGTCGGAAGAGAATATTATTATTGGCAATGTCTGTCTCTACGGGGCTACCGGTGGTAAAGCGTTTTTCCGTGGTCTTGCAGCTGAGCGGTTCTGCGTGCGCAACAGCGGAGCGCAGGCGGTGATTGAAGGAGTGGGTGACCATGGTTGTGAATATATGACCGGTGGCCGTGCGGTGATTCTTGGTTCCACTGGACGGAACTTTGCCGCAGGCATGTCCGGCGGTGTGGCGTACGTTTGGGATCCCAATAATGAGTTCGCGCCTAACTGCAACATGGAGATGGTCGAGCTCGAAAAGGTTGAGGCCGTCGAGGATATTGCTGAGTTGAAAGTGCTCATCGCTGAGCACGCTGAACGCACAGGCTCCACTGTGGCCGCCGAGGTGCTTGCCAACTGGAGAGTGACGCTTGGCCAATTTGTGAAGGTGATGCCCACAGATTACAAGCGAGTGCTCTTGGAGAGAAAACAACGCAAAAAGGAACTGGTTGCCTAAGGCGTCCATGGCAAAGGATTTTCAATATGGGTAAACCTACCGGATTCATGGAGTTTGAGCGCAGGACGGTGCCGTACCGCGACCCGCAGGAGCGCTTGAATGACTACGGTGAGATCAACACCAAACCGGACGAGGATCATCTGCAGACGCAGGGGGCGCGTTGCATGGATTGTGGGGTGCCGTTTTGCCAATCGGGCACTGGTTGTCCAATCGACAACCTCGTTCCTGAGTGGAACCACCTTGTTTATCAAAAGCGCTGGCGTGAGGCGATTGATCGCCTGCACAAAACCAATAATTTCCCCGAATTCACCGGTCGCGTCTGCCCTGCGCCGTGCGAAGGTTCTTGCGTGCTGGGCATCACCAATCCACCGGTTACCATCAAGAATATCGAGAACACAATCATCAATCGCGCATTTGCCGAGGGTTGGGTTTCTGCCGACCCGCCCAGCGCGCGCACCGGCAAAAAGATTGCTATTGTCGGCTCCGGACCAGCTGGCTTGGCCGCTGCCGATCAGCTCAACAAGGCCGGTCACGAGGTCGTCGTGTACGAGCGTGCTGACCGCATTGGCGGCCTGCTCATGTACGGTATCCCGAACATGAAGCTCGATAAGGGCGTAGTGGAGCGCCGTGTCGATCTTATGCGTGAGGAGGGCGTGAAGTTTGTCAGCTGCGCGCATGTTGGTAAAAAAGAAGACTTCGTCTCCGGCCACACGACGCAGATCATGGAAGAGCGTGGATGCGAGATGCAGTATATCGATCCGAACGATTTACTTGAGGAAAACGACGCGCTACTGATGGCGACTGGTGCTACCAAGCCGTTCGATCCCACAGGCCGAAACCCTGGTCGTGATTTGGAGGGGATTCATTTCGCGATGGACTTTTTGACACGGAACACCAAGAGCCTTCTGGATTCCAATCTTAAAGACGGGGCTTATCTCTCTGCTGAGGATAAACACGTGATCGTAATTGGAGGGGGTGATACTGGGGCCGATTGCATCGGCACGTCGCTGCGTCATGGTTGCAAGGATGTGGTAAATTTTGAGCTGCTCGATAAGCCTCCCGCTGAGCGCGCCGCCAACAACCCTTGGCCGCAATGGCCGCGCATTTATCGCCTGGATTATTCGCACGAGGAAAATATGGCGAAGAATGGGAAAGATCCACGAGTTTACAACATCTTGGCGAAGGAATTTGTTGGTGACGAAAACGGTCACATCAAAGGCGTCAAGACCGTTGAGGTTGACTGGGCTAAGCCGGTTGAAGGCGGGGCTCCTTTTAGCGAGGTGGAAGGATCTGGAAAAGAATGGTCTGCCGATCTCGTTCTGTTGGCCACGGGCTTTGTCGGTCCTGAACTTGAAATGGGTGAAATGCTGGGGCTCGAAACCCAGAATCCTCGTGGCAACTGGCAAACCTTTATCGGGAAACATGGTGAATTTACCACCAACGTTGAGGGCGTATTCGTAGCTGGTGATTGTCGGCGAGGGCAATCGCTGGTGGTGTGGGCCATTAATGAAGGACGGGGTGCTGCGCGCTCTATAGATGAGTACCTTACGGGTTCAAGTTTGTTGCCTGCCTCTGGCGTCACACAGGGAAGTGCGCTGGCATCTACTTGAGGGGGTCTAAATGACGGTTGTCGAGGCCAAGAAAACTCGCGTCTTGTGCGGCATGAGTGGCGGGGTGGATTCCTCGGCTGCAGCGGCACTGCTTCTTGAGCAGGGCTATGAGGTGGTTGGGGTTACCCTGAAATTGTGGCCGCAGGATTGTGTGTCCCGCGCTGAGGACAAATGTTGTGGTCCGCAGGCGGTGATGGATGCGCGCTCGGTGTGCAACAATTTGGGAATCCGCTATTACCTGATTGACGAATCTGAGGATTTCCAGAAACACGTGATTGGGTACTTCGCCGATGAATACAAGGCCGGGCGTACTCCCAATCCGTGTGTAATGTGCAATGAACATCTTAAGTTTGGCCGACTTATTGAACGCGCAAATCAACTGGGGGCTGACAAAATCGCCACTGGGCACTTTGCGCGAGTAGAACAGGATGAGGCCACCGGACGCTATCTCCTGTACCGGGGCCGTGATGAACACAAGGACCAGACCTATTTTCTGTTTAGCCTGAGGCAGGATCAGTTGTCCCGAGCCCTGTTTCCGCTCGGAGAAAAGACCAAGAGCGACACGCGCGAGGTGGCGCGCGAATGTAATCTCAAGACAGCTGAGAAAGAGGAGAGCATGGAAATCTGCTTTGTGCCCGATAACGACTACGGAGGGTTTTTGCAGAAGGCAGGATTAGCTGAAAAACATCGAGGCGAAATTGTGGATTTAGAGGGCAGGGTGCTGGGTCATCATGAGGGCATTGAATTTTACACCGTCGGTCAGCGCAAGGGGCTTGGCATCAGCGCTCCTGATCCACTTTACGTAATTGAATTAAATGCAGAGGAAAACCGCGTGGTGGTGGGGCCGGTGGAGAATCTTGAAAATGAAGCATTTGAAGTGGAGCGTTGCAACTGGATTGCTTTTGCTGATCTTACTGAGTCCATTGAAGTTACTGCGCGCATTCGCTACAACAACGCAGGCACAACGGCAACTGTTGAGCCCGGCGAAAACGGTCGCGCTACCGTTCGGTTACACACTCTCCAACGCGCCATTGCTCCGGGTCAGGCTTGTGTGTTTTATCAGGATGATTTGGTTGTGGGTGGAGGTTGGATTAAAAGGTAGTGCGATGAGACACATCATTCTTTTGATAGCAGTGATGGCGATGGTGGGATGCGGGAAGAAAACCACTCCGTCGGAATCTGAAGCCAACACCGAACCCAACGCAGCGGCGGACAAGCAGCGGTCACCCAAACCAGAATCCAAGTTGGCGGCAAAGATTCCGGCCAACGCTTTTGTCAACACGCTGGGGATGCCCTTCGTGCCGGTTCCGGGTACGGACGTTCAGTTTTGCATTTGGGAAACGCGGGTGAAGGATTACGCGGCGTACGCGGCGGCGAATGCGGGGGTGA
>CAZTTU010000020.1:27189-31722 GCA_964616045.1 uncultured Verrucomicrobiota bacterium | reverse complement strand
CGACCAAGCTGAGGTTATTAATTAGTGTCCACACCGTTTTCACGGGTTATTCACAGGCCTTGCCACAGCTGGAATATTCCCACTGCCAACTTCTTGCGGCAGGGATCTCTCTAACCAACTTTGGTCAGATGGATTACCTTGGAAAAATTCCCCCAAGCTGAATTATAATCGAGCTTGGCTACGTATGTCCCGGGTTCTGCAATCTGCAATTGATATACCCTCGCAACCCGAAACCCTAGCTTCACTTGCAGGGTGTGGGTTCCTGGTTCACACTGATAGTTTAAGTTGATGGGCTCTTTAAATGACATCTCTGTCTCCTGACCATGGTCGAGCCTGATCTTCACCTTAAAACCGACATCGAGACCCCAGAAACCTTCGTATTTTACCCATAAGGTGCATGCATTATTTTGCACCTTAGGTGTCTCTAAAACTGGAGGTAGATTTTCCACCTTTGAGGAGTCAAGAATCGGAGGCAACGTGTCTTCGTCGCCATTTTTTGGTTGGTTTGATTCCATGCCTGAAGTTTAATCGATCCGGTTAGGGTGATACAGTAACATAAGATTCTTTAATGACAAAAGTTGATCTTCCCCATGGGCTGTGAAGCAGTCCTTCTGTTTTGAAAGTCCTGCGATTTTGACATTGCGCGTGACGTTTACCTGAATAAACTTTGTCCGTTGTCTTTTACTGTTTAGTCCCACTTGTTACAGTGGAAGTTGGCGCACCTGGTGACGCAAACAGGGAAGACCTTTTTTTAAACCCACATAACAATAACGCCGGTGTGGTGGAATTGGTAGACACAGGGGACTTAAAATCCCCCGGCCATTAAAAGCCGTGTCGGTTCGAGTCCGACCGCCGGTACCACCCTTGATTCAGTCATGAGCGCAGAACAAAAAATTCAGGAACTGGGCCTGGAACTGCCCCCTGCACCCAGGCCGGGCGGTGTGTATAAGCCGGCGGTGATCATTGGGAACATGGCTTATGTCTCCGGACACGGGCCGGTGTTGTCCGATGGTTCAATGATGACGGGCAGGGTGGGGGATGATGTGGATCTTGAAGGGGGCAGGGCAGCGGCGCGCCAGGTGGGATTGGCTATCCTGGCGACTGTAAAGGCGCAATTGGGAAGCCTTGATCGGGTGAAGCGCGTGATCAAGTCATTGGGCATGGTGAATTGCACGCCTGATTTTGGTGAGCACCCACAGGTGATTAATGGCTACAGCGAATTAATGGGGGAGGTGTTTGGTGAAGAGGGAATTGGGGCGCGTAGTGCGGTGGGGATGGGTTCGTTACCTGGCAATATTGCAGTAGAGGTTGAGGCGGTTTTTGAAATCCGTGATAATTGATTATGAGTGAAGACTGGTATCGTATCACGAACGAGGCGGAAATACCGACTCCGGCATTGTTGATTTATCCGGACCGGGTCTTTCGGAATCTTCAACGAATGGTGGAGATCATTGGTGACAAGGAACGTCTCCGCCCTCATGTCAAGACACACAAGTTGCCGGAGATTATTGGCATGCATCTTAGTTTGGGCATTACTCGATTTAAATGTGCCACCATTGCTGAAGCGGAAATGGTGGCGAGTTCCGGGGGGAGGGATGTGTTGTTGGCTCATCAACCTGTTGGACCCAATGCAGTGCGTCTACGTTTCTTGGCTGATCGATATCCTAAGATCCATTGGGCCACCGTGGTGGACGATATCAGCATGGTGAAGGTGTTGAGTGATGTTTTTACCAATGCCCATAATGATCTGACTGTTTATCTCGATCTTAATTGTGGCATGGATCGCACTGGCATTGTTCCGGGACCAGAGGCAAAGGCAATTTATGAAGCAATCGGAAATGCGCCAAGGTTGATGCCGGGTGGTTTACATGCCTATGACGGGCATAACCATGAACCGGACCTCGGGAAACGCACAGCTCAATGTGAGGCAGATTTCAAGCCCGTTTTGGATTTTCGCAAGCAACTTGTGGCAAATGGCAATGAAGTTCCAGTTTTAATAGCCAGTGGAACACCTACTTTCCCCATACATTCTCGTTATACTGACCGGGAATGCAGTCCGGGGACAACTGTGCTTTGGGATTTTGGATATGACGATGGTTTGCCGGACTTGTCCTTTGAATATGCTGCAGTGTTGCTTACACGAGTTATCAGTAAACCTGGACATAATCGGGTGTGCTTGGATTTGGGGCACAAAGCCGTTGCGGCTGATAAACCCCAGCCACGTGTTCGTTTGTTTGGCACCCAATCAGCTAGGCCCCTTGTCCATAGTGAGGAACATTTGACAGTTGAAGCTGAAAATGCAGATGAACTATCTGTGGGTGATTGTTGCTATGGCGTCCCGGTGCATATTTGTCCCACTGTAGCACTGCATGACATCGGCTGGGCGGTGCGCGATGGAAGAGCAGGGCAATCTTGGGAAATCGCTGCGCGACGTCGTAGCTTGGGCATTTGACCATGTGGGTATTTGACGCGCACCTTGATCTTTCCATGAACGCCATGGAGTGGAATCGGGATTTGACTCAGCCTGTCGCCGCGATCCGGGAACGTGAACAGGGGCAGACTGATAGGAAGGACCGCTCTTGTGGCACGGTGTCTTTGCCGGACATGCGACGCGGCAAGGTTGGTGTTTGTGTGGCTACGCAGATTGCGCGTTATGTGAAGGCGCAAAATAATTTGCAGGGATGGCATTCACCTGAACAGGCTTGGGCGCAGACACAGGGCCAGCTTGCGTGGTATAGGGTCATGGAGGAATTTGGGGAGATGGTGCAAATCACAGACGCTCTAGGGCTCAATCGGCATGCTGAGTCTTGGGCGAGTGGTTCTTCGCCTGATTGCCCCATCGGTTACATTCTTAGTCTTGAAGGGGCAGACTCAATTATAACCCCCAATTGGCTTGAGAAGTCATATGAACAGGGCCTGCGCGCAATAGGCTTATCCCACTATGGTCCAGGAACTTACGCGCAAGGCACAGCCCACACTGGCGGCTTGGGATCGCGCGGGAAAGAATTGCTTTCGGAGATGGATCGTCTTGGGCTAATACTTGATGCTACTCATTTATGCGATGATAGTTTCTGGGAAGCATTGGATTCTTTTAATGGTCCTGTTTGGGCAAGTCACAACAATTGCCGTGAACTTGTCCCCAACGATCGCCAGTTTTCCAATGAGCAAATCAAATCACTTGTTAATCGAGGTGCTGTAATTGGGGGGGCTTTGGATGCGTGGATGCTGGTGCCTGATTGGAAGCGGGGTGAGACAACCCCTGAATCTTCAGGTGTAAAACTGGATCATCTAGTGGATCATATGGATCATATTTGTCAAATTACCGGCAATGCAAACCACATTGGCATCGGGACGGATCTTGATGGGGGTTTTGGCCTTGAACAATCTCCGGGAGATCTTGACACGATCGCAGACCTGCAGCGCCTGCCTGACATGCTGGCTGCCAGGGGATATTCGCCTGAAGATATCGCAGGGGTGATGAATGGGAACTTTATGCGTTTTTTGAATAGTGCTTGGTCCTAGAAATCTTATGATAGTTGGCTTCTTGAACATCTGTTGATCGGTTTTGATCCAGGGACGCTCTAGTTTGATATTGGTGTGGATGGTCGTGATCGTTGCGTTGATGCACATCGGATGTCGCCATGCCTCTGAACGGGAAACTATTGTTTCAGCCACAACGACAGTTGAATTTGATCATCAACATCCCGATTTGGGCAAGGTGCTGGAGGAGGTGGTCGATGATTTCGGGATGGTAAAATATGAGGAACTAGGTGTGGTTCGGTCGGACTTGGAAGCCTACTTGAACCTCACTGCCTCAGTGCCGCGCACACAGTTTGATGGTTGGAAACGGGCGAGGCGGATGGCTTTCCTGATTAATGTCTACAACGCCACCACACTCAAGTTGTTGTCCGATTATTTTCCAGTAAAATCCATTAAGGATATAGGTGGTTTGCGTCGGGTTTGGGACTTGGAGGTTGTGCGTTTATTTGGTGGGAAATTTTCCCTTGGACATTTGGAGCACGAGATGATTCGCAAACAGTTTAAATCCCCCTCGATACATTTTGTATTGGTCTGCGGATCGCGGGGCTGCCCACCCTTGAGGGAAGAGCCGTACACGGCGGATAAATTGGAGACTCAATTTTCAGATCAAGCCCGGGATTTCCTGCGTGATAGGAAAAAGAACTACATCGATCTGAAATCAAAAACACTTTTTCTCTCTGAGATTTTTATGTGGTTTCGAGATGATTTTGGAAAAAATGACGACCAAATCATCGCCTTGGTAGCCAAATATTTTGAGGCAACTGAACAACAGTCCTTAATGGAGGGAGGATTTGTAATTCATTATACCAAGTTTGATTGGAGAGTGAATCAATCGATTAAGAGGAAATGACTTGCTCCGAAAACAGGAAGAGGCTAAATCAGGGATTGCGCCTGCGCCCTTAGCTCAATTGGATAGAGTGCCTGGCTACGGACCAGGAGGTTGGGGGTTCGACTCCCTCAGGGCGTACCTCACCGCATTACGGGGAGCGCTGT
>CAZTTU010000020.1:0-27179 GCA_964616045.1 uncultured Verrucomicrobiota bacterium | reverse complement strand
CATCGTTCACTTTGCTTTGAGAGGGCATTCTTGCCGGGTTTTCACGGTTGACTTTTCCTCACCCTGAGCGCACATCTTTTTAAATTGATATGAAGAGTCTCCTCATCTGCAGCTTTTTTGCCTTAGTTGTTGTTTCCTTTAGTGGAGAGTCCATAAAGCCCTTTAACGGTAAAAACCTTGATGGATGGAAACAAAAGGGTCCGAAGGCAAAAAGCCACCTAATAGTTGGTACTGCAAGACTTGACCCCGGTAATCCGCGCGAGCTTGTCGTTTCCAAATTGGGGCATGAATTAATTAATGCTAAGGCAGGAGGTTTTGATTTTTATACGGAATCTGTCTTTGGGGACGCTGTTATTGAATTAGAGGTTATGGTGCCAAAGGGCTCCAATTCAGGCATCTACCTGATGGGTGAGTACGAGGTTCAGATTCTTGACAGTTACGGTCGTGAAAAACTGAGCGGTGGGGATATGGGCGCTATTTACGGTGCCGCGCCTCCGCGCGTCAATGCCTGCAAGAAACCCGGCGAATGGCAGAAATACGAAATATATTTTCGCGCCCCGCGTTTTGCAATGGGCAAGAAGACAGCCAATGCGAAACTTCTAAAGGTTATATTGAACGGACAAATACTTCATGAAAACGTAGAGATGAAAGGAGCAACCCCCGGAGGCGTAGACGGCAAGGAAAAGCCGATGGGGCCTCTGATGTTTCAGGGGAATCACGGTCCCGTTGCCTACCGTAACATTGTCATCAAGCCATTGAAGTAGTGGCTGCCTAGGTCCTATGGGGCGATTCCTCTCTTTCGTGGGCACGTGTTAATTCAGTTTTAAACAGTTTTCCCACGCGTTGCTTGGCCATGTATACCTGCGCGCGGTTGACATTGAGAGCCTTGCAGACTTCCTTTACGCTCCACTCGTCTATGCAGTGACATTTGTAGATCTGGAATTGCTTGGGGCTCACTGTTTGCTTGAGGCGCTTGAGGGCTGTTTGGATAATATTTTTTTGCCATTCCTCGTTCCAGATTCGCTCGAGTTCCAATCCCTTCGGGTCAGCAAGTTCAGCCGCAGGGTCTCCGATTAAGTCATCGAAAGGTTGATTTAGTGGGAGGCGTTTTTGTTTTATCTTAAAATGCTCAGCCAAACGCGAGCGCGTCACAGAGCAAAGCCACCCCTTGAATGAGCCGCGATTCCGGTTATATTGAAAACGGTCGAGGCTCTTGTGAACCTTCACGATTGTTTCCTGCACGATATCCTGCGCATCAGCTTCAGAAAGTCCGGCACGGCGGGCTACGTTGAAAATAAGCCCCCAGTAAGTCTGGAAAAAATCCTCCCAGCTTTTTCCGTTGATTGTAGCCTTGAGCCGGTTGATCAGGCTGCTCCGGGTTTCGAGAAGTGGAGGGTCAGCCTTCATGGAGGCAGATTGCAACATAAAATTTATCGCCAAACAATGCGGATCGGTTCACAAAGTTTAGCACCTGCCCGGCGCGCTGTGCGCGCCGGGCCGGGGCTCGCTCAGGGGGCGACCGCCCGGTTTTCCGGGGGGGCGGGTGGACCCTGGCTGCGGGTATAAGCACGAGGAGCCTGGAGGCATGCAGCCGTTACTCAACCCAACCTTGACTGCGGTATTCCTCATGCGAATGTAGCCTTCTTAGTAAAATGATGGACGGTTAACGCCAGTGAAATGTCTTCTGCTCGGGACCGAGCCAAGGTGCGCAGGGCGGTTCTTCGTCTTCGAGGCTGGCGCGAATGTGTCGGAACCACCATTCGGCCAAGGGCTGGTTGCGGCGGTAGATTTTTTCTCGAGAACGATTGTTTTGGTCGTTTAATGTCAGAAATAGTTGATTTTGTTTCATTGGATACCCTCATCTCAATAATAGTTACCGATTCCAACACGTGAATCTAACAATTATTCGCATTTTATTTTGGGGAAACTAATTAACCAGTGAATAACCTTCGCTTTGTGGATATCTGCCTTTAGAATAGAATTACTTTAAGGAGGTTGGGTAAGATATGCAGAATTGGCCTGATCATAGCCCGTTAATACAGGAAATCACTCTAGGAGCAGGTTCACCTTGGGGATAGTTTTTAACATTCCGGAATATGAGCTGGTGATTGAGATCGCACGTGGCAGTTATGGGCAGGTGTGGTTGGCTCGAAGCGTATTGGGTACATGGCGTGCAATCAAGATAGTGCAGCGTTCTTTGTTTGAGGATGCCTGTCCCTATCAGCGTGAATTCAACGGCATTCGGCGTTACGAATCTATTTCGCGAAGGCATGATGGATTGGTCGATGTGCTTCATGTTGGTCGCAGCGATGAGGGTGGCTATTTTTACTACGTCATGGAGCTTGCTGATGATCAAGTGGTGGGCCAAAATGTGCGATCGCTGGACTACGCGCCACGGACATTGCAGTCCGAACTCAACTCGCGCGGTCTCTTGCCGGCCGAAGTGTGTATTGATCTGGGCGCTCGACTTGCCGACTCCATGAACTATCTTCACGCGAACGGCCTTATCCATCGAGACATTAAGCCTTCGAATATCATATTTGTAGACGGGCAGCCCAAGCTGGCCGACATTGGTCTTGTTGCCGATTCAGGACTATCCTCTTTCTCAGTAGGCACATTGGGCTTCTTGCCCGATGAAGGCACAGGTGATCCGGAAGCCGATGTTTATGCGTTGGGTAAAGTGCTTTATGAGTGTAGCACTGGAATGGATCGTAATGATTTCCCAATTTTGCCAGCTAGTGCGCGCGGATTGTCTGGGGAAGACAAGTTGATGCAATTAAATGAATTGCTGCTGCGGGCTTGTGCCCATAAAGAAGGTAATCGCTTCAATGATGCTGGTGAATTTGCCGGTGCGTTGCGGAATATTAATGCGCCCTCGGTTTTTTCTAGACCCTTTACTTGGCGCGAACGACGGTTAATCGGGATTGCTGCCGTGTTGATTTTATTGCTCGCGCTTTCAGATGCACTATTGGTTTACCTTGGTACTCGGGACCCTGATCCTCCGGTCGCGCAGGTGACGGAGGAGCCCGCAATGGAAAAAATAATCCAAGGAAAATATAATCAGAGCAAGAAACTACGTTAGATTGGGTCGGTTGGGTCGGTATTAGTTGGTGGTGGGCCGAGTTCTTCGTTCCCAAATTTAAACAGGAGGCAAGTTGATGAGTAGTGAAAATTCGCAAATTCGTTTTTTAAATAAACCAGTAAAATTTATTATTGTTGTAGTCGTCGTGTCCGTGATTGGGTGGGTGGGTTTTGCGTCTCTTAACAATAAGGCGAGTGAGTCGGGGAATCCGGAAGTTCAAGATGTGGAAAAAGGGGTGAAGCTATTTCCAGTTGGAAGTGAGTTATCGCCGCGCACTACGCTTCGCGTTCGCTTTGATAATCAAATTGTTGGGGCCGATAGTGTTGGGTTGGAGGGGGAGAAGTGTCCGCTGGTTTTTAATCCTTCCCTGAAGGGGAAGTTTGTTTGGGATAGCACTCGTTCAGGTATTTTTACCCCGGCCAACAGTTTCTTATTGAACACGAAATATGCCATATCGCTTCAGCCAGATTTAGCCAAAGAAAAGGGCTTGGAACTTAGGCGTCACGTGCATATCCCTCCAATGCGTCTGGAAGGGGACCCATTGGATTTCTCACTGTCCAATGAACGGCCCTTTTCCGTGAATTTGGCCTTCAATGTTGTGATGGACCCCCTCAAGGCGAAACCATTTATTGAGTTCCGTTCTGCTGGCAAGACGATTCCGGCAAAAGTTGAGGCACCGGTATCGATAAGTTCCTCAACGGGGTTGCCAGTGCTGCCAAACTTGAGGGACCAGGGAATGGTTGGCGACTCAATGTTACAAGATCGCGATCAACTCCGATTGGTTATTTCACCGAAAATCAGGCTTCCGGGTGGAATGAAATGGGAACTAGTGTTGCGAAAAGGGCTCCCATCGGCAAACGGTAAGCACTTTTTTGGTCGTGAGCAGAAATTCGAGTTGGGAATGCGTGAGCCCTTGAAAGTAAAAGGGGCCTATGCCGAGAATCGGCTGAACCGAAAACGAACAATTTTCGTGAACTTTAATAGATCTCTTTCAGGGGAGATGGGGAGCGAAGGTTTCAGGGAATGGTTGGAGATCGAGGAATTTTCGAACAATGAGGAGTCGAGCGGTTATGTTCCCGCAAAGGTTACATATAAGTTGGCGTATCGTTGGCGAGGTTTGGCTATTAAGGGTGACTTTAAGCTGGGTCAGAAATATCGCGTGAGGCTGAAGCCTGGGCTGCCATGTGGGCTTGGCTTGAAGCTTGCCAAAGAATGGAATGATACAGTGGTCTTTAAGCCGATTCCAAGTCGTGTTTATCTGCCCAATGCTATTACATCGCAGGCGACGAGTGGACGCCGACAGTTCGGTTTTGTGTCCGTGAACAATAGGGCTGTGCGGTTACGGGTGAAGCGGATCATGCCCGGTAAATTAATGTCGGTGCTTCGTGTCTATCGACGGGAATATCTTGGCCGTGAAGAGCTAAATTGGGGTGGTGTGTGGGTTTGGGGGAATTCGCGTCCCCTTAATTATGATCTTATTCCAGGGCGGGAGGTGTATGATCACGTTTATCGTCCACGTGTGCCCCTCGACCAAGCTGTAAAGGAGGAGTTTACTTGGGATGAAGTGCTTGATGATGGACTAACCAAGGTAGAAAGTGGTCCTTTGTTTGTTAGTCTCGAATGTGTGGGGCAGGACGGCTCAGTAAGCAACGCTCAGTCGGTAGTGCAACTCACCAACGTCGGTCTTACCTGGAAAGAGGCTGGCGATCAATTGTTTATGCACGCTTTTTCACTGGCCAACGCTGCACCTTTGGCCAAGGCCACAGTTCGGGTGTTGACCGAAAACGATGTGTTATTGAGGCAGGTTGCAACTGATCCGGAAGGCAATGTTTTACTCAATCTAAAGTCCGGGAAAAATAATAAACGATGGGTGGAAATTTCCTATCAGGGTGATCAGCACACCATGGAGTTGGGTCGTTACCATTCCCGCATGCCGCTTTGGCCGTTTAATATCTACCGCAGTCGGGGTGATGGCGAGGTGCTCAAGACGCATCTTTTTACGGATCGACTCATTTATCAGCCCGGTGATCTTGTCCGGCTCAAGGGCCATGTACGAGAATGGGTCGGCGGCAAGCTCAAAATTCCAAGTAGTCTCAAGCTCCCGCTGAAAGCAAGCGATTCACGCGGGCATGTATTCTACGATGATGAAGTTTCGGTGAGCATGTTTGGTTCCTTTGATCTGGAAATCCAGTTAGCCAAGGGTGTCAGTGGTGGTCATGTCATTCAAGCAGGCGACAAGCATCATTATATCGATGTATTTGAATACGAGCCCAGCACCTTTAAGGTGCGCTTCCCTGGTCGTAGTCAGTTTGTTCCGGGCGAACCAATCGAAGTCCCGTTGCAGGTGGGTTATTATTTTGGTAAACCGCTTTCAGGTGCACAAGTAAAATGGTCCTTCGACGGGAGGATGGGGCGTCACTGGCCGCCGGGTTGGGACGGTTTTTATTTCGGCGCGCATGACTCTGGTGATTCTGTTAGTTTTTCTGGGGAAGATTCTCTTTCATCGGAAGGTGCACTGACTATTCGGCTTGAATCTGGCACCAATCAGGAAAACCACGCCCCGTTGAAAGGGATGCTTTCGGTTCGCATCACTGACGCAAATCTGCAGACAATCACTGCTTCTACCACGGTTACGATGCACAGTTCCGATTATTATCTTGGACTGCTAGAATTGCCAAATGTCCATTGGGTTGGTCAGCCTTTGGCCTTAAAAGTGGTGGCCGTGGAACCCACTGGCAAATCTGCTGAAACGGGTGCTTCATACACAGCAACACTGAATAAGGTTGAGTGGCACAGTGTTAAGGTGAAAGGGGCAGGCGGTACTGTGCAGTTCCAGAACAGGAGAAAATTGAAACAAGTCGATGAGGCAGAGCTACAAACCATCGGTCGAAATATGGATCCGGCAGTGGTTCCGATCACACCGCCAGAGTCGGGCCAGTATGAACTGGTGTTACGTGCGGAGGATTCTCAAGGGCGCTCAATGCTTACCTCCACTGAATTTTATGTGGGCGGAAAAAAGCCCCTGGCTTGGGATTATCAAAGCGAGTTCCAGATGGACCTTGTTCCGGATAAGTCTTTTTATCATTCCGGGGATACAGCGAATATTCTCCTTAAAACTCCGATAAATGGTGTTGCGCTGGTAACGGTTGAACGTGAAAAAGTCCTACGGTCGTTCCAAGTGCCGGTTTCCGGTAGCGCGCCGGTGATCAAGGTGCCACTCAAGGAAAATGATGCGCCAAATGTGTTTGTGTCTGTGTTGTTGCTGCGAGGCGCATTGGATAGTACTCGCAAGATTAAAACTGCCGAGTATCGCTTGGGTTATTGCGAGCTGCATGTCGAACGCCCAGGTTCCCGCCTGCAGGTGAAGGCAAGTCTTTCGCAGGCTGATTATCGTCCCGGCCAAGAGGTCGAAACCACAGTTCAGGTCAGTGATCATCGTGGTGCTCCGGTGCGAGATGCTGAAGTCACGCTCTATGCAGTTGATGAAGGTATTCTTGATCTTACAGGTTACCAGATTCCAAATTTGCATGCGTTTTTCCATCAGCCTCGCCCACTGCGGGTTAGTACCTCCTCTTCATTTGCGATAATGCGTACGGAAGATCCGAGCCGTTTGCATTATGGGAACAAGGGTCATCTTATCGGTGGTGGTGGATCTGATGGGGTAAAACTGCGCCGCAATTTTTTGGCTGTTGCCTTCTGGAACGCCACACTTCAAACCGATTACCAAGGCCAAGTGCACGCCAGCTTTAAAGCGCCGGACGGTCTTACGCGTTATCGGTTGTTTGCCGTGGTTCACAAAGCCGGTCAGTTTGGTGCGGGCGAAGCTGGCTTCCGTATCAACTTGCCGTTGATGGTGGAATCGGCCTTGCCGCGTTTTGGCCGGGTTGGAGATTCTCTAGAGGCTAAGGCGATCGTATACAATCAGACTGATGAGCCAATTGACGTATCCGTGAATTTAGAATTGGATAAACTAATCATTGCTAATGGTGAAACTGAACGTCGTGCCACCATCCCTGCACGAGAATTCCTTTCTGTAATATTCCCACTGGAATTTTCTGCTGTTGGCAAGGCTCGCACCGTTTGGCGTGTGAACAGTGTGGATCAACCCGAGCTTAGCGATGCACGTGAAACTCACATTGATATTCGCCATGTGGCGCCCCTTCGCAAAGCGGTTCATTTTTTCCGGGTGAATGACACTGGGGTGGATCTTCTGAAGCCCTTGGATCCTGCGCTTCGCCAAGCTGATGGGGCCTATACCGTTGGCGTGAGTACTTCGCCTTTGGCCGAGCTCGAAACCGCCGCCGATTATTTACTCGGGTACCCTCACGGTTGCGTGGAACAAACTAGTTCCGGCTTGCTGCCGTGGCTTTTGCTTGAGGACTTTGATGATATTTTCCCGCAACTCAACCGCAATACACCCAAGGCGAAGGAGACAATTGAACATGGCATTAATCGTCTCTTGAGTATGCAAACCTACAATGGTGGTCTTGGCTATTGGCCGGGTCAGTCGTCCAGCAATTTCGGCAGCGCTTATGGTGGGATGGTGCTCGCCATCGCCAAGGGACGTGGTCAGGCCATTCCCGATCGGCCTCTGGGCAGTTTGAAAAGATACCTTATAAAATTTGTGAAACAGCCTGTTGATGGAAACTGGGGTGACCACTGCCTCGCACTTTATACTCTTACCCTGCTGGATTCGCCTCAGGCGGCCATTCATGAGAAAGCCTTTGAACAGCGCGACAAAATGCCGGAGAGTGCGCGTATTCTTCTTTCAATGGCCGTTGCAAATATTGATGGGCCCAACGAGATGGTTGACGCACTTCTCAAGCCTGCTAAGAACCGAGAGTTGGCCTTTGGGTACTATGGAAGTGCCAATCAGAAAATGGCCATGCGGTTGCTGGCGCGTTGCCGGCAGGATAACGCACATGAGGATGCCGCAAATATTGCCGGGAAATTAGCTGGCGCTTCTCGCCGTGGTCACTGGGGCACTACTTTCAGCAATGCCTGGGTCATTCATGCTTTCTCCACTTATGCCAGCGAAACATTCGCTAACAATTCCATCAGCGGAACATTAACTTGGGGCGATCAGGAAAATTCTTTTGATTTGAACGACAAGCAACGCGGCACAGTATTCACATTTCAGAATAATTCTGGCCCTGAAGAAATGCCATTGGTTCTTCGCAATCCCGGGAAGGGTGTTCTCTTTATTCGCGTGAAGGCAGCCATGCATCCAACTATTACCCGGACTTTACCCGTCAGGCAGGGCTTGGGTGTATCCCGTAAATACACTCGCCTTAAAGATGACGGGCACCCCGATCCTGAAGGGGTGTTGCGCGTGGGTGATCTAGTGAGGGTGAGTCTGCGTCTGGAGATTCCTGATGCTTCAGTTGATTTTATTGCAATTGAGGATGGACTACCTGCCTGTCTGGAGCCGGTGAATTTGCGCCTCAAAACCCAACAGACTAGGGCTCAAACACGATCCAATAAGTTCATTAACCATCAAGTGCTTCGCAAGGATCGTGCGGTATTTTATGCTGACCACATGGCTGGTGGCGTGCATTGGATCGAATATCTTGCCCGAGTGCGCGCGGCAGGACAGTCGATTGCGCCTGCGGTTAAGGCTGAAGCCATGTACGACCCTGAGATCATCGGCCTTTCCGCAAGTCAACTCATCGTGACCTTACCCATGAATGAATAATCTATTTAAATCCTTTGAGAATTGGTTGACCCGGGGAATTTTCCGGCGCTGGGTGTTGCGAATAGGATGTGTTTGGGTAGTCGCTTGGCTGGGGTTGCGTCTTGCTGTGTTGCTCATGCCGTTGCCCGATGCTATCAATAAATTCCCCCAAATTAGCCCGCAGGTTGCCGATCGCGAGGGCACGCCATTACGGCTTTTGCTCACCTCTGATGAATATTTTCTCCAGCCAGTGACACTGGAAGAATGTGCGCCGATTTTTATTCAAGCTACTTTGGCGGCAGAAGACAAGCGCTTTTGGTCGCATGATGGGGTAGACTGGATAGGTGTTGCGCGTGCAGTAAAAGACATGATTGTGGAAGGCCGTGTTGTGTCCGGGGCCTCCACCATCACGCAACAACTGATAAAGAATACAGAACCACGACCACGAACTTTGCAAACAAAGGTGCTCGAGAGCCTTCAGGCAAAAAAGCTTGAGCATCAATGGACCAAGGCGCAGATTCTTACGGCGTATCTAAATCGTATAGACTATGGCAATCTATGTCGCGGTGCAGGAACGGGGGCTCGGTATTATTTTGATAAACCGCTTTCAGACGTGTCGCCAGCCGAGGCTGCTTTTCTGGCCGGCTTGCCAAATGCACCAGCGCGATTTAACCCTCGAAAGAATTTTGATCGTGCCAAGCGGCGGCAACTTACCGTTCTTGCTCGAATGCATCGCAATGGTTGGCTGGTTGGTGATGCCTATCTCCGCGCCTGTGTTGAGCCGATAATTTTGCACCCTGAAGGTCGTGCGTATGCCGCTGCACACTTTGTTGACTTGGTGAAGCAGCAACGTGTTGTGGATGATGATGTAAAGACAACTTTGGATTTATCGCTCAATCGACTAGTGCGTCAGACATTGCGCAATCGACTTGATCGACTGAAGGGGAAAGATGTCTCAAATGGTGCAGCAGTTGTAATCGAAAATGACACAGGCAACGTTTTGGCGCTAGTGGGGTCGTGGGATTATTTTGATTCAGATGCAGGGCAGGTGAATGGCGCGTGGGCACGACGCAGTTCCGGTTCCACTTTCAAGCCATTTACATATTTGCTGGCATTGGAATCGGGCCGAACGCCTGCCAGTGTGTTGGCCGACGTGCCCACAGATTTTGCTACGTCCACCGGCGTTTTCAGCCCAAAAAATTTTGATCATTATTTTCACGGGCCGGTGCGGATGCGGTTGGCACTGGCCAACTCACTAAATGTGACAGCGGTGAAAGTACTTGAGCAAGTTGGGGGTGCGGCTGCTTTGCAAAAACGATTGCAAGAATGCGGCATAACGACACTGGAAGCGAAGCCGGCACATTATGGCTTGGGATTGACCATTGGTAATGCTGAGGTTCGCTTACTCGAATTGACCAGTGCCTTTGCTACGCTTGGCCGACAAGGTGTGCATCGACCGTATCGATTGTTGGAAACGGATCAACAGTCGATGAATCGAGTTTTTGATGCGAATCATGCATGGCTGATCTCGGATATGCTAAGTGATGATGACGCACGCACACAGGCATTCGGATTAGATTCTGCTCTGTCATTTGATTTTCCTGTGGCCTGTAAAACTGGCACTAGTTCTGAATTTCGAGACAACTGGGCCGTTGGCTACACGCCGGAATTTACTGTGGGTGTTTGGGTGGGGAATTTTGATGGCTCACCAATGCGTAATGTTTCGGGGGTAACTGGTGCGGCACCGGTCATGCACTCGGTGATGACCTATCTGCACGAGCGTTTTGGCACAAGCTGGTTTAGGCGACCGACTGATATTGTATCAGTAAAAATTGATCGAATTAGTGGAAAGCAGTCACGGCATGGCGTTAGTGAATGGTTTGAAAAGGGAAATCTTCCGCCAATTGAAACATCTGGAGATCGCGACACGATGGGTCGAGTGAGACTTGGGGGGGGATATGCCGAGTGGTTTGCCGGCGCGGCTAATCACCTCCGGCAGAAAGTCTTTATTTCTCCATTGCAGCCGAGTCAAATCAAGATTCTTTCACCCTTACCTGGCACGGTTTATTATCTCGACCCGGACTTGCCGCCATCAAGTCGGTTGGTGCGATTGCGAATTACTGGTGGCAAGGCGAAATGGCACTCCGACACATTGAATTGTCTCATCGAGGGCGATGAACCGATGATTGAGCTTGAGCCCGGACGCCATCGGCTTGTTGTCACCTGTGGTGAGCGGCGGTTGAATACTTGGATCCAGGTTGTCGAATTATAGCTTTCTGCTGTGCTCAATAGGCGTAGTCGGCTAGCCTCCTCGGGGATGTCTTCAATGCAATTGAATTCCGCAGTGCTCCGTTTACACGAAGAAGATCACGTTGGTGTTTTAAAGCAAACGGTAAAGGTCGGCACAAAATTGGTGGGGAACAGTGGTGCTGTGGTGACTGCAGCTACCATTAGGGCAGGGCACAAGATTGCGCTTCGGTCTGTTTCCAGTGGAGAAGCCCTCCTAAAGTACGGTCAAACTATCGGTTTTGCCGAGGGTGACATTTCCCCGGGGGAGCACGTGCATTCACACAATCTAGTGTGTGGGGATTATGATCGCAAGCATGCGTACTGTGAAGATTATCGTGCGACTGAATTCTATGCTGAAGCCCTGCAAGGAAACTTTAGGGGGTTTTCTCGGCCCGGTGGGCGGGCGGCAACCCGTAATTACGTTGCGGTTATTTCAAATGTGAACTGTTCCAACTCGGTTTCACGTTATGTAGCAGAGCGTTTTTCCGGGGAGGATTTCAGTAAACAATTCCCAAATATTGATGGAGTTATCGCGCTTAAGACACAGGGGGGATGTGGTGTGGAGCCAGGTGGTCCGATGCAACTTATCCGGCGCACGCTGGGCAACATGGCGCGGCATCCTAATATCTCTGGTTATGTGATGATTGGACTAGGTTGTGAGGATAATCAGATACAGGGAATTCGTGAGGATTATGATCTGGGCAATTTGCGGGAAGGCGAGATTCAGCCTGAGTTCATGACTATCCAGAGTGTCGGAGGTTCACTGAAAACCATCGAGGCAGCCACAAAGGCCGTGGAGAATATATTACCCAAGGTTGCGGATTTGCGCCGCACCAAGCAGCCCTTGTCAAAACTTATTCTCGCACAAAACTGTGGCGGCTCTGATGGTAATAGCGGTTGCACAGCCAATCCCGCTCTGGGAGTGGCGTCAGATGAGCTAATAAAACACGGGGGGACATCGGTTTTGGCTGAGACCACCGAAATTTACGGCGCAGAGCACCTGCTGACCAATCGTGCCGCTACCGCTGAGGTGGCCGAAAAACTAATGCGACAAATTCACTGGTGGGAGGACTATGCAAGGCGCCATGACAGTACCATCAACAACAATCCGTCAGTCGGAAACAAGGAAGGCGGACTTACAACGATTTTTGAGAAGAGCCTTGGCGCACTGGCAAAAGGAGGGCAATCACCTCTAATGGCTGTTTATGATTATGCTGAATTAATTGGTGCGCCGGGATTTGGTTTTATGGACACACCGGGATACGATCCGGTAAGCATGACAGGATTGGTTGCTGGAGGCTGCAATATTGGTGTCTTCACCACGGGGCGTGGCAGTGTTTATGGTTGCAAACCTGCTCCCTGCATCAAGGTGGCGTCCAACACTCCTCTTTATAACTGGATGGAGGAGGACATGGATATAAACGCTGGAACCATCATTGATGGCACCGAGTCCATTGAGGAGGTGGGCATACGCATCTTTGAAAAAATTATCGCCGTGGCTAGCGGAGAAAAAACCAAGAGTGAACTCAATGGCATTGGTGATGAGGAATTTCAGCCGTGGTTTCCAGGGGCGCAGTTCTGATTACATGATGGATTTCCAAGGTTCTTGGACTTGCAGGGAGTAACGGCCGTTCTTTCTGGTGATCCGAAGTGCTGCGCCAAAAGAACGGGAAAAGGTTTTGCTGTTTAGCGTTTTCCCGACTTCGCCGGCGGCGCTGACTTTCCCTTCTCGCAAAAGCAGCACATGTGTGAAGGCGGGCATAATTTCCTCGACGTGGTGTGTCACCAGGGCGAGCGCAGGAGCTGATGGTTGGTTTGGAATGTTGTTGAGGAACTGGAGAAAGTTTTCCCGAGCCAGTGGGTCGAGCCCGGCGCAGGGTTCATCAAGAATGAGTAATTTTGGCTTCGCCATCAGGGCTCTGGCAATGAGGACGCGCTGTCGTTCGCCTTGGGAGAGGTGTCGCCAAGGACGCTCAACCAAATCAGTGCATTCGATGCGCCGAAGAATGGCACGAGCCTGGCGGTGATCGGTCGCTGTTGGTTTCTGCCAAAGGTCAATCATGGCATATTTCCCGCTGATGACGGTTTCAATTGCCGGCTCATCGGGTGCCATCATCTTATTTAGCGTACTGCTGACAAAGCCGATTTTCTTTCGAAGTTCCGGCCAGTGACTTTCACCGTAAATCTCACCCAATAGTTCAATCATTCCACCGGTTGGCATTTCGTATCCAGTTAGGGCAGCAAGAAGCGTGGTTTTACCCGAGCCGTTGGGCCCAAGGATGACCCAGTTTTGCCCGCGTTCCACGCACCAGTTGATTTTTTCCAGGATAACAGTGTCCCCGCGTTCCATTCGGATGTCGTGAATTGTTAGGATGGGGAGTTGCTTCGGCACGCAGGGCTTTTAGCCTTCAGGACGTATGGGGCCAAGGTAAAGTTTTCTTGCCGACTTGATGAGGTGCTTCTAGGGTGCGTATGAACCTCTTTACCTATGAAAAAGACCTTTATCTTCTTCCTCACAATATTTGTTGCGGGCTTTGTGTTTAACTCAGATGCCGCCGATAAGAAATTACCCGGATATACGGATACCCCGGTTATCCCCGGCCAAAAATGGCGCGTTCACGATGCCAATCGGCCGCGACCCAAGGTGGTCAAGGTTGGCCCATCAAAAACGCTGGGTGCCAAACCGCCCAAGGGAGCTGTCGTTCTTTTTGATGGCACCGATACCAGTAATTGGACCCACAACAAATGGAAGGTTGAAAATGGCTACATGGAAGTGACGAAAAGATCAGGACAGTTGTCGAGTAAACAGAGGTTTGGATCGCTCAAGCTTCATTTGGAATTTGCCACGCCGAAGGAAGTGAAAGGAGATAGTCAGGGTCGCGGTAATAGTGGTGTTTTCTTCTGTGGTCAGTACGAGGTGCAGGTGCTCGACTCATACAATAACCCTAGCTATGCCGACGGCCAATGTGCGGCGCTTTATGGTCAGCACCCGCCGAGGGTAAACGCCTGCCGTGCTCCGGGCGAATGGCAGACCTATGACATTGATTTTTTAATCCCAAAATTTAACAAGGATGGCAAGGTGACGCGTCCTGCTACCCTCACTGTTCGACATAACGGTGTGCTCGTGCATGACAAGCGTGAGATGATTGGGCCCAGTGGTCATCGTAACGTAAAGAAATACAAGAAACATGGGCCAGGGCCGCTCGGCTTGCAGGATCATGGAAACCCAATGCGTTTTCGCAATATTTGGATTGTCGAATTGAAGGACTAGATATTTATGGGAAGCTCCTTTTGTTGCGTAGCCGCACAATGGGAAAAATGGCAATAATCTCGAACTCCATTACGTAAAAACGTGGATTCTTGACCGTTATGGTTGTATCATTAGGCACGGTATGGGGGGTTACTAAAAGGTCATTTTGGCGGGTGGTGTTTTGGATGTGACCTGAGATTAAGTCTGGTGTTGTGTGCTTTGTGCCAAATCTGCCGTGGGTGGATTGCAGTATATAATTTCAATCATTTCAACATGTGCGTTTTTAACAAAAAAGTATAGTTTTCCGATAGCTCGCGTTTGACGGAAGGGCGGTAAAGACACTAGGTTGTGGGTAGTAGCGCTGTGGCTGTCAAAGACGATTACCTTATTGATACACTCATGGACATGGGTGCTATTGAGAGTGCGCAGGTGGAAGCGGCCCGGCCGGCAGCTGAAGCAGCTAATGCAGGGTTGGTGGATACCCTGGTTGTTCAAAAAGTCCTCAATCCAGATCGAATTGTTCAGGCACGAGCTGTGCAGGTTGGCAGCGAGGTGGTGGACCTGCGTGAAGCGAGGCCAAAGGATGACCTGCTCAAGGCGCTGCCCCGCCATATTGCACGCCGATACCAAGTCATTCCAGTTGCACTTGATGGTTCCACACTGACGGTTGCCATGATTGATCCTAGCGACATTGATGTTACTGATGGGCTGAATCGATTATTGGACGTGGACAATATTATTTTCAATGTTGCAAGCGAGCCGCAAATCAAAGAGGCCATTGAACGGTTTTATGGGGCCTCAGATGAGGCGGTGGAGCGCCTGGTGACAGAACTATCCCAAACGCAGGTTGATATTGAGGAAGTTAAGGTCGCGGGTGAAAGCGGTGTGGTGGACTCAGGAGCTGATCAAGATGCGCCGTTGGTGAAGTTGGTTAATGCGATCATTACCGAGGGGTTTCGGATGGACTGTTCGGATGTGCACATCGAGCCTTTCGAAGATCGCTTACGCATTCGATACCGAGTGGATGGAGTCCTTCGGGAAGGGCAATCACCGCCACTCCGCCTAAATGCGGCGATTATTTCCAGGCTTAAAATTGAATCGGGAATGTCGATTGCAGAAAAACGCCAACCACAGGACGGTCGTTATAAGCAGGTCATAGATGACCGGGAGATTGATTTTCGAGTTAGCTGCTTGCCCACACTTTACGGGGAAAGCATGGTAATGCGTATCCTGGACAAGGGTGCTTTGAATCTCGGATTGGATACTCTTGGGTTTATGCGAGAGGATCAGGAGATTTTTGAGCGCAACGCACAAATGCCTGATGGCGTCATGCTCGTGACGGGTCCCACTGGTTCAGGTAAAACCACGACGCTTTATTCCTGCTTGAACCTCCTTAATACTCCCAACAAAAAAATCATCACGGTTGAGGACCCGGTAGAATATATTCTTGGGGGTATTAACCAGGTGCAAGTGAATGTATTGGCTGGCATGACTTTTGCAGCGGCTCTGCGGGCGATGTTGCGTCAAGCGCCAAACATCATCATGGTGGGAGAGATACGGGATGCAGAAACAGGCAATATTGCTGTAAACGCGTCTCTCACGGGTCACTTTGTGTTTTCGACACTTCACACAAACGATGCCCCGGGAGCCATTACCCGATTGGTAGATATGGGTGTCAAGCCCTTCCTGGTGGCGGCGGCCACGCGGGCGATTTTGGCGCAACGGTTGGTGCGAAGGTTTTGTAAGAAATGCGAGACCAATCATACACTTACCGAGGGTGAGCGGAAGGCGTTAGATTTGACAGATGAAGATTTGAAGGATGCACGTACTCGGATTGGGGCCGGGTGCAACGCGTGTGATGGCAACGGCTACAAGGGCCGGATGGGGCTTTTTGAGGTGTTAGAATTAGAAGATCAAATAAAGCGCCTGGTTATAGAGGGCGAAGCATCAGGGGTGCTTCGCGATTATGCATTGGAAAATGGACTTATGAAAACGCTGCGCCAAGACGGTGTGCGCAAAGTAGTATCCGGGATGACCTCGGTGGCCGAGGTGGTGAGAGTAACTTCGAGTGACGAACATTAAGTTATGCCAGAAAAAGAACCAATCTATCGTATGCCGGATTTGCTCAACTTGTTAGTTGATACCGGGTCATCAGACCTTCACGTGCGAACTGGCATTCCTCCGGCTTATCGGGATAGCGGGACGCTGAAGCGTGTGGAAGGCCCAGATTGCGAAGGTGAAGATGTGGAATATCTGGTGAAAGCTATCGCGAATGATGACCAGATACAGCAAATCCGCACGGCGGGTGGTGCAGACTTTGGGTTCGCATTTGGCACTAAGGCCCGATTTCGTGTCTCAGCATTTAAGGAACGCGGGAACATGGCGTTGGTTCTCCGGCAAATTCCCAATGAGCTGCTAACCATCGAGCAGATTGGTCTGGATCAAGGCTTGGTGGATAAATTGCTCAACACACCGCGTGGGATGATTCTGGTAACGGGCCCAACTGGTTCTGGTAAATCGACAACCCTGGCCTCAATGATTGATATCATTAACAAGGAACAGGACCACTGCCACCTAATAACAATTGAAGATCCGATTGAATTTTACCATCCGCACAAAAAGGCAGTAACCACTCAGCGTGAAGTTCATGTGGATGTGCCTAGCTTTGCTGAGGCATTGCGCCGGGCTTTGCGGCAGGATCCCGAAGTGATTTTAGTGGGAGAGTTGCGTGACTTGGAGACGATTGAGATGGCCGTTTCTGCCGCGGAAACCGGCCACTTGGTATTCGGCACGCTACATACTACGGGTGCGGCCAAGACTGTTGACCGGATTGTGAACGCTTTTCCAATGCAACAACAGGAAACTATTCGAATCCAGTTATCGACCGTGTTGCAGTGCGTGATCTCCCAAATTCTTTGCAAGAGGTTGCCTAAGGGGCGAGTTGCGATTCACGATATCATGGTGATGACGCCTTCCATCTCAGCGCTCATTCGGGATAATAAAACATTCCGAATTCAGTCAGACCAGCAAACTGGGCAAAAATATGGGATGGTAACACTGGATGACGGTCTTTTCGGGCATTACACAAAAGGCAATATTACCCGCGAAGATGCCATAGAAAAGGCGCAGGATTATAACGGCATGCAACTGAAATTAAAGGAATGGGATGAGGAGCAGGCCGCCATGCAAGCCGAGATGGGGGCGGGCGGCGGAGTTCCGGGAGACCCGAGCATGATGGCACCTCCCGGGGCGCCACCACCTCCAGCAGGGTAATTAGTTGACGTGGAAGGAACCTTAACCAGTCCATTGTTGAGCCTGATTTTGGACAGGCAGCTTGCTGATATTATGGATTTGGAGGGGATCCAGGGTGAGCACAATCTTTCCGGTGCATCCATCAACAAGCTTCTAAATGATCAGGCTATTTTAGACTTGGCATCACAGTTGGAGTTAATGGCTGAATATCTTGGGACAGACGTGATCGATGTCACTGCAATTGCCTTTACCAAGGAATTGTTAGACCTCATTCCACTGGAAACCGCCCATGTTTACCAATGCCTGCCGATCGGGCTGGATGGGGAAACCCTTCACCTTTGCATGGTGGATCCATTGAATCCAACTTCCCTTGATGAATTAGCATTTGTGCTGAAAAGACCGTTGCAAATTCGAGTAGCCAGCCCAGAGGCCATTCAATCTCTCATTGAAGACAAATATAGCAAGGATGATTCCTTTGATGATTTAATAGATGCGTTGGGCAGCGTGAATGCCGATGATGAGGAAGATGAGGAAGAATCTGGGAGCTTGGAAATTCTCGAGGAAGTTGGTGACGCTGCGCCGATTGTGCGCTTTGTTAACATGGTGTTGTACCAGGCGCTGAAAGATCAGGCGGCGGATATTCACTTCGAACCTTTTGAGGATTCCTATCAGATTCGCATGAAAGTGGATGGGTCTATGAAGCTGCTGACTCCTCCCCCAAAAGAACTGGCGCCGGCAATTTCCTCACGCCTTAAAATTCTCGCAGGACTTAACATTGCTGAGCGACGAATTCCACAGGATGGGCGGATTTCTGAGGTGATCGCCGGAGCGGAACTGGTTTTTCGGATGAGCACATTGCCAACAAAATTTGGCGAATCTGTTGTGCTTCGTCTTTTGGATTCATCGAATGAGGAGTTAACTGCGCTCGACGCCCTGAATATTCCAGAGAGGGTGGATGCCAGCATCCGTCATTGTGTCAACCAGCCAAATGGAGTGTTTTTGGTTACTGGTCCCACTGGTTCCGGTAAAACAACAACTCTTTATGCATGTTTGCGCATGCTTAATACAATTGACGTAAAAATTCTAACCGCAGAAGATCCGGTTGAGTTTCCCGTGCAAGGCATTGTGCAATGCCACATTGTCGAGGCGCAGGGCATGACCTTTGCAAGGGCGCTAAGATCATTCCTGCGGCAGGATCCAGACATCATTCTGGTGGGTGAGATGCGCGACCTGGAGACAGCTTCAATTGCCATTGAGGCCGCGTTGACGGGGCACTTGGTGGTAAGCACACTGCACACAAATAGCTCAACCGAAGCCATCACTCGCCTCATGGACATGGGCGTGGAGCCCTTCATGATTGCCTCCTCGGTCAATGGGGTGCTGGCCCAACGGCTCGTTAAGACCATCTGCCCCAAATGCACAGTTTCCGCACCGATGACGAATGATCAGCGTAAGATGATGAATCTCACCGAGGAAGAGGTGGGTGGGCGTGAAATTCAATATGGAACTGGTTGCGATAATTGCAATAATTCCGGTTACAAAGGGAGGCAGGGTATTTTTGAAATGTTACAAATGGATGATGAGGTGCGTGAATTAATCGCCACCAACACGCCGGCACTGATGTTGCGCCAAAAATGCATTGAGACGGGCATGCAAACCTTGCGCGTGGATGGGTTAAAGAATATGTTCAGTGGAGTATCAACATTTGAGGAAGTGATGAAATATAGCTAAATCGCTACTATGCCACTGTTCAACTACATAGCTATCGACAAGGAGGGCAAGCAGAAGGAAGGCACCCTTGAGGTCGGCAGCCAGAATGAGGCGATTTCCCGTATTAAGGAAATGGGGTATTACCCCACACAGGTTGCGGAAGTTAAGGATACGCCGGAAGAGGCCAAGAAACGCAAGAAAAAGAAGGGTAAAAAGGGCGAAATTAGCATCGCCCTCCCCACTGTTAGTTCTAAAGAGCTGACTCAATTCACTCGACAACTCGCTGTGTTGATCGATGCGGGTTTGCCTTTAATGCGGGGCATGACCACGCTTCAAAAATCGATCAAAAACCCCTACTTTACGGGAATTATAGGTGACATTGGCGAGACCATTGGAGGTGGTTCTACTTTTTCTGAGGCACTGGCCAAGCACCCCAAAATTTTTGACAAGCTTTTTGTGAACATGGTGAAAGCTGGTGAGATTGGTGGTGTTTTGGAAATTGCCTTAAACCGTCTGGCGGAGTTCATGGAAAAGTCCCAGAAGATTAAAGGTAAAGTTAAATCGGCCATGTTTTATCCGATTGCGGTGCTCATCGTGGCTGTGATCATTGTGGGTATTCTGATGACTTATGTGATCCCAAAGTTCAAAACAATCTTTGCCGATATGCTGGGGCCTGGCGAAACCCTGCCTGAATTCACACTATTGGTTCTAAAGATTTCCGACACCATTCAACACAATGCGATTTCGGTGGTGATTGGGGTTATTGCCGCCTTCATTATTTTCAAGCTTATCATCAGCAAGACAAAATTCGGCCGTTATGTTTGGGATTTATTCAAAATGAAATGTCCGCCACTTGGTGGTGTGGTTTCCAAGGTGGCTATTGCGCGATTTAGCCGGACGTTGGGTACGCTGGTCTCTTCTGGTGTGCCGATTTTGCAGGCACTAAATATTACGAAAGAAACCGCCGGCAATGTGATTGTCTCCAAAGCCATTGACGGGGTATACGACGCGGTAAAAGAAGGTGAAACGATCACCAAGCCGCTGGACAAATCCGGAGTGTTTCCACCCATGGTTGTCAGCATGATTGATATCGGTGAAGAAACCGGCGCCTTGCCGGAGATGCTCGTGCGGGTTGCTGACGTTTACGAGGAGGAGGTAGATAACGCTGTGACGGCGATGACCTCGCTTTTGGAACCCATAATGATTGTTTTCCTCGCAGTTATTGTGGGCAGTATCGTAATTGCTATGTTCCTGCCTCTTATCAAGATGATGGATAAGTTGGGTCAATAGCATTTATCCAGCGAAAAAAACGCAAAAATTCGCCTCCAACGGTTGCATTTTCTCAAATATGGTGTAAATACATTGTAAGGACTGATGATAGTCAATTGATTTACCAGATACGATAAAATGGAATTTGACTGGGAGAATCAGCCACTTCAGCCCGATTGTTCATTGAAAACCCGTGAAGTGGAAGAATCGTTTGAAGATCCGTTTTCGGTACGGTTATTGCCGGATTCTGCGCAATTTTCAAAGAAAGCGCGATATTTCAATCTTGGAAAATCCGCGGATGGACAGGGCGTATTCTCGATCTATCGGGCCAATGGAAAACAAATTCAGGTGATTTTGGCTAGGCCGTTTGAGCCTGAGGAAGTTTTTTTTTATGAGGGACAGCAGGAAAAACTACTGAACCAAGGTAACAGGACATGACAATTATCCAGGATTGGGAACAGGTGCCAAGATTTAGCGGGGATTACGAAGAGGCGCTGTTTTGGGAGGAAGCTCGAGTGGATGTGCGCCTTATGGAAGCCTCCGTGGTGGCCGGCAACAGCGCCAATGAGTCTGTCACCATTACACTTCGAATGGATCCGCGAATGCTTGCGCGAGTCAAGCGAGTCGCGCGTTCCCGTTATCTCAATTACCAGAGCATGATCAAGCAATGGCTCAGCGAACGAATGGAAGAGGAGACACGGAAACTCGAGCGATGAAATCGACCTGTCGTAATTCACAATTAGCTTTCACCTTAACGGAGATGCTCGTCGTCATCGCCATCGTCGGGATTCTTGCTGCCATCACCTTGGGGATTTATGGCATCGCAAAGCGCAAGGGGGTCGAATCCCGGCTCAAAGCCGAGCTTAGTGCTATTGAGCTGGCCCTTGAAAACTATAAGGCTAAGAACAGTCAGTACCCCTACTCTGAGCCTTGGGGTTATGAATATCCACCAAAGGGTTGGAGCTCTGGCAGCCCTGCCCCCTTGGGGAATCAACTCTATCGGGATTTGGTCACTAGGCCCATTGCAGCCGGGAAGAAGCCTCATCTGCCGGATGTTAGAGAAGGTCAATATGAGGGGGAAAGTCTGCTTGCCCCCGTACCGGATCTGAGGGGCGGTGCCCCTTTTGTGAAATGGTATTATAATTCAAACAACCCGCGTTATAACAAAAACACTTATGATCTCTGGGTTGAGTACGGGGACCTCGGCAAAGCTAAAGATGATCCTTTAGATGACACAGTGAAAATTATCAGCAACTGGAATAATTAACAAATGAAATCCAACCAAAAACAAACATCACAATTTCAACAAGCCGCCTTCACGCTGGTGGAAATGCTCGTGGTCGTTGCCATCGTCGCGATTTTGGCCAGCATCTTGATTCCCGTAGTGGGAAGGGCAAAGACCAAGGCGAAAGTTGCAGTCGCCAAAGCGGAAATGGCGGGCCTTGAGGCGGCAATCAAGAGTTATAAAACCGATTACAATCGCTGGCCTATCCCCAAGCGTCCGCCACCTCCCGCACCATGGATTAATGAAGGTGGAGATTTCACCTACGGGTTGACAAACATTATTCAAAATGAAGCTTTGATGGAAATCCTCATGGCAAAGGATGGTAGGTTTAACCAAGGGCATGGGAGAAACCCAAAAAAGAACAAATATATCGAGCCTAAGGAATCAGGGGAGGTGGATGGATTTCCAGGATTGTCAACAACCGGAAGATATCATGACCCTTTTGGTAATGAGTATTTCATTTCATTGGATTTGAGCGGCGACGGCATATGTGCAGATGCCGCGTACTGCCCCCCATCAGTTTCAGGGTCGCCTGGAGGCGGCTTGGTTGGCCTGGTGAGCTACAAGACGATCAGGCCTACGGCTCCGGATATTTACGTTTATAAGGGGGAAGTAATGATATGGAGCTTTGGCCCGGATAAGACGGGCGGAGCGGGGGCTGCTTCTGAGGGGAGCAACGAAGATAACATCCTGAGTTGGCGTTGAGATGAATTCGAGAATCCTCAATCTGAAAAATCGACATGCTTTGCGTCGAGCAGATGGGTTCACGTTGGTGGAATTGTTGATGGTGGTTGCCATCATGGTGCTGGTGCTAAAGCTTACGCTGCCCTCGCTGAAGGGCTTAATGGGGAGTAAGCCGAATTCCATGGCGCGCAGCCAGATTATCGGGGACTTGAACAGTGCCCGTACCATGGCCCTACGCAATGGTGCGCCGGTTTATGTGGCATTCATGCCTTTGTTGTCTGAGGTGGGGCGTCGTGCGGGTGATGTGGATAACTACCTAAAAGGAGAAGGTAATTCCATGTTGGGAGAGCAATCCACCAGTTACGCGATTTATGCCGAATATCTTCCTGGTGACCAACCCGGGGAGCCGTCGAAACGTTGGCTTACTGATTGGAAGCGGCTGCCGTCAGGATTTTATTTTGCCGGAGAGGATCTTACGAATATTTGGCACTCTGCTGATGCTTCGGGTGACAATCGCCTTGCTTTCAGCGCGATGAAAAATGGCCACCTCAAAGAAGATGGTGTGATTACACGCCTTATGTATCTCCCGTACATCATGTACAACAGTCGAGGTGAGCTGTCCGCACGCGGCAATCCCGGTGAAGTGCGCGTTGGGGATTTTTATCTTAAGTTGACCGAGGGAGGCGTGTTTCAGCCAGAGCGATTACCCAACGGTAAGTATCATCTTGGGAGTGCAAGTCGGGAGGATTCTGCGGTGGCGACAAATAAAACGCGTGTTTGGTTGCATATAAATGGCATCACAGGTCGCGCTGGAGTGCTGGAGGAAGAGCCCGACAAACCCCGGTTGTATTCACTGCGGGTTTACACCTTGAGCTCTGAGCCGCACATAGTTGCAGAAACAATCGATCAGTGGCTTAGTGCCAATGCTGTGGGCAAGATGGTTCATGATCGCAGATGGGCGCAACCAACCATGTGGGGGAACAAGGACGATCGGGGAAAATATATTTTTATAGGAAACCCAAACAAGATTCGGCCGGTCGCGATTGGCGGCATTCCTCGAGTCAAGTTAATGGGGTTGATCGCCTATTTGCAGCGTGTCGACCCTGGTATCGAAGTGCGCTATCACCGCAATTAAATTTTTGGAAACTATGAATGTGCTGGTTCATGAAAAAACAAAAAAGGGATTTACGATCCCCGAGGTGACTTTGGCAGTGGGTATTGTGGCGTTTGGATTAGTGGCCATTTTCTCGATACTTCCATTTGGCCTCTCGGCGCAAAAAGATAATCGTGAGGAAACGATTGTCCGTTACGAGGCGGAATATTGGTTTGCCGTACTTCAAGCTGGCGGTCAGCCCTTGGAAGAACTGGATCGAGTAGAAACAATTGAGCTGAAAGATGCTGCCGGCAGTGTCTATAGAGCCAACTGGTATGATCTTTCAGAGGCCGGTAAGGCGAGTTGGTCGGTGGATGTTTGTGGGTGGTTATCAGCCCCAAGGGCAAAGGTGCCTAGAAAATTTGCGCGCGTGAGATCTATCAACGGATCGCTTTTTGACCGGCTTTACAGTCCCCGAGGTCAGGGGGGGCATTATTTAGAGGGTGGTGAGTTTTCTTTTGGATATTTGTTGGAAACCCAAATTGAACGTTTGCCGGATTCAGGGAGTCGCCTCACCCTTACATTTTACTGGCCTATTTCCGAGCCGGTTGAGACCGCTCTTAATTCTGGTAAAAGCATCGATAGTATTGTGGATAACCCGCAAACGCATTTGGCAAACACAAAAACCTTCTCGATTCTCACCAACCTCCGCCCAAATCCAGCTCTATCCTATGTGAATCTGGATGCTAGGCAAAGTCAGTTTATGCGCGCAGGTTTGCCAGGGGATGAAGTGTCCATTGATGATCTAAAGACAATTTTTCCGGATCGAAAATCATTGGAATCTTGGGACGGTTTCTCGCGGCAGTTGGTCCTCAATGCTGCTGGCCTGATTACTGTGATGATATGGAATGATCAGGATAAGAAATGGATGCGGCGAGAGGAATTTATCGGCAATCCAATTGAGTCGCAAATAAGTGAGGCCTTTCACTGGAATGATGTGGGTTTATTCCTTCATATTGCCGGCCAAAACGTGTCGCACTCCATCAGTAATGTCCACTTGAACGGGCATTATCTTACCTTGACATCTACCCCGGGCATTGGATTTACGCCAACGTCGGCGCAGGCGGACTATACGGTGTCGTTCCTGAAGCCGCTGGAAACATGGGGAGATGTATTAAGTGATTATCAACGTTTTGGACTGGTGGAAAAGCGGCAGGATAAATACCGGATTAACTCCATCTATAATTCTGATGCAATAGGCGCCTTGACAAATTCAGCAGGCCAAATATTTAAGGTTCCCTTGGGGGAAGGGGGGTATTGGCCAGCGAAGGCGCCTTCAAATAATCGGGAATGTTCTTTTTGGTTTTTGAGATAGGCATGAAAATTATGCGCCAATCCAAGTGCGGAGGGTTCACGCTGGTGGAGCTCATGGGGGCAGTGGTGATTTCCATGATTGTCATACTGTTGCTGTATAAGATTTTTGATAAGGTGCAAACGGTGTTCGTGGTGAGTCAAAATCGCGCGCGCGCGATGGAGCAGGGACGTATTGCCATGGATATGATAGTCAATGATATTGAAGCCCTGTCACCAGCTAGGATTAATGATCTCATAGGCGAGGTGCCGAACATCGATTGGGTGGGTGGAACTAATGAAGTGAATAGTGTGGGGTATCTTTCCCCGGTTCGACCGTTTTATATCGAGTCTATCGATAACGATTCAGGGGTGCTGCAGGTTGGGGGGGCTGCCGGGCCAGCGATCAGTGACACAATTTATTTTCCGGATTCGCTAAACAAATATGGAGTGGGGAAAGTTATCAACGCGGCTCAAGGCCAGTTTACCTATATGGTTTCCGGAAACGACAGCCCGTATAACCCGTTTCTAAATTTTAAGGGGCTTGTCGGTGCGCATGAGCCGCCGGTTGATGCGAAACGGGCCGAGGTGCACATGACGGCCATTCCCTATTCGCGGTGGCTATATTATCATGCCATGTCACAGGATTTATTTCGTCATCATTGCCGGTTTTTTACAAATGATGAGGGTTGGCGTTTTGTGGATTATAAATTCGGAGGCAAGGAAAACTACAAGCGGATGGATCCTGCGAGTCCCGTGGGAGCGTTGTGGGTGTATCGGTCGCGAGTGGTGCCGCTTTCAGGTTTACTGGCAGAACGCGAAGATCATGAGGCCTTGAAAAGGCACGATTCGCCTGGGGTCAAACTAGATGAGCCCATTGGGTATGCACGAGTAATGAATGGGGTGATCCATTTTCGCTTGCGTGCGATAAGTCCAGCGGATCCAGGGAGGGCATTGGCGAGCCCGGTGGATTCATTCTTCACCGGGAACCTTGCTCCTACATTTGTGGAGGTTGAGTTGGCGGTGGTTGATGAAAAGCTTATGCTTGAGTTGGAGCAGGAAGTTGAGCAACGGATGGAGGGTGAAACAAATCCTGCCAAAAAATATCACGCCAAACTAAAACATTTGTCTGAAAATCTGGATCGAGTTTATTTCTATAAACAACTCATCCGCATACTAGGGGAGGGGCAAAAATGAAAACAAAGTCGAAACATGAGCAGGGCGCAGTTCTGGTGGTGGCGCTAATTATGCTTTCCATGGTTACATTTCTGGTTGTTGCATTTGTTGGTTTCTCGCGTTTTGAGCGTGCCTCCGTGGAGGCCAGCATGGTTCGCACAGAAGCCGGACATGCCTTTGAGATTGGGTTGGTAGAGGCCCAGCGGGAGGTCGTGGAGCAGATTCGCAACAATATCAACCACGGGTTGATGGTTTCTCAAAATGAAGATGGAAATGGCACGCTTTCCATCCCGACCAACCATCAGGGATTGGTGAATTTCGCCAACGGTCTGACAAATTTACCACGAGTGCCCGTTTACATAGATCATTCCGGGGATGGCGTGCAGGATAAGTTTCCATTCTATTTGGATTTAAATGCGGCGACCAATCGTGATGGGGCACGGTACCAGGGGACGGTGGTTGATTTTCTGGGAAGGCAAGTCCTTGTGGGGGATCCACATTGGATTGGCCTGCTCGAAAAACCTGATCAGCCGCATGGTCCGGAAAATAAATTTGTCGCGCGATATGCCCACCTTACCGTGCCTGCGCACAAGGCACTTAACATTAGATATCACCACAACGATCAGAAGCGAAGCAAGGGTAGTCCTAACTTTGACCAATTTAGCCGCTTGCAGGGCATTTATCCGCGAGAGATCAACTTGGCGGCACCTTTTGGGATGATTCACCCCGGATATTTCAAGTATCAAGCGTACAGTCCCTACGCCAAGGCGGCCTCGTTACCACTGGGGATTGACTCCGCATACAGTTTTGCTTCGGCACTTGGGCTTTTTGGCCATCAGATAGAAGATGCCATGCACTTATCCCGGCCATCCAAGGGGTATAATGAACTTCTCAGCATGAACCGTACTCGCAATGATTTCGATGGTGCTGCGGCGCGGCAATTGGACAGATTGAAAGGATGGCTTAATCATAGACAGGCGCCACCTTACAGTTACTACCAGTTCATGGGGCTTTTCAGTTCTACTCCCCTTCCTGTTGAACCTGAAAAATTTGACGTAAATGGCA